>CAYWHG010000147.1:0-12065 GCA_964457865.1 uncultured Steroidobacter sp.
GGCCGTCAACCGCCAACTGTCAACCGTCAACTCGTTAAGTAAGTGCCATTGGGCTTTAGGGCCATTGGTCCATTCAGCGCAGCGGTCCGAGGACTTTCGCCGCCATTCGAAGGATGGCGGCGGCGGCGGGGTGCCGCAGTTCGCGCTCCGTCGAGATCATGTAGTAGTCCGTTTCCACGCCGTTGATCGCGCCCACGGTGACCAGGCCGGATTCCCTGCGCAGCTGATCGCGCAGTACATCCGGCACGGGAGCGACGCCGGTGCCGGCGGCGGCGAATTCGCGCAGCAGCGCGTAGTCCTCCAGTTCGGCGACGAGCACCGGCCGCACGCCGTTGCGGTCCAGCCATTGGTCAATGGCGCGACGGATTGCTGTGTCGGCCGTGGGCAGGACCATCGGTGTGCCGTGCAGTGACCGTGGGAACGACCTGCGCAGTTTCTTTCCCAGTGCGGGCGCCGCCATCCACGAATGACCGCTCGATCCCAGGCGATGGTTGTAGGCCTGCGCGCTGACGCTCGGCGTGATGGGTGCGTCCGAGAGCACGATGTCCAGCTCGTTCGCGTGCAGCGCCTCCATCAGATACGTCAGCGTGCCTTCGCGACAGACGATCTGGACGTTGGTATTCGACTGCAAGGCGACGTTCAGCAGCCGCTGCACGACCGATTTTGGTACTACGTCGTCCGCGCCGACCACCAGGCGCATCGGTCGCTGCGTGGGACGCTGCGCGATGGCGTTCACCAGATCGTTGCCCAGCCGGAAGATCTCGTCCGCGTACGAGAACACCATCCGGCCCATCGGGGTGGGAACCAGCCGGCGTCCGGATTTCGTCAGCAGCTTTTCGCCCAGGCGTTGCTCGAAGGCGCGCAACTGCGCACTGACCGTCGGCGCTGCGAGGGACAATTCCTCACAGGCGGCGACCAGACTGCCGGTGCGTACCACCGACCAGAAGTACAGCAGATGCTGGTAGTTCAGGCGTCGCACGGGGGTTTTCATCGTTTCGTTCTGCTCTAACTGAATTCAAGATTAATTCTAATAGAACTAATCGAAGGTGCGGGTTACAAAGTCTGGCCGGGTGCTGGCGCGCATTGCGCTGGTGTCCCGTGTGTGGAGTGAAGGAGGAGTGCCATGAACCAGCGAATCATTCTCAGCAAGACCGATGTGGCCAGGCTGCGTTCGATCATCTCGGAACAGTCGCGTTCCGCCATCCGCGATCTCGATCAGCTGGCGGCGCTCGGCGATGAAATCGATCAGGCGAGGATCGTCGATGCCAAAGCCCTGCCGGAGGATGCGATCACGCTCAATTCCGTCGTGCGCGTGATGGATGCGCAGACGCGCGCGACCGAGGAATACACGCTGGTGCCCCCAGGGCAGGCCGACATGGCGAGCCGCAGAATTTCCGTGACGGCGCCGCTCGGCGTCGCGCTGCTGGGATTCCGCGAGGGTGATGAAATCATCTGGGAAATGCCTGGCGGCGAGCGCCGGCTGAAGGTGCTGCAGGTGGTGCAGCCGCCGCCCGACAACACGGTCGTGTTCCTGCCGCCGGCCGCATAGTTGTTCTTCTGCTGAAGAATGCTCCGTGGAGAACGGCCTCCACGGAGCATCGATGCGGCGGCTACACGCCGCTTTCGGATTGCGGAACCGGTCGACCCGATGCCTTGCGGCCGACCTCGATCGTTTTGAAGCCGCTCTCGCCCCAGTTCATGATGAACACGCTGAAGCCCTGCTGCATGCGCGCCTCGATCTGATCGGGTGTGGTCGGGATGCCGCAGGGCACATTGAATTCCTTGCACGCAGCAAGCACCTGCTGGATCGCGCCTTCCCACGCGGCCTCGTCGACGGTCTTCGTGCCGGTCGCATCGGTGGTCGAGAACACACCGCGCAAGGTGCCGATGCCGGGAATGAGCACGCCGATGCCCTTGACCGCGGCGATTTCGCGCACGTGCTTCAGTCCTTCCCTGCTTTCGACCACCACCCAGTTGATGAGCTCGCCGTTCGGATTGAGCGGCCAGACATCGGCCTTGCGTCGATAGTCTGCAGCCGACACTCCCCAGTAGGCCGGTGCCGAGCCGACACTGTCGGGTCGTATGCCGCCGTTCGACTTGTAACGCATCGCGGCGATGCCCTGCTGCACTTCCTGCGGGCTTTCGACGCCGACGAACATGATGCCGCTGACGCCGAGATCCAGCTGCTCGCCGATATGGCGTGCAGCCAGCGCCGGATCGGGCGCGATCTCGTGGGTCTTCACGAGCATCGGGTGAGTGATATGCGGATGCGGTGACTTGCTCAGGTGCACCTCACGTGACAGCGCTGCGGCATAGGCGGCGAACACGGGATAACTCTGGTCGTAGTTGTGTTCCATGGAGCCGTCGAAGACGAAGTCGCTGAATTTGTAGGCGACCGTCTCGCGCGCGAGTTCCTCCGGTGTCCGCTGCGGCACTGCTGCATCGGCATTGCCGCCGGGGCGGCGATTGCTCGGCGCATACAGGCCCATCACCGGCTGCTTCTGTTGCAGCAGCGAGATGATCGGATTGAGGTGTGGCTTTGCCGCCGGCGCATCGGCGCATGCCGCCGTGATGGCGAGCCCCGTCGACAAGGCAACCATCGATGCCAGCGGCAGAAGATTCTTTCGAATCATCGTTTCTCGATTCATCGCAAACATTCCCCCGTATCGGTTCGTCATTCGAGCGCGGCAACTTAGTCCGCGTCGTGTGTCGCTGCAAACGAATTTTTTGTCTTTTACCGGTACGTAGGAACCGAATTCAGGAATCGATTTTCACCGTGCGCAAAGTAATGCTGTCAATCGACGCTTCGACAACTGATTCATGCGGTGCCCGGATTGGCTGCGCACGTTATCAGTAAATTCCTGCGACACCACCGGTGTAGTCTTTTCCGCGAAGTGAAGCGCCGGATCGAGCGGCTGCACTGACTGCATCGGGTGTGAGGTCTCTTGTCCATCGGGGCAAAACTTCGACCTCGCACAAAAACAATTCTTCATTTGGCGTTAGGGGGATTCATGACGATGAACGATCGAAGCTTGGCGCGTCCCGTTTCCGTGGCGGTGCGGCGCGCACTCGGTTCTGCCGGCATGACGCTGCTCGCGTTCTCTTCGCTCATGGCTGCCGGCGCGATGGCGCAGGAGCAGGCGGAACTGACGACGGTGGCGCAGGCCGAGACAGGCGAGGCGCCTCAGGCAGAAGCAGCAACGCTGCCGGCAGACACGCGGGATACGCCGGCCAGTTCGTTGCTGGGCGAAGTCACCGTGACCGGTACGCGCATCGTGCGCGACGGCTATGAAGCGCCGACACCGGTCGCCGTGCTCGGCAACGAACAACTGGCGCAGATGGGCGTCACCAACATCGCTGACGCGGTGAATCGCCTGCCGGCCATCTCCAGCAGTATTTCCACACGCACGATTTCTTCCAACATCGGCACCGGCACGGCAGGCGTGAACACGCTCAACCTGCGCGGTCTCGGTGCGAATCGCAGCCTCGTGCTCCTCGATGGCAAGCGCATCGTGCCGTCCAGTCTCGGCACGGGCGGCAATGCGGCAGCGGTGGACGTCAACGCGATCCCCAACGGCCTGGTGCAGCGAGTCGAAGTCGTGACCGGCGGTGCCTCGGCGCTGTACGGCTCGGACGCATTGGCCGGCGTGGTCAATTTCGTCCTCGACAAGAAATTCACCGGCGTGAAGGGCTCGCTGGATAGCGGTGTCACTCAGGCGGGCGACGGCGAGAATTACAGACTCTCGCTCACTGCCGGCACGCCGTTTGCGGACGGGCGCGGTCACCTGTTGTTCAGCGGCGAATACGCGGAGGACAAGGGCGTCATCGGCAACGATCGCAGCTGGGCGGACACGTCCTATCAGCTGATGAACAACCCGGACTATGCACCGGGCAATGGCCAGCCGCAGTTGCAGACGGTGCTCAATGCGGGCGTCGCGAACGGTACCCGTGGCGGATTGATTCTCGACGCCCGCACGGGCACCGATCCGTTCACCCAGAATTCACCGCTGCGCGGCACGGCTTTTGGCGAGGGCGGCTCCCCCTACACCTTCCATATCGGCCGCACGGCCAATGGCAGTCCGACCATGGAGGGGGGCGATTGGGAAGCCTCGCGCATCGATCGCACGACCACGCTGGCGCTCCCGCTGACCCGCCGCACGATGTTTGGTCGCGGCAGCTTCGACGTCAACGACTACGTGACCGCCTTCGTCGAGCTGCAGTACTCGCATACCAAGTCGCACAACAAGCAGGTGGTGCCGAATCTCAACAACGGCAGCAGCGTCACCATCCTGCAGCGCAATCCATTCATCCCGGACTCGGTTCGCGAGGCCATGATTGCGAACAACGTGACCGCCTTCCGTCTGGGAACGTTCAACGGCGATCTGCCGTACCTGCAGGGCATCAACACCCGCGAGCTGAAGCGCGGCGTGGCCGGCCTTGAAGGCAATGTGGAACTGTTCGGCTCGGAGTGGAACTGGGACGCGTACTACACCCGCGGCGAGCAGGACATCACGTCCGAGACGCCGGGCAACCGCATCAACGCACGTTACAACGCGGCGGTGGACGCGATCATCGATCCGGCCACCGGTCGTATCGTCTGCGCCAATCTCGATCCGAACTGCGTGCCGTACAACCCGATGGGTCTGGGCGTGAATACGCAGGCCGCCATCGACTACGTCACCGGCATGGGCTATGCGAATACGCTGCTGACGCAGGATGTGATCGCGGCCAGCATGAATGGTGAGCCGTTCTCCACGTGGGCCGGCCCCGTGTCTCTCGCGTTCGGCGCCGAGCACCGCCGCGAGAAGGTATCGGGCACCGCCAGCGATCTGGACGAAGCCAATGCGTTCTTCGCCGGCAACTACCACGCGACGCAGGGCAAGTACGACGTGACCGAAGGCTTCATCGAAACGGTGGTGCCGCTGTTGAAAGACGTGCCGGCCGCCGAGTCGCTGGATCTGAACGGCGCGGTCCGTTACACCGACTACAGCACCTCCGGCGACGTGACCACATGGAAGGTGGGCGCGACCTGGCAGCCGATCGAGGACTTCCGTTTCCGCGTGACCAAGTCGAGAGACATCCGCGCGCCGAACCTGGGCGAGCTGTTCAACTCCGGTCAGTCCGGCACCGGCAACAACCTGGATCCGTTCCTGAACATCCAGTACCTGATGCTGTCGGTGACGAGCGGCAACATCGACCTCAAGCCCGAAAAGGCAGATACGACCGGCATCGGCGTCGTGTTCTCGCCGCGCTTCCTGCCTGGCTTCCAGGCGTCGGTGGACTACTACAAGATCGAGATCGACGGTGCGATGTCGACGCTCAGCGTCTCGTCCATTCTCAACGGCTGCTATGCCGGCAATGCGCTGCTGTGCTCCTACATCGAGCGTGACCCGGCGACTGCCCCCGTTCCCGGTGGTGTCAGCCAGATCAGCATCAAGCCGGACAACATCCTGGGTCAGGAAGCCAGCGGCTTCGACGTGGAAGCGAGCTACACGTGGATTCTGCCGGTGGGGCAACTGCGTCTGCGGGGTCTCGCATCGTTCGTCGAAACCATGGAAACCTACGATCTCGCGGCCGGTACGCTCGACGGCCGTGGCGTGAATTCCGACGACGGTGGCATCGGCCTCGGCAGCGCGCTCACGGCGCCGAAGCATCGCTACCTCGCGTCGGCGACCTACGATCTCGATGCGGTGTCCGTGGGCCTGACGATGCGCGGCGTGAGCTCGGGCGTGTACAACACCACGTTCATCGAATGCGATGGCGATTGTCCGACGGCAACGGCTACGGCTCCGACGATCAACAACAACCACATCGCCGGCGCCGAGTACTTCGATCTGTCGCTCAGCTACAAGCTGGAAAGCAACGGCGAGCTGTACTTCGTCACGGAGAACCTGTTCGACGAAGATCCGGCGCTGGTGGCCGGCGGTCGTGGCGCAGGCTACTACCAGGGCCAGTCGAACCGCTTCCTCTACGACCGCTATGGCCGCAGTTTCCGTGCTGGTTTCAGGTTCAGCTTCTAAGAAAACGGCTGATCAAGTTCTTCTCGGTCATTCCCGCGTAGGCGGGGATCCATCCGATCACGAAGATGGATCCCCGCATTCGCGGGGATGACCACTTGATCAGTCAATACAGAAACAATGTTCGGGGGGAGTGATGCGGACAGCGGGTCGCCGCTTGCATGCCTGGGTCTGGAACGGCAGCTGGAAGACAGGCTGCCGTAGAAAGCGGCAGATGCAGGGCGCATCGGAAATCTGACGGGAGACAGCGCAGAAAGTTCGGTGTGCAGCATCGATGCAGCAAATGGCTTAGATGTCACAGGGGCAGAACCCCCTGCGGGCTGTAAGAACCTTCTACTTTGTGCATGAAAAACACAAAGTTATTACAGCACCGTAGTCGTACATTCATGAAGCGCGGAAACGGATGTCCCTGAAAAAGTAGTGTCGGGAAAGTTTGTCGGTTGAGGGGGATTCGCGTTGAATTCATTCATTCGTACATCGATCAACTGCCTGCCGCGCATCGGTGCCGTTGCGCTGACTGGCCTGCTGCTGACGGCGTGCGCGGGCAAACGCGAGCCGGACAACACCGGTACGCCGGCACACCTGCGCATCATCACGACGCAGCAGTACATGAACACCATCGAGAACGTCTTCGGCTCCAGCGTCAGTCTGGACCTGAAGTTCGCGCCCCTGCGCCGTACCGAAGGCCTGCTCGCGAACGGCGCCGCACGGGCCGGTGTCACCACCGGCAAGATCGAAACGTTCCAGCGTGCGGCCAGCAGCGTCGCCGCGCAGGTCGTCGATCCGACCCGTCGCGATTACCTGATTCCCTGTGCGCCCGCGCAGGAAGACAAGGCCGACGACGCCTGCGCCAGGCAATTCTTCTCGCAGACCGGTCGTCTGCTGTATCGCCGGGCGCTGACCGACGAGCAGATCAACCAGTACGTCAGCCAGGCCAACAAGGCGTCGGAGCAGCTGCACGATTTCTACGGCGGCATCGAACTGGTGCTGGAGTCGATGCTGCTCAGCCCCGATGTGCTGTTCATCGTCGAGACCACCGAGCCGGATCCCGACCACAAGGGCGGTCGGCGGCTCGATGCCTATTCGCTGGCCTCGCGCCTGAGCTTCTTCCTGTGGAACGCCGGTCCCGACGACCTGCTGCTGACGGCCGCGGAGAAAGGTGAACTGCAGACGCAGAAGGGCCTGCGCAAGGTCGTCGACCGGATGCTGGCCAGTCCGCGGACGGAAGAGGGCACGCGCGCGTTCTTCGACGACATGTTCGGCTTCGACGATTTCGACGTGCTGTCGAAGGATCCGACCGTGTATCCATTCTTTACCGGCGCGACGGTGACCGATGCCCGCGAGCAGACGCTGCGCACGGTCGTCGATCATCTCCTGCACAAGCAGGGCGACTACCGCGATCTGTACACGACGCGCGATACCTTCATGTCGCCGGCGCTGGCACCGCTGTACCAGCTGCCCGCGTCGCAGGGCTGGACACCGTACGAGTTCCCCGCGGACAGCCCGCGCCAGGGCCTGCTCACGCAGATCAGCTTCGTTGCCCTGCGCGCGCATCCCGGCCGCAGCTCGCCGACGCTGCGCGGCAGGGCGCTGCGCGAGCACCTGCTGTGCCAGGAAGTGCCGCCGCCGCCGCCGAATGTCGACTTCGGCCAGCTCAACAATCCGGATGCGCACTACAAGACGCAGCGCGAGCGCGTCGCCGTGCATCTTGAAAATCCGGTGTGCGCCGGCTGCCACAAGATCACCGATCCGATGGGCCTGGCGCTCGAGAGCTTCGACGGCGCGGGTCGCTTCCGTACCGAAGAGAACGGTGCAGACATCGACACCTCCGGCGATCTCGACGGCGTCCCGTTCGATGATGTGGTCGGTCTCGCACAGGCGCTGCGCGACAACGCAAGCCTGCCGAGCTGTCTCGTGACGCGCCTGTACAGCTACGGCTCGGGCAGCCCGGCCCGGACGACCGATCGTCCGCTGATCAAGTACTTCAATGCCGAGTTCGCCGAGGACGGCTATCGCCTGCCGGACCTGCTGCGCACGATCGCCCTGTCGGATTCCTTCCGTCGCATCCGCGAAGTGCAGGACGAAGAGATCCGGCACGCGCCGGTCTTCAAGCCGCTCGAGACACCGCCCGTTCCCGAGGCAGTGATCACGCGGACCACGCCGCCCGCCGCGACTAACGCGGCCCTGTGACAACCCACAAGAACCCGCTACCGGAGACACAGACATGAGCAAACTGACTCGACGCAGCGTGCTGCGGGGCATTGTCGGCGGCACGGCTGTGAACATTGCCCTGCCGATGCTGAACTGCTTCCTCAACGACAACGGTACCGCGCTCGCCTCCGGTGCGCCGCTGCCGGTGCGCTTCGGCACCTGGGGCTGGGGTCTCGGCATGAACACCGGCATCTTCGTACCGAAGAAGTACGGCACGGACTTCGATCTGCCCGAAGAAATCTCGGCGCTTGCGCCGGTGCGTCAGCACATCAACCTGATCACCAACACCCAGGCGTTCCGCGACAACTACCAGAACCTGTGTCACTACACCGGCTGGGTGATCGCGCGCACGGGTTCGGCGCCCAAGGACACGCGCGATATTCCGGGCGAGACGATCGATGTCACCATCGCCAACCAGATCGGCGGCACGACACGCTTCAAGTCGTTGACGGCGACCGCCACCGGCGACGTGCGCAACACCTACAGCTACGAGAACAGCAACACGCCCAACGCGCCCGAGTGGTCGCCGCTGCAGTTCTACACGCGCCTGTTCGGGCCTGAATTCCCCGATCCGAACGCGGCGACGTTCACGCCCGATCCGCGCATCATGGTGCGCCGGAGCGTGCTCTCGGGTGTGATGGACGAGACGAAGGGCCTCATGAAGCAGGTCGGCAGCGACGACCGTGCGCGTCTGGATCAGTATTTCACGGGCCTGCGTCACCTCGAACAGCAGTTCCAGCAGCGCCTGGAAAAGCCGCAGCCGATCGCGGCCTGCGTCGTGCCGAAGGGCATCGATGTCGATCCGGCCATGGGCCAGGAACAGGCGATGGTGACGGAACGGCATCGCATGATGACCGAGCTGCTGGTGATGGCGCTGGCCTGCGACCAGACGCGCGTGTTCAACATGGCCTACACCAATGCCAACTCCTCGACCATCAAGCCGGGCTACGAGAAGCCGCATCACACCACGACGCACGAGGAGCCGCTCGACAACGCTCTCGGCTACCAGCCGACCGCGTCCTGGTTCACGCGCCGCGCGATGGAATCGTGGGCGACTTTTGTCGATGCTTTCACCCGGGTGCGCGAAGGCGACGGCACGCTGCTCGACAACGTATTCATCTACGGCACGACCGACCACGGTTATGCGCGCACGCACAGCCTCGATCAGATTCCCGTCTTCACCGCCGGCCGCGCCGGCCGCAAGGTGAAGACCGGCCTGCACATCGACGGCAAGGGCATGGCGGGCACGCGCGTCGGCTACACCGCGCTCAAGCTCATGGGTGTCGACAAGTCCTCATGGGGCGTCAACAGCAACAACACGTCGCAGGAAGTCAGCGAGATCCTGACCTGACGTGCTGCGAGGGGGAATGAACAAGATGCAATCACTGCGGCACACGCTGCGTGCCCTTGCGGGCGCGACGCTGCTCCTCTGCGCCGGCCAGGTGTCGGCGGCCGTCACGGGGCAGTACTGGCAATCGAAGGACGCGAAGGATCAGGAAGGCTACGTCAAGGTGCCGATGCCGCCCGGCGTGAAAGTGGTCCACACCGAACTCGAAGGTCCGGTGTTCGCCAATGCCGAAGGCAGGACACTCTACACCTGGCCGCTGGGCAACCTGCGCAACGGCAATGCGGGCGATCGTCGCAACAGCGGTATCTCCAGCTGCGACGATACGATCTACAAGGAAACATCGGGCTACATGAGCCCGTATCCGCCGGGCTTCCTGCTGCCGGATCTCGATCAGCGCAAGAGCTGCCAGCAGCTGTGGCCGCCGCTGCTGGCGCCGACCGATGCCAAGCCGGTCGGCAAGTGGACTCTCGTCAAGCGCAAGAACGGCGAGAACCAGTGGGCGTTCGATGGCTATCCCGTGTACACGTCCGATCGCGATCGCAAACCGGGCGACGTGCTCGGCGGCACGAATGCGCTCGCCGGCGGCGCGCAGGGCATCGTGCGCGTCCCCTTGAGTCCGCCGCCGGACGCGCCGCCCGAACTCGCGGTCGTGCCGTTCCGCACCGGTCACATGCTCACGACCTACCGCGGTTCATCGGTGTACATCTCCGACGCGGACGAACCGGGAAAGTCCAATTGCACCGGCCCGTGCCTGCAGGACTGGGCGCCGGTGCTGGCGCCGCAGACGGCAAAGCCGCGCGGCGAATGGAGCGTGGTCGAGCGGTCGCCCGGCATCAAGCAGTGGGCGTATCGCGGCAAGCCGCTGTACACGTACATCCCTGACAAGCGCACGCGCAGCGTCATCGGCAGCGACGTGCCCGGCTGGCACAACGCGTATACGCAGCGCGCGTTGCCGCCGCCGGCGGAATTCACGATTCATGACTCGCGCATCGGCCAGGTGCTTGCCGATGCCAGTGGCAAGACGATCTACCTCTACCAGTGCAACGACGACGCGCTGGATCAGCAGACCTGCGATCACCCCGAGTCGCCGCAGGTCTACCGTCTCGCCATCTGCGGCGACTTCGATCCGAAGGTGTGCCAGGCAACCTTCCCGTATGTGAAGGCGGCGCCCGGTGCGAAGAGCGACAGCACGCTGTGGAGCGTGATGACGATCAATCCGGATACCGGTCGCAAGGCGAAGGCAGGCGAGGCGGGCGCCATGAGTGTCTGGGCCTATCGCGAACGTCCCGTCTACACCTACGGCGACGACGAGAAACCCGGCGATGCCAACGGCGACAACTACGGCGAGTTCAACGGTCAGCGCAACGGCTTCAGGGCATTCTGGGTGCGCGACGACTTCCGCAACAATTCCATCGGTCGTACACCCAACGACCGCTAACCGACGGGGGAAGCACCATGAGTAACGCAGCATCAGGCGAGCTCGGCAGGAAAGTCGGCATGGCGGCGCTGGCGACGGCGCTTGCCGCGAGCTGCGGCACGGCTTCCGCCGAGGGTCTGCAGGAAGGCGTCGGTCCGCTGAAGAACGGCCGCATCGGCTACGTCCTGACCCACAAGTACTGGGCGGTCTACGAGAACGCCGACAAGTCCGAATGCCCGCAGGGCTTCAACGACGGTCCGCGCGAGCAGTTCAAGAAACTGTTCCCTGACGGCAAGCAGCGCTCCATCGTCGAAGCACAGCTGGCGCGCGAAGGCGAGCAGTGGCACCCCAGCACCGAACCGGAGAAGTTCAAGTTCTTCGAGGTGCAGAGCAAGGTTTCCTACGGCCTGAACCTGGACGGCAGGAGCGACGCGAACGATTTCGCCAGTCCGGAGGGCGAGGCGGGCATCGACAACGAGCTCTACCGCGTCATCGGCTGTATCGGGCACTACCGCAAGGACGGCACGATCTATCACTTCGAGAACCTGTTCATGCGCAGCTATGACGATGCGCGCATCGTGCTCGAACTGAGCGAGGTCGACGATCTGCGCAACGACAGCAGCGTCACCGTGACGACGTATCGCGGCAGCGATGGCCTGCTGCAGGACGCAACCGGCGAAGGTTTCATTCCCGGCGGCACGCAGCGCATCGACATGCGCTGGGGCAGGGAATACATCAGCACGCTGAAGGGAAAAATCGTGGACAGCGTGCTCGTGACCGAACCGCTGGATCGCGTGATGCTGCCCTGGGGCGTGACGTTCGGCACCAGCGGCTACCACGTGTTTCGCGGCTTCCAGCTCCAGCTGAAGCTCGACCCGAGTGCCGCCGAGGGCCTGATGGCCGGCTATGTCGACGTCAAGGCGTTCAATCATCACCTGAATACGTCGTGGTCGACGCATCATCACAGCTACGGACAGTTGTCGTCGCCGTCGCAGTACAAGGCGATGAGCCGCCTCGCCGACGGTTATCCGGATCCGCAGACCGGCAAGAACACGGCGATCTCTTCCGCGGT
>CAYWHG010000148.1:0-11970 GCA_964457865.1 uncultured Steroidobacter sp.
CTGGCCGTCAACCGCCAACTGTCAACCGTCAACTCGTTAAGTAAGTGCCATTGGGGTTAAGGCCTGTGGTTCTTCTCTTCCTGTGGGTCAGGCTTCAGCCTGACACCCGGAGGCCGGCTAAAGCCGGCCCCACAGGACCCCATCCCCCCCGTGGAGATCTCGTCTTACTTCAGTCAGAACTCCACGCGCGCCCCGAGGTGCAGCGAGCGACCCGGCAACGGCGCGATGTCCTTCAGCGGCGACGCATGCTGGCGTGCGTCCTCATCCAGCAGGTTCGTGCCGCGCAGGAACACGAACAGCTGCGAGCTGGCGAGCGGCAGGCGATAGCTCGTATCCAGATCGACCATCGTGAAGCTGTCGGTCGGCAGCTCGTTGGCGGCGATCCGGTCCTGCCTGTCGTAGTAGTACGCATCCACGCCGAGATGCCAGTCGTTCAGGTCGTAGTGCAGCCCGACGCCGAAGCGCAGCGGCGGGATCTGCGGCAGATCGTCGCCGTTGTCGAGCTTGCCGCGCACATAGTCCGAGGCCAGACGCAACTGCAGCGCGCCAGCGTCGCCCGACAGCAGCGGGAACCGCACCTCGGCCTCGAAGCCGTGAAACTTCGCCCCGGCCTGCAGATACTCGAACACCTGAAATTCGTCGCCCTCCTCCGTCGGCTGGAAGACACCGGTCGGGTTCTCGTAAATGTAATTGCTGTAGTCGTTGTAGAACGCGCTCAGGGTCCATTGAATGCCGTCGCCCGTGCGACGCAGCGACAGATCCGCCGTGACCGCCTCCTCCTTGTCGAGATCCAGGTTGCCCGTCTCGAAGCGCTGTGCCGCCACATGTGGCGCCTCGGGGCTGGCGTACAGCTCGGTGGCCTGCGGATTGCGCTGCGTGCGCGTGACATTGAGGGCCAGCGCATTGTCCTCGCGCAGCTTCCACACGGTTCCCGCCGACAAGCTGACCGCCGTGCCCGCATAGTCGGGCAGACCCGTGGCTGCATCGACCTCGATCTCCTGTCGCTCGGCGCGCGCGCCGAGTTCGAGCGTCCACGCATCGAAGTGACGTTCCTCGAAGGCGAACACGCTCATCTGCCGTGTGATCGATGAAGGCACGAAGGCCTCCTCGCCGATGGCGGCGAAGTCGATATCGACGTACTGGAGGCCGGTGGTGCCGCGCCAGCCATTGCCGAAGTCGTTGTCGGCCGCGAACCGCAGGTCATAGGCCGTCTGGTTGAACACGGTGCCGGGCTCGCCCGGTGCTTCGAACTCGGTGTGTTCGTAGTCGTTGTACGAGCCGCTGAGATGCAGCGTCTTCAGCACGCCGCTCAGATCCCACTCCGCCTTGCCGTCGATGCGATCCTGTTTCATGGCGATGAAGGCTTCTTCCTCGCTGGGAATGCCGTACGTGGATTCGTAGCGGCTCCAGGACAGGCCGCCGCGCGCGGCATCGCCGATCAGCGAGGCGCCGACTGCACCGCCCTCGGTCTCGCTGGCCGAGTTCGGCAGGTGGCCGCGAACATCGTCCGGCGTTTCGCCTGCGTCGAGCAACTGGCGACGCAGGACATCGGATTGCGTGTATCCCGGAATCTCGACGTCGTCGGTGTCGCGCTTGAAGTAGTCCGCATGGAACGCCAGCAGACCCGTGCCGCCGTCGAGCGCCACGGCGCCGGTCCGCTCGTCCGAAGCGGTATCGCCGCGCAATTCCAGCGCCGCAGCGAAAGACTCTTTCGGCGGCAGGAGCGGAATGCGATTGGTCACCACATTCACGAGTCCACCGGAAGCGCCGCTGCCGTAGAGCAGTGACGCCGGCCCCTTGATCACTTCGATCTGCTGCGACACGACCGACTCGACGGTCACCGCATGATCCTGGCTCAGACCCGCGACATCGAGGGAGGCCAGTCCGTCCTGCAGCGTCTGCACGCGATAGCCGCCGAGCCCGCGAATGACAGGCCGACTCGCGGTCGGGCCGAAGTAGGTGGAACTGAGGCCCAGCTCCTTCGACAGTGTTTCGCCGATGCTGCTCGCTATCTGGCGACGCAGTTCGTCGCCGGCGACGACGGCCGTCGGCTGTGCGGTTTCCAACGGGTTCTCGCGCATGGCGGTCGAAGTCACGACGACTTCTTCCGGACGGGTCTCATCGGCGAGCACGGTCTGATGAATGAGCAGGAGGGCCGCGCCCACGCGCAGCATGTTTGGAGAATGCATGACAAGGATTCCTGAAATGGCAGTCGGGTCGCGGCGAAAAAAACACCACGACAGATTCCTCACGAGGGTGAGGTACTTGCGGAAATTTCAGGAGACGGGCGGACCGCGGGAACGGAAGGCAAGGACGGGACGCGTCGGAACGACAGGCACGCCCGCATCGACGATCGCCGTACCCGCAACCCTGACGCAGACATGAAGCTGCGCCGGCTGCGGTGTATCGGTCAGGCTGCCGAAGAACAGACAGTGCGCACAGACGAGGCTGTGTCCCGCCGTCGTGGGTGCGACGTCGTGGGTATGCGCAGCATGGGCAATGGTGTTGAGCGCGAACGACAGCAACAGCACCGCGAGCGCAGCTCGCAGTCTGTGTGTCGAAATTCGGGCCAACTGGGAAATGGACATCGGGATACGCGGCGCAGGGAACGGTCGGAGCCTACGTCCGGTCCTTCGGGCTGTAAAGAGATCGCAGGCCAACCCGTCCCGGAGGGTCAGGCCAAAGACGAAGGGAGCCGGTCAACTGTCCGCTATCAACTTCCCCTTCTTGCGCTTCTCGAAGAAGTACACCGGCAACCCCGCGGCCAGCAGCGCCATGCACCACCAGAACGCTTCGGCGCCGGCACCGTACAGGGTCCAGAGCGAGTACACCGCCGCCAGTGCCGAGACGATGAGCAGGGCCGCGAACCTGCCGCCCGTCACTCTCATCTCGCCGCGCCAGGCCAGTTTCAATGCGGCCAGCGAGCACAGCAGGTACATGACAAGGAATGCAGCCGTTGCAATCAGAATGATGAAAGTGAAGATCTTGACCATCGAGGCGCTGTAGTTCATCAGGACGACAAGTGTGACGAGCGCGCTGGTGATGAAAAGTCCGTGGCCGGGTGTGCCGTACTTCGATTCCCGTGCAAACACTTCCGGAAAAACCCCCTCGCGTGCCAGTACGCGCGGCATTTCGCCCTGCACCAGAATCCAGCCGTTGAGTGCACCGCAGCCGCTGATGAAGGCGAACAGCGCCAGCGTGCCGGCGGCGCGATCTCCCCAGAAGATTCGCACGACATCGGCGAAGGGCGCGCTGGACTCGGCGAGTTCGCTGCCGGGAATCAGCAGGATCACCGTGGTCGAGGCGAACACATAGATCACGGCGGCGAGCAGCGTACCGATCAACGTCGCGCGGGGAATCGTGCGTTGCGGATCGATCACGTCGTCGCTCGGCACCGTTGCAGACTCGAGTCCCAGCAACGCCCACAAGGTCAGCGCGGCGGCGGCGGCCACGGCAGGAAACGAGAACGGCTGCGGCTCGACCCGAATGACCGCCGTGTCCTGCGCGATGAAGAGACTGCAACCGAGAATGATCACGGCCATCAGCGGCAGCAGCTTCAGGACCGTCGTGACGATCTGGAAAGCACCGGCATAGCGCACGCCGCGCCAGTTCAGGATCGTCAGCAACCAGACGAGTGCGCAGGCCGTGAAGGCCGGGGCGCCGACGGTCGTCTTCAGTAGTGGAACGAGTTCGGCCAGGCTCGCAACGGTACCGATTGCAATCGCCGCGTTGCCGACCCAGCAGGAGACCCAGTAGCCCCACGCCATGAGGAATCCGGCCAGTTCACCGAAAGCCATTCGCGGATACACATACGGTCCACCCGCCTGCGGAAACACCCTGGAGAGCCGTGCGAATACATAGGCCAGCAGCAAGGCGCCGGTCGCAGTCACCAGCCAGCCGAAGACGCTGTTCAATCCATAGGGAGCGAGCGAGGCAGGCAGCAGGAACACGCCCGAGCCGATGATGTTGCCGACGACCAGCGCCAGGCACATCCAGAAACCCATCTTGCCGCGTCTGCCGGAAGCTGTACTCATGCGCGCCACTTGTAAATCGTATTGGAATAGCCCGCATGAACAAGCTAGCGCGTGCCCTCGTTTCTGTCGCGTTATTTCTTTGCGCCGCTGAAGTACGGGCGGTAGAGGAGCAAGAAAGAGAGAGCCGCAAAAGACCGCATAAACGAAGGAGGATTTCTTGTGGAATACTTCTTTCCCTCTTTCATGCGGTCTTTCGCGGCCTCTTCATCCCCCCGCCGGAACTCCCGACGAAACCGGCGCGTCCTGATTCCATGACACGCTCGATACTCCGCGCGGTGGCCTGCCTTCTACTGTGGCCTACCGTCACACCGCCGACGCTGGCGCAGGAGAAAGCCGCGGGTTGCGAGGTCGGCGCGACGGTCGATCGGCTGCCGGATCTCGACTATTCCTGTGTGCGCCTGAGTTCGGGTCGCAAGGTGCTGGTCGTGGAAGCCGGTCGTCGCAGCGATCCCGCGGTCGTCCTCGTACACGGTCTTGGCAACAATGCGCATCGCGACTGGCGCTACACGTATGCCGAACTGGCGCGACAGTTCCATGTCGTCGCGTTCGACCTGCCGGGGTTCGGCGCCTCGGAATCCCTGTCCACCGGCTATTCCTTCGCAGGACTGGATGCGGCGATCGATCAGATCACCACGCAGCGCGGAGTCGAACGGTTTCATCTCGTCGGTCATTCGCTCGGCGCCGCGGTCAGCCTGTACTACGCGGACCAGCATCCGCAGCGCATCGAACGACTCGTGCTGGTGGATGCGGCCGGCGTGCTGCTGCAGCAGGTCTTCGCACGACAGCTGATCGAAGCGAACCGCGCCGCGGCCGGCGGCGGCGCCCTCGAGCTGCTCGGCGTGCTGGCGCCCGGCATCACGCCCGATCGCGTCCTCGACTTCATGGAAGAGCGACTCGACGTCGGCGCCCTGCTCGCTTCCAACCCACCGCTGCGGCGCGCGCTGTTTGGCATCCAGATCCATGCCGACGCCGCGCTCGGTCTCGCCGAATACGATTTCACGACGGCGATCCGCACCGTCCGTTCGCCGACCGTGATTCTCTGGGGCGAGCACGACACCATCACGCCGCTGCGCACCGGCCAGTTGCTCGCGGCACGGATGCATGACGCGCGGCTGCGCATCGTTCCGGAGGCCGAGCACATACCGATGATCCAGCGACCCGAGGCATTCAACCGCCTGCTGCTGGCCGCGCTGACGGAATCGCTCACCGCACCGGTCGCCGAGGTCGTGAATACGAGGTCGCAGGGCGATGTGAGCTGCACGAACCAGGCGAATCAGCGCTACACCGGCACGATCGACCGGCTGACACTGAACGACTGCAGCAATGTGCGGATCGAAGATGCGCGAATCCGGGAACTGCGCGCCGAGCGCTCTTCCCTCACACTCGATCGCGTCATCATCGAGGCGGATACCATCGCTCTCGACGTCAGCGACACGACCATCACCGCCACCGCTCTCACGCTCGTCGCACCGACCGCCATCCGCGCGCGAGCCAGCCGGCTGGATCTTGCGGGAGCGACGCTGCGCGCCAGCAAACGCGCCGTGCAACTGGAGGGCAACAGCCGCCTGTATTTCTCGGTCAGCGACATCGACGCGCCGGACTACCGTGGCGACGCGCACTTCATCTGGCCGCCTGCGAAGTAGAAGCGCCTGGTGCAGTGCCATCGGCTTCAGGAATGTCAGGCTAAAGCCTGACCCACAGGAAGAAGCTCAGTTCGACCGCCGCGGCAGCACGACCAGCGAGAACCAGTACTGCTGCAGCGACTGGATCACCTGCAGGAAGCTGGCGAAGCCCACCGGCTTGATCACGTAGCCATTGCAGCGCAGGCGATAGGCGGCGTCGATGTCGTGGCCGCTGTCGGACGTGGTGAGGACGACGATCGGCACATGGCATCCGGCGCCGGCGACGTTCAGCCGCTCGAGCACTTCGAGTCCGCCCATGCGCGGCATGTGCAGGTCGAGCAGCACCAGATCGGGTGTCGGCGCATCGGCGTAAGGGTCCTGCCGGGCGAGAAAGGCGAGACAGTCCTCGCCGTTCACGGTTACGTGCAACTGCACGGCGTAATCGCCCTGCTCGAATGCCAGTCGCGTCAGTTCCGCATCGCTCTCGTTGTCTTCGGCGAGCAGCACGACGGCAGGCCGGTTGCCGATCATTTTTCGTGTCACGTGGCGTTCCCGGATTCGATGCGCGGCAGCGTGAAACGAAAGGTGCTGCCGCCGCCCGGCCGCGACTCCACCCAGATCCGGCCGCCATGCCGCTGGATCACGCGCCGGCAGATCGCGAGGCCGACGCCAGTGCCCGGATAATCGTTCTGCCCGTGCAGTCGCTCGAACATCTCGAAGATGCGCTCCGAGAATCGCTCGTCGATGCCGATGCCGTTGTCGCTCACCGCGAACTCCCAGCATTCCTGACCGGCGGTGACGCCGATCCGTATGAGCGGCGGCTCGACACCGCGGTACTTGATGGCGTTGTCCAGCAGGTTCAGCCAGAGTTGCGTCAACTGCGAGGCGTCGCCCTGTACGGTGGGCAGATCGTCGGACTCGATCACCGCTGCGGACTCGCGAATGCGCGAATCCAGCAACACCTGACAGTGCTCCAGCGTCGTCTGCAGCGAAACGGGCGCAAAGGGCCGGGTCTGGGTGTCGATACGGGCGTACTGCAGCAGATCGTGCACGATCGCCTGCAACTGCCGTGCGGACGCAACGATGCGATCGAGCCAGCCGCGCGCCTCCGCGCCGAGCTGCTCGGGACAGCGCACCTGCAGCAGCTCCGCGAAGCCGACGATGCTGCGCAACGGCGTCTGCAGATCGTGCGAGGCCACGTGCGCGAAGCGTTCCAGCTCGCGGTTGCTGCGCGCCAGCGCCGTGTTGGACTGACGCAGCTCCAGTTCCATCCGTTTGCGGTCGGTGATGTCGACAGTGATGCCTATGAGCCGCACAGCCTTGCCGGCCGCGTCGTAGTGCACGCGACCGCGCGAAATCATCCAGCACTCGCGCACATCGTCATGGATACGGAACTCGCTCTCGTACACGACGTGCTCGGCGATGGCCGTTGCGATGCCGCGCGTCACCCTCTCGCGATCGCGCGGATCGATGACGTCGAGCGAGTTCTGCTGCTGCATCTGCAGCTGCGGATCCACCCGCCACATGCGATACATCTCCGGCGACCACCAGGCTCGGTCGTTTTCGAGATCCCAGTCCCAGACACCGCCGCCCGCCGCGGCGAGTGCGAGTCGCAGCCGTTCCTCGCTGGTCTCGACGTGCGACTCCGCGGACTGCTTCGCCAGCGCCGCACGATGCAGCGAGGTGCCGATCCACCAGATGAATGCCAGCAGCACCGCGACATTGACCAGGCCGACAAACGCCACGCCTTCGATTCCCCAGTTGAAGGATGCACGCGCCTGCCACCAGTCCATGAACGGCACGAGCACCAGCGCCAGCGGCAGCAATGCCCGGGCCATGGTGCCCGCAGCACCGCGATTTGCGAGCACACTCAGGATGCCGCGGCTGGGGCCTGCAAGCAGGTAGGCGATGCTGGTCGCGAGCATCAGCGCCGCCGACATCCAGGGCATGACGCCCGCCGATGCACCGCGCGGAATCGCGGTTCGATAGAACTGATCGAGCACGCCCAGGTACGCGATGGCGAATACGGCGATCAGCAGGTATTGAGGAATCGCTCGCGCTCGAATACTGGCTACGTGTCCGAGTAGGAAGGCGAGACCCAGCATGACGAAGCAGATCGCAGTGCGCCCGTGCATGCCGCCCGGCCACAGCAGGCCCCCGACACCGAGTGCCGAGACGATCACAGCGAGAAGACGGGCGGCGACGCCGAGCGTGCGCGGATGCACCGAACCGGCGTAGGCGAACAGGAGCAGATGCACGCCGACCGCGACGAAACCGAGCGCAGCAACCGGCGCGACGTGCAGCCATGGCGGCACGAACAGGCCGAACAGCTGTACTGCGATGAGTGCAGCCAGGCCACCCAGCGCCACGACCACGGCGAGCGCACGCGCCCAGCGCAGACGCCGCTCGCCGGCCTGATCTATCCGCAGTGGAGTCGCTGACTCCACGCTGCTGCCCCCCATCATTCGGACGCCTCCCGTTCGTCCAGGTCAGGCGAGTATCCCGTGCGGCAGACGGACCGGTCGATAGGGGAAGTTGGAAGCTCGCCAGCCCCGGAACGCGATGCGATGCCAGCCGCGTTGGCACGGTTTTCGTTGGGCGGCGACGCCGCGCTTGAGTGTTTGTCCCCGACAGACCCCGGATGCTGAGGCTCCTCACTACGCCTCGACCGCAGGCATCGAGGACGCCAGCCGTTTCCAAGTCAACGGCGAGCGCCAGTCGCAAAACGGCAGTCGCAGGACCGCTCCAGGCTCCGCGGGATGGGATGCGTTCTGGAAAGCGTTCGGTGATGATGACAGGAAAGGCAGATTCATCGCCTTCCGGAGCAATGGGCAATGGGGCCGGTATACGAATGAAAGTCATCGTGCTGGGCAGCGGCGTGATCGGCGTGACGTCCGCGTGGTATCTGGCGCAGGCCGGTCATGAAGTCGAGGTGATCGATCGCCAGCCGGCGGCGGCGCTCGAAACCAGCTTCGCGAACGCGGGCGAGATTTCTCCCGGCTACGCCTCGCCCTGGGCGGGGCCCGGCATGCCGCTCAAGGCCATCAAGTGGCTGTTCCAGCGGCATGCGCCGCTGGTCGTGCGTCCGCAAGTCGATCTGACGCAATGGCGCTGGATTTTGCAGATGCTGCGCAACTGCACCTCGGCGCGCTACGCCATCAACAAGAGCCGCATGGTGCCGATCGCCGAATACAGTCGCGATGTGCTGCGCCGGTTGCGCGCCGATACCGGAATTCAGTACGAAGAACGCTCGCAGGGCACGCTGCAATTGTTTCGCACCCGGAAACAGCTCGATGGCGCCGCGGACGATGTCGCCGTGCTCAGTCGGCTCGGCGTTCCCTACGAGGTGCTGGATGCCGACGGCTGCATCCGCGCGGAGCCCGGTCTCGCCGAAGTGCGGCCGATCATCGTCGGCGGGCTGCGGCTGCCGCAGGACGAGACGGGCGACTGTCATCTGTTCACGCAGCGCCTGGCGACGATGGCACAGCAGTCGGGCGTGCGCTTCCGTTACCAGACGCGCATTGCCGGCGTCGATCGCGCCGGCGACCGCATTACCGGCGTGCGCACGGACCAGGGCCGGTTCGAGGCAGATATATATGTGATGGCGCTGGGCAGCTTCTCGACGCCGATGGCGCGCACCCTCGGCGTGGACCTGCCCATCTATCCCGTGAAGGGCTACTCGATCACCGTGCCCATTGCCGACCTGGCCACGGCACCGCAGTCCACCATCATGGACGAGAGCTACAAGGTGGCGATCACGCGCCTCGGTGATCGCATCCGCGTCGGCGGCACCGCGGAACTGTCAGGATTCAATTCGCGGCTGCACGAAGCGCGTCGCGCGACGCTGGAGCTGTCGCTGCTGGGATTGTTTCCGCGCGCCGGCGATGTCACGCAGGCCACCTTCTGGACCGGCTTGCGCCCGATGACGCCCGACGGCACGCCGATCGTGGGACGCGGCCGTTATGCCAATCTCTACTTCAACACGGGTCATGGCACGCTCGGCTGGACCATGGCCTGCGGCTCGGGGCGCGTGATCGCGGATCTGATCTCGGGACGTACGCCCGACATTGACGTGAGCGGCCTGAGCCTGGCGCGATACGGCAAGCGCTGACGCTCAACTTTCCTCGATCATCACCACCACCTTGCCGCGCGCCCTCCCCGTCTCCAGGTATTCGACTGCCTTCGATACTTCATCGAAGGCATAGCGTCGGTCGATCACCGAAGTGAGCTTGTCCTGGCGCATGAGATCGGCGAGGAACTCGAGATCCGGCTGATTGAAGTGCGCCATGAATTTGGCGAACTCCTCATCGACGAACGGGGACAGAACGATCGCCTTGAGGATGTCGGTCACCGGCCCGAGCCAGGGATCGTCGCTCTGGCCGCCGACGATGACCAGCACGCCGCCCGGCTTGAGTGCGCGACGTCGATCCAGCAGCGGATGATTGCCGACATTGTCGATGATGGCGTCGTAGCGGACGCCAGCCTGGGTGAAATCGTTCTTTGTGTAATCGATGACGTGATCGGCGCCGAGCGAGCGCACCAGTTCGACATTGCGGGTGCTGCACACACCGGTCACTTCGGCACCGAGCGCCCTGGCGATCTGCACGGCATAGGTGCCCACGCCACCGGAAGCGCCGTTGATGAGCACGGTCTGGCCGGGCTGGATCCGCGCATGGTCCCGCACGGCCTGCAATGCCGTGATGGCCGCGATGGGCAGCGCAGCGGCCTGTTCGAAGCTGGCATTGTCGGGTTTGAGCGCGAGCGAGCCGGTCTCGCGCAGGCGGACATACTCTGCGAAGGCGCCGCTCGCGCCGCCGAACACGGCGTCGCCGGACTTGAAACGCGTCACCGCGGCGCCGACCGATTCGACGACGCCGGCGAAATCGACACCGATGCGTGCGTCGTCGGGCGCGCCGAACCCCGACGACAGCCGCATGACATAGGGCTCGCCGCGCACGGTGTGCCAGTCGAGCGGATTCACGGCCGCGGCATGGACCTTGATCAGCACTTCGTGATCGCCCGGCACCGGCTTTGCCACCCGTTCGATCTTCAGCACTTCCGGCGAGCCGTAGCAGCGGGCCATGACCGCCCGCATCAATGCACCTTGCGGCAATGCGGGCGCGTCGCCGCAGGCCGCATTGCGGCTTATCGCCACGGCCAGTGTGACGAGGCCGACGAGCAGCACCGCTGCGATCGAGGTCAGGATCCGCGTTCTTGTTCTCATGACATTGCCCTGGCTGCGATGGAACGCACTATGTGCGGAGGTCGCGAACCGGACGAGAGGCATGCGACGGACAGCGGTGAGCGAGGGATGAATGGCGGTTATAGTGAGCCATGCCTTCCGTCGCCGCCTCCGGCTCGCCGATTCCGCGACAGATTTCGCGGCTGTTCGGCTGGCACCGCATCCGTTTCACGCTGATCGCGGCGGGCGTGCTGGGATTCCTCATCAGTCTTCCCAGCGAAACCGCGAACCTCATCGTGATGCTGCGTGCCTGGATCGTCGGGTTCGCGGCGATGCTGATGTTCGGCCTGTTCGAACAGTGGCCACGCACCCTGCCGCGCCGGCTGCCGCGCTCGGTGCTGCAGCTCGTCACCATCGTGATCGTCGTTCCGTTCGCCGGAATGTTTGCGTACACGGTGACGATCGACGACTACGACAAGTTCACCGAGGACCAGAAACGTTCGATGGCTGTCGGCTACGCCACGCTGACCATGACGGGCCTGCTGTTCGCGCCATGGCTGGCGGTCGGCGCGATGCTGCAACAGCGCGGCACGCTCGCGCGCGAACAGGCGCTGGCCTTCGAACTCGAACGCAGTCAACTGGAACGCAGCGCGCTGGATGCGAAGCTGCGCCTGTTGCAGGCGCAGGTCGAACCGCACTTCCTGTTCAACACGCTGGCCAATGTGCAGGCGCTGGTGGATGCGAACTCGCCGCAGGCCTCGCGCGTGCTGGCGAGCCTGATCGCCTATCTGCGCGCCGCGGTGCCGCGCATGCACGAGCCGTCGACGACGCTCGGGGAGGAACTGCAGCTGGTGCGCGCCTATCTGGAAGTGATGCAGATGCGCATGCCGGATCGCCTGCAGTTCTCGCTGCGGCCGGATCCGGCGGCGGGCAGCGTGCCCTGTCCGCCGATGACCGTCCTGACGCTGGTCGAGAATGCCGTGCGGCATGGCATCGATCCGGGCGAGGAAGGCGGACGCATCGACATCGATGTCCTGCTGCGCGACGACCGCTGCCTCATCCGCGTCAGCGACACGGGTGTCGGACTGCAACCGGACAGCGGCGGACTCGGCACCGGCCTGTCGACGCTGCG
>CAYWHG010000149.1:0-4292 GCA_964457865.1 uncultured Steroidobacter sp.
GGCAAGGAAATCACCGAGGGCATCGACGAACTCGGCGTGCTGCTCGCGGGCCACAGGAAGAATGCGTACTGGTTCGGCTCGCAGCTGTCGATCGACGAAGCACGCAAGCTGGCGCCCTACAACAGCGCCACCAGCCTGCAGGTATGCGTCGCCGTGCTGTCGGGCATGATCTGGGCAATGGAGAATCCGCAACGCGGCCTCGTCGAGCCCGACGAAATGGATTTCCGCCGCAATCTCGAAATATGCATGCCCTATCTCGGACCCGTCGTCGGCGCCTACAGCGACTGGACGCCGCTGACCGGCCGCGAATCGCTGTTCAAGGAAGACATCGATGCGTCGGATCCGTGGCAGTTCAGGAACGTTCTTGTTTGAAAGCCGCACTTGCGGCTTTCAAACGGTCGACTGGTCTGCTGGCCAGAGAAGAATGCGGTTGAGTTGATTCGCGTGTGAAAAATTGGGACCCGTGCCAGTGCGAACCTGGCACGAGCTTCCTATTCTGGCCAGCAGACCAGCGACCCGTTGACCAGTCGGCCCATTCCCAATGCCCCTTCGCATCAGCTTCAATCTCCGCGACGACGACCTGCGTCACTACGAAGCGATGGCGCAGCAGACGCAGGCCGCCGCGCGCCAGCGGTCGGCGCAGGACATCGTCGCTGCGGCACGTCAGGTGCTCGAAGCGGCGCAGCGCGCCCAGCAGGCGGTGTTCGTGCGCGAGCGTTTCTCGCGACTCGCAAGCCTCATCGACATGGCGGTCGATCCGGACTGGCCGCTCGGTGCCGAGGACAGCCAGCGGCTGATCAATGCGCTGGCGTGCTTCGGCAGCACCGAAGCCGGCGCGAGTGCGGGTTTTCTCGATCACGCCATCATGGTCGAACTGGTGAGCCGCGATCTCGAGCACGATCTCGCCGCGTACCGGGAATTCTGCAAGCTGCGTGCGACCCAGATTGCGCGCCGCCGTCCGGGCGCCGACCAGGACACGCAGCGCGATGACTGGCAGCGGCAGAAGCGCGAAGAACTGCAGCAGCGCATGCACGAGCGCCGTCGCCGCGATCTCGACAAGGCCGGCAGTTCGGTACGCAAACTCTTCTCGCTGTTCGGTCTGTGAGGGAAGCACAGACTGAGTAGCCGTCACGCATAGACGGAAAGGAGATTGGCCGCAAAGAGGCGCAAAAGACGCAAGAAATGAAATTCCTGCTTCTGACTATTTGCGTTTTTTGCGCCTCTTTGCGGCCATTCCATTCTTTGTGCCTGTGCGTTTGCGGTTACTCGCTACCCTCGTAACGAATCGCCACGACCACATACGTCTTCACCCCGCCCGGCACTTCCACGCGCACTTCATCGTCGAGCGCCTTGCGCATGAGTGCCTTGCCGAGCGGTGAATCCATGCTGAGGTAGCGTTTCGCGACGTCGAATTCGTCGGGGCCGACGATGCGGTATTCGGTTTCCTCGCCGTCGTCGTCTTCGAGCGTGACCCAGGCGCCGAAGAACACGCGGTTGCGATCCTTCGGCGGCTGATCGACGACCGTCATGCCGTCGAGGCGCTGTCGCAAAAAACGAACGCGGCGATCGATCTCGCGCAGCTGACGTTTGCCGTAGATGTATTCGGCGTTCTCGGAGCGGTCGCCTTGCGCCGCCGCTTCGGAGACCGCTTGCGTCACCTGAGGTCGCAGTACGCGCCACAGATGATCCAGTTCCTGCTTCAGCCGGCCTGCCCCTTCGGGCGTAATGAACTTGGAGCCTCGCGGCGTGGGCGGTCGATACCGACTCATGTGATCCCGTTTGCTAAATCGAACTAAGGCGTCGCCTGATACGGTTGAACCGCGGATAAATTGTGCGTTCCTTCACGGTACGTACAGGGGGCGAACTCTAGTCTGAGCCCCATGACGGTCAAGTACTACACACACTTCCTCCTTCAGGAAACCAAGCCCAAGGGTCTCAGTGAGTTCCGCGGGGTGGTTGAAGTCAGTCGCAGCATGCGACGTGGCGACATGAAGGAAGCGGCGGCGGTACTGGCGCGTAATTTCGAATGCGAGTCGCGCGACATCAAGGTTCTGCAGTGGTCGCGACTGCACTGATTTCTGTCGATCGGCTGATTGCGTTGATTTGTGAGTTGCGTGTGAGTTGATTGTTTTCCTGCGAATCCCCTAGCGGGCTTCTTCCCTTCAGAAGGTCCGCTTCTCTGCCCCGAGCCACAAACTCGGGGTTTTTTTTGGCCAGGAATTGCGGCGAGGCCTGAGCCATGGCCCGGAAGTTCGGGTCGTGCGCTGTGGCCGAAGGATTCAGTATCCTCTGGCTCAAGCCTCAAGCCTCAAGCCTCCGCATGTCCTTCAAGGATCACTTCTCCGGTCACGCCGCGCTGTACGCGAAGTACCGCCCGGACTATCCGCCTGCGCTTTACGATTTTCTCGCGACGCTCGCCCCGACCCGCGACGCTGCGCTCGACTGCGCAACCGGCAGCGGTCAGGCGGCCCGCGGGCTCGCGCGACATTTCGACTGCGTATTCGCAACCGACGGCAGCGTGTCGCAACTGCAGAATGCGCAGGTACACGAGCGCGTGCGCTATGTGGCGAATCTCGCCGAGCAGCCGGCGTTCCGCGACGGCTCCATGGATCTGGTGACGGCCGCACAGGCGGCGCACTGGTTCGATCACCCGCGGTTCTACGCAGGCGTGCGACGCGTGCTCCGTCGCGGCGGCGTGCTGGCGGTGTGGACGTATGGACTGGCGCGCATCGATCCGGCAATCGATGCCATCGTGCGTGGGTTCTATGACGGGACGGTCGGACCGTACTGGCCGCCCGAGCGCCGTCATGTCGAGAGCGCCTATCGAACCCTGCCATTCGAGTTCGAGGAACTTCCCGCGCCGCTGCTGCAGCTCGATCTGCAATGGGACCTCGATGCGCTCATGGGCTATCTCAGTACCTGGTCAGCCGTGCAACGCTACATCAAGGCCCAGCAGATCGATCCGTTGCCGGAACTGCGCCGCCGGCTGGAGACGGTCTGGCATTCCGGCACGCTGCGCAATGTCGTGTGGCCCTTGCATCTGCGAGTCGGTCGGCCGTAGCACTGGCGTTCGCCGGTGGCGGGCTGCACATCGCCGGTGACACGGGAACTGCGGCTTGTGCCCCGTAGTTGGTTCCCCTATACCAGCGGCGTTCGCCGCTGGCGCCAACAAGGAATCCCCCATGCAAGTCCTCCGCGTTGTGTTCCTGCTTTTGCTTGCCGCCTTGTCCACGGGCTGCGGCTACAACACGCTGCAGTCCCAGGACGAGCAGGTGAAGTCGGCATGGTCCGAAGTGCTGAACCAGTACCAGCGCCGCGCGGATCTCGTGCCGAACCTGGTCAATACGGTGAAGGGCGCCGTGCAGGCGGAGAAGGACATCCTCGACAGCGTCGTGAGTGCACGCGCCAAGGCGACGTCCATCCAGGCGACGCCGGAGCTGATCAACGATCCCGCCGCGTTCCAGAAGTGGCAGGCGGCGCAGGGCGAACTGAGTTCGGCGTTGTCGCGACTGATGGTGGTAGTGGAGCGCTATCCCGATCTCAAGTCGATCTCCGGTTTCGACGATCTGCGTGCACAGCTCGAAGGCACAGAGAACCGCATCACCGTGGCGCGCAAGCGCTACATCGATACCGTGCAGGCGTACAACACGACGGTCCGTTCCTTCCCGTCCAACCTCACCGCGAAGCTGTTCGGTCACAAGGTGAAGCCGAACTTCACGGTGGAGAACGAGGCGGAAATTTCGCGGCCGCCGAGCGTGGACTTCGGCACGCCGCCGGTGACGACACCGCCGCAGGTCGAATCGACGGGTTGATCCGGTTCTGATGCACAAGGCAGCCCCCCTCCTGGCCTCCCCCCGTCGAACGGGGGGAGGGATCGTTCTTTCTCTCTCCCGGCTCTTCGCCGCACTTTTCTGCGCGCTGCTTTTTCCGGCGCCCACTGTCTTCGCCCAGGTCGCCGTTCCGCCGCTCACCGCGCCGGTGATGGATCAGACCGGCACGCTCACGCCGCCGCAGATCGCCTCGCTCGAACAGACCATCCGCGACCTGCGCGACCGCAAGGGCAGCCAGATCACGATCCTGATACTGCCGACGACGCAGCCGGAAGCGATCGAGCAGTACTCCATTCGCGTCGTGGAAAGCTGGAAGCTCGGACGCGCCGACATCGACGACGGGGCGCTGCTGCTGGTGGCGAAGGACGATCGCGCAGTGCGGATCGAAGTCGGCTACGGACTCGAGGGCGCGATTCCCGACGTGATTGCGAATCGCATCGTGCAGCAGGTGATCGTGCCGCG
>CAYWHG010000149.1:4392-11866 GCA_964457865.1 uncultured Steroidobacter sp.
GCGCGATTCCCGACGTGATTGCGAATCGCATCGTGCAGCAGGTGATCGTGCCGCGTTTCCGGCAGGATGATTACTACGGCGGTATCAGCCAGGGCGTCGCGCGCCTGGTCGCGCTCATCGAAGGCGAGCCATTACCGGAGCTGCAGCGCGATCGGCCCTCGGTGCAGGGCATCGGTTCATTGTTGCCGATGCTGTTCGTACTCGTGGTGATCGGTGGCGGCATCCTGCGGCGGCTGTTCGGCGGCTTCGGCGGTGCGAGCGTCATCGGTGGTGTCGCGGGCGTGATCGCCTATGT
Source organism: uncultured Steroidobacter sp. (assembly GCA_964457865.1). Lineage (GTDB taxonomy): Bacteria > Pseudomonadota > Gammaproteobacteria > Steroidobacterales > Steroidobacteraceae > Steroidobacter. Next base: position 4,688 of record CAYWHG010000149.1, read on the forward strand.
GTTGACCAGCGTGGTCGGCGTTGCGATCGGTACCGCAGTGCTCGCCTTCATTTTCACGTTGCTCGGCGGCGGCGGATTCGGCGGTGGCGGCTGGAGCAGTCATCGCCGCGGTGGCGGCGGCTGGGGCGGCGGATTCGGCGGTGGTGGATTCGGGAGTGGCGGCGGCTGGAGCGGCGGAGGCGGCGGATTCGGGGGCGGCGGCGCTTCCGGTCGCTGGTAACGACGCATGAACTTCGCACGCGCCTGTCGTCATCTGTTCAGTACCGGCTGGGGCCTGCGGCGCGTGTTCGACGCGGCGACGCTGGCCTTGATCGAAGACGCCATCCGCGAGACTGAAAGGCAGCACGGCGGCGAGATCCGATTCGCCATCGAAAACGATCTGGATTTCTTCGAGCTGTGGCACGACGTCTCGCCGCGCGCGCGCGCCATCGATGCCTTCGCCCATCTGCGGGTCTGGGACACCGAACTGAACAATGGCGTGCTGATCTACGTTCTATGGGCCGACCACGACGTCGAAATCGTCGCGGACCGGGGCTATCGGGAGAAAGTGGGCGAACAGCAATGGCGTGCGATCTGTCAGCAGATGGAAACCCTGTTCGCCGCCGGCCAGGCCAGGCAGGCGTCCATCGAAGGCATTCGCGCCGCGGGGCAGCTCATCGCGCAGCACTTTCCCATGGTCGACCGCAACGAACTGCCGGATCGACCGGTATTTCTGTGACTTCCGGAGGAATGGCCGCAAAAGCGCAAAAAGCGCAAAAAAAAAGAGAATGAATTCTTCGTTTCCTTTTTGCGCTTCTTGTGCCTTTTGCGGCCATTGTCCTTATCTCTAGTCCGACACGACCTGTAGGCGTCCGGCGACAGTGATTTTGCCGCGCCGGCTTTGCGGGTCGCGCCGTTCCGCCTCATTTGGTAAAAGGACCACATGAATCCGCGATCGTTTCCCTCTGCGGCCGGCCTGGTCCGGCACGGCGCCGCGCTGACGGCGATGTTCCTGCTGGCCGGTTGTCAGCTCCTGCAGCCGCCGGCCGAACCCGCGGTCGAAGAAGCACCGCCGACGCCGCCCGAGCCGGTCTATGTCGAGCCGGTGGCGACGCATCGCTTCGAGCTGCAGCCCGAGCAGGATGTCATCGGCACGCTGCAGGTCACGAAGGTGCAGGGCGAGGACACGTTCTCCGACATCGCGCGGCGCTTCAACGTCGGTTACGAAGAGATGGTGCGCGCCAATCCGGGCATCGATCCGTGGGTGCCGGGCGTCGGTCGCGAAGTCGTCGTTCCCACGCAGTACGTGCTGCCGGACGCGCCGCGCGAAGGTCTCGTGATCAACCTCGCGCAACTGCGTGTGTACTACTTTCCGAAAGTGAAGGAAGGCGAGCCGCAGACGGTGCTCACGCATCCGATCGGCGTCGGCAAGGTCGGCTGGTCGACGCCCGAAGGTGCGACGAAGATCGTGAGCAAGACCAAGAATCCCACCTGGACGCCGCCGGCCTCGGTGCGCAAGGAACACCTCGAAGCGGGCGATCCCTTGCCGAGAGTCGTGCCGCCGGGTCCCGATAATCCGCTCGGCGCCTACAAAATGACGCTGGGTTGGCCGAGCTATCTCGTGCACGGCACCAACAAGCCCTATGGCGTCGGGATGCGTTCGAGTCACGGCTGCATCCGCTTCTATCCCGAAGACATTGCCGAGCTGTACGGCGATATTCCTGTGGGCACCAAGGTCACGGTGGTGAATCAGCCCTTCGTGTTCGGCTGGCGCGAGGGCGCACTGTTCGTGCAGGCGTTCCCGGTGGCGGAGGACGACGAGCGCGAACATCCGAGCGGTGCCGATGCGCTGCTGAACGCCGCGATCTCCGACCGGATGTGGCAGACGGTCAAGCAGCACAATGTCTCGGTCGATCTCGAACTCGTGACGAAACTCGCCGACGATCCGCGCGGCATCGCAGTGCCCGTCACCCGCACGCAGCGCCCCGAGATCAATGCGCAGCGCGGCAGCAAGAAGAAGCTGCCCGCCCAGCCCGCGCCGGGCCTGACGCTGGAGCAGTACGTGGTCTCGGCCCGTCACGTGGAGAATCGCGTGCCCGAAGGCGCGAACTGGAACGGCAAGGAAGAACTGCTGGTGACGGCGGAAGAATTCGAAGCCGCGCGCAATGGCACGATCCTGCCGAAGGAAAAGCCGGCCCCGGCCAAAAAGAAGACGCCGGCGCCTGCAGCCGCGAAGAAGCCGGCTGCCAAGCCGCCCGTTGCGACGACGGCCAGATCGGAGACGACCGCGGCCGCGCCGGCCAGCCCCGCATCCGCAGCGAAGGGCACGCGCTGAGAGAATGGTTCGTCATTCCCGCACAGGCGGGAATCCATCCGATCCAACAAGATAGATTCCCGCCTGCGCGGGAATGACAAGCAGCAAGCGCTCGCCCGCTGTCATCCTCCCGTCATCCGCCTGCAATACGCTGCCGCCCGCTCGAAGCTGCAGGGGCCGTGGCATGCGCGTGCTGATGATTTCCGACGTCTACTTCCCACGCATCAACGGCGTGTCGACGTCCATCCAGACGTTCCGGCGTGGGTTGCATGCGGCCGGCGTGGAAACGGTGCTGGTCGCTCCGGAATATCCCGTCGCCTGGACGGGCGTCGACGAGGGCGAGATCGTGCGTATTCCCTCGCGCTACCTGCCGCGCGATCCCGAAGATCGTGCGATGAAGCTCGGACCTTTGCGCGAGCTGCGGAAGAAGCTGGCGCAGCGTCGCTTCGACCTCGTGCACATCCAGACGCCGTTCATCGCGCACTACCAGGGTGTTCGCATCGCGCGCGAGCTGGGCATTCCGGCGGTCGAGACGTACCACACCTACTTCGAGGAATACCTCTACCACTACGTGCCGCTGATGCCGCGCAGCCTGATGCGTTTCATCGCGCGTCGCTTCACGTCCTCGCAATGCAATGTCCTCGACGCGCTGGTCGTGCCGTCGCGGGCCATGCAGGAGGCGCTGGAGGATTACGGCGTGCGCTGTCCCATGCAGGTCATTCCGACGGGCATGGAGATGGATCGCTTCGCCGCCGGCGACGGCACGCGATTTCGTGCGCAACTGAATATCGCGCCCGGGCAGCCGACGCTGGTGCATGTCGGGCGCATCGCCCATGAAAAGAACATCGACTTCCTGTTCCGCGTTCTGAATCGCGTGGTCGCCGGCCGGCCGGATGTCGTGTTCATCGTCGCCGGCGAAGGGCCGGCGCTCGCGCACTGCAAGGCGATGGTGGAGTCGCTCGGACTGTCGCGACACGTGCGCTTCGTCGGCTATCTGTCGCGCGACAGCGCCCTGCTGGATTGCTACAAGGCCGGCGACCTGTTCGTGTTCTCGTCGAAGACGGAAACGCAGGGACTGGTGTTGCTGGAGGCCATGGCGCTCGGCGTGCCGGTGGTTTCCACCGCGCACATGGGAACGGCCGACATCGTTCGACCCGAGCGCGGCGCCCGCGTTGCGCCAGACGATGAAGCCGGATTCGCCGACATCGTCCTGCGCCTGCTGGAGGAGCCGCAGACGCGGGCGGCCATGGCGGATGAAGCCCGGACCTACGCTGCGACGTGGTCCGCATCCGCCATGACCGCGCGACTCATCGACTTCTACCGGGGAGCAATCGTGGCGCGCGCCCGGACGCAGCCGGAACTTTCCGGACAGCACACAGGTTAGGAAGGTCGCTGGCCGACAGCGGCCAGTAGCCCCGTGGCTGTAGACCCGTCGGCCTCCGCCGCCATTGCGGAAACTCCCGTGGTTCCTGTCTATACGCGGCCCGGTGGTCGGCGAATAATCGGGCCGGTTCGTACTTTGCGTCGGGGGAGACACTTATGCGTCTGGGTGATCGGCGCGAAAGCCGCAACGTCGAAGATCGTCGCGGCATCCGTTACGGCCGTGCCGGAGGCATCGGACTCGGGACGATCGTCCTGGCGCTGGTCGCCATGTATTTCGGGCAGGATCCGGCGGTCGTGCTGCAGGGCATGCAGGGCCAGGGCGGCCAGGTCGAAGAGCAGCAGGTCCCGTACCAGGAATCAGCCCGGGAAGCCGAAGCCCGCGTGCTGGTCTCGAAGGTGCTTGCCGACACGGAGGACACCTGGAACGTGATCTTCACCGCCGCCGGCCGGACTTACGAGGAACCGAAACTGATCCTGTTTTCCGGAGGAGTGAAGACCGCCTGTGGATTCGGTGAGTCCGCGAGCGGCCCGTTCTATTGTCCTGCCGATCACCAGGTCTACATCGACCTCACGTTCTATCAGGAACTGCACGATCGCTTCGGTGCGCCAGGTGACTTTGCGCAGGCGTATGTGATCGCCCACGAAGTCGGGCATCACGTGCAGACGCTGCTGGGAATTTCGGAACGCACCCAGGCAGCGCGGCAGCGAGCGAGTCAGGCCGAGGCCAATGCGATTTCCGTGCGCCAGGAACTGCAGGCCGACTGCTTCGCCGGTCTCTGGGCGCACAACGCCAACGAATCCCGCCAGATCCTCGAAAGCGGCGATATCGAAGACGGCCTGAACGCCGCCGCGGCCATCGGCGACGATCGCCTCACCCAGGGTCGGGCGCCGCCGGAAGCATTCACGCACGGCACCTCGGAGCAGCGAGTGCGCTGGTTCAAGCGCGGCCTCGATACCGGCTCGATGGATCAGTGCGATACGTTCGGGGCGCGGAGCCTTTGAAAACTCAGAGTTCGGAAAGAGGAATCTCCACGGGGAACACGGGGACCGCGGGGGTAAGAAAAACGCAGATCGGATCCGGTCTTTGGCCCAGTGATCCCCGTGTCCCCCGTGGAAATATTCTTCTTGTCTTCTATCCGAGAAACTCACACAGATAAGCCGCCGGACCGCCCACGGCCCGCACATCGAAGCCGCTGTTCCCCGCCACCTCGAAATACGCTCCCGCCGCAAACGTCTGCCACTCGGCAGCGCCTGCCAGCTTCACGCTCAACTGACCGCTGATGACGCTCATGCGTTCGGCAGCGCCGGTGCTGAAATGAAATTCGCCGGGCGCGATCACGCCGACAGTCGCGCGCAGACCGTTGCGTTCGAAGCCGATGCTCTGAACGCCGCCGTCGAAGTAAGTGTTGTGCTTGAACATGAATCTCTCGTTCGTCGAAAAGTAAAGAAAGCCGACACGTGTCGTGCGTCGGCGCGAGAGGATAGGAGCAATTGAGGAAGTGATGAAGTGATCAAGTGATCAAGTGATGAAGTCCGACGTCTTGCGGCCTCACTTCATCACCTCATCACTTCATCACCTTCCCACCCACAAACACGTTCCACTGCAATCAACAACTGTGTTAATTTGGCGACAATAACGATTGGGGAGGAACGGTGCCGGAGCATTCGCTCGACGGTATCCAGATCACACAGACGCCGCCGGCGGAGCACAAGATTGCCCGCAACCGTGCGCAATCGACTGCCTTTGTCGGACGCACACTGCGCGGTCCGCTCAACACGCCCCTCATCGTCCGCAGCTTCGCGGATTTCCAGCAGACCTTCGGCGGACTGTGGCAGCCGAGTCCGCTGTCCTACGCCGTCGAACATTTCTTCGAGCAGGGCGGACGCCAGGCCGTCATCGTTCGCGTCGCCAATCAGGCCGCACCTGCCACGGTTTCCCTGCGTTGCGAGCGCGAATCGCTGGTGCTGGAAGCCCGTGCACCGGGCACTCGCGAATTCCTGCGCGCCTCGGTCGACTACGACAACCTCGATGCCGACGATCTCCTGAGTTTCAACCTCGTCGTTCAGCGCGTGCGCGCGCCAGGATCGGAACGTATCGAAGAGCAGGAAATCTTTCGCAATGTGAGCGTCGATCCGCTGTCGGATCGCTGCGTCGCAACCGTCCTCCTCGGTTCGCATCTGGTACGCGTGCGCGGCCAGATACCCCAGAACATACCCCAGAGCCGTCCGGCGGCGACGCTGATGCCGGGAACCAATCTGCCGGTCGGCTATGTCAGTTCGAATCCCGATGGCGACGATGGCCGGCCGCTGAGCGACTACGACATCATCGGCTCTGCGGCGCGCCGCACCGGACTCTTCGCCCTTGCGGATCGCGACGACCTCGCGTTCGTCCACATCCCGCCGCTGTCGCGCTCGACCGAGGTCGGCGCCAGCACGCTGCTGGTCGCTGCGAAATTCTGTCGCGAACATCACGCGATGCTGATCGTCGATCCGCCGCTGGGCTGGGAAACGCCAGGCGCGGCGTTGCAGGGCCTGAAGGAACTCGATTTCTACAGCGACAGCGCCGTGATGTTCTATCCGCGCCTGGCCTGCATGGATCGACTGCGCGGGCGGGCGGAGATCTTCGGCAACGGCGGTGCCGTGGCCGGATTGCTCTCGCGGCCCGACGATGCGAACGCACTCGTGCCGACGGCCCCGGAACCCGAACCGTTCCTGCGCGCGGGCGCGCGACTGGCCAGGGAGGTGGAGCCCGCCGATCGACGGCGCCTGGCGCAATCGGGCATCAATGTGCTGCAGACGGTTCGTGGCACGGATCGCAATCGTGCGCCGCTGCGCACGCTGGCCTGCGGCGCGAGCGCTTCGTCCGATGGTTCATACCTGGCGCCGCGTCGCTTCGTGCAATCCGTGATCCGCGCCATCGATCACGGCACCCGCTGGGCGGTCGTCCGGCCGCACGATCCACTCACGCAGCAGCGGGTGACCCAGCAGGTCGCGGAATTCTTCACCGAGCTGCGTGCGTCGGGCGCCTTCCGCAGCGCGCTGCCGGACAACGCCTTCCTGGTGATCTGCGACGACCGCATCAACGATCCCCATGAAGATCCCGGCGCCTTCAGCCTGCTGATCCAGTTCGCGGCGATCCACACGGGCGATTACCACAGCTACATGATCACCCACAGCGCGCGCGGCAGCACGGTGCGTCCGGTGGTGGTGAATCGACTGGAAGCTTCGCTGCGGGTAGCGGACGAACTCGAACGCGAAATCACGATCCGCGTGGATCAGGAGAACGATTTCATCCGGGTGCTGGCGGGGTGAAGAATCCGGAGGTTCACACGGAGATCACGGAGATCACGGAGTAAGAGAATATCTTTCTGTTCCGAGCCCGCCTCCGTGGCCTCCGTAATCTCCGTGTGAAACTTCCGGGTCTTATCCGAATAGCGTCTGCAGCGGTTGCGGCTTCCCAAGGTGGAAGCCCTGCGCAAAGTCGATGCCCATCTCGACCAGTT
>CAYWHG010000150.1:0-11377 GCA_964457865.1 uncultured Steroidobacter sp.
AATCGGTGGCCGGCTTGCGGCGGAATCACTGGCCGGCATCAGGCGGAATACGCATGTGGAAGCCGAATAGACTTGGTAGCCTGGATACGTCCCATACCAAGGCTCGCCCTTTTGCCAACTGGTCTGCTTATCCATCACGTAGCGCGTGCCTCGAGGTGATGTAACCTCAAATGCGTTACCGGCGTTGATGCACTTAACAATCCAGTTATCTACCGTCACGTACTTCGCATCTGCGGGGAACTGGGTCGCCGACGATACTTTGACCAGCAACTGCTTTGGACGCTCACCAGGGAGTAAGAGCAGCAACGGCCCTCTGAACAAGGAACCGCTCGTGGGCTGCATAGGAGCGGGAGGCGACGGCTGGTCATACAGCCAGACCAGCGACGGTGGCGCGGGATTGCTACAGATTGGACCCGCAGTCGTGCCATAGGGTGGCGCAACCTGGACTTGAATTCTGGGCACTTCAAGTTCCCAATTCTGCATTCGGCGATTGGCCACCGCCTTCCCAAAAGAGCGAGAAATGACCAATTCCAATCCACCAGATCCGGGGATCACGAGATCCTTCACCTCCCAAGAGAGCGTTAACGTTCTCACGTCAATGCGCTCACCTTCGACCTGACCTGCATCTATAGAGGTAAAGGTATTCTCGGGTTTGCCTACGATGTCTTGCTCTTGAATCGCAAGCGCTTTCGCTCCCCAACAGATGAGCAATAGGTAGAGGAGTAAACTGCGCCATGTGGACATCAGGGCCATCAGCGAGATCCCTCGGTCAAATAGTTTGCAATCCATTTCCCAACATCACGGAGCGCCACTGCGCCCCGATAGCCACCGCCTCATGCCTTCAGGTTGTGACCGGCGCGAATCATCCAGTGAATGGCTCATTCAGCCTTCCTGATCGTTGAATTAGCTCACTTCAAACATCGCCACGACGCGACAAGTGGCTTCATCAATGTTCACCTGAATCTCCGTATCCATCGCGCGCGCACGCAGCAGCCATGCGAACTCCTCCTTGTAGCTCGCACGATTGCGATCAAGGCACATCTGATTCGGCCACACGGGATAGCAGGCACAGTTGGACCTGCTCCAGCCGGAGATCAGGAAGGCGACGGTCGAGCCGTCATAACCGAAGCCCAGTTGAGTGATCTTACCGGCGTGCCAATCGGCCAACGCAGGTGATGCAGCCAGGGCGAATAGAAGCCCCAGCGTCGCGCGGAACGCGCGCATCACATCCTTCTTGGCGAGAACTCCCATCTCGTCCTCCCTTATCCTTTTCCAGGCGCGGCGCTTCGTCAGCGCGCACGCTTCCCATGCTGACTTTCCGTCAGCCCTTCTGAATCAGGCCATACCAGCCTGCGTTTGTTTTCTTCCACCCGCCAGAGCGATTCAGATCGCTCCGTAGCAGCGAATCAATCGCTACTCATGATTTTGTTCTTGCTTTGTTCGCATTGCTTCTTGTACGTGACGATGATCGCGGCGACCTAACGCCGATGTCAACGAGTTTTGTCGATCGAGAAAATATTCGGCGCACGTGTGAGGGCAATCGTTTCGTGATGTCGCTTTGGTATTTTCAACCAACGTGATCTCTGCCTCGCATCGAACTCTGATGAGAATTTCTGTGCCTTCCTCCGCTTGCACCGGCTGGATCGGTCTGCACAGGGATGTGGTTCGACGGGTGAGGGAGCGCGAAGCGCAAGCGATAGACATCGTGCCAGCGTCGCCCCTCCCTGGCCCTCCCCCGCTCGCGCGGGAGGGGAAAGAAAAGATCCATCCTGTTGATCCGGATGGATTCTCCCACGGGACTACTCGGGCTACCGCCTGCCGGGGATGACGACGCCAACATTCACTCCTTCCCTCGCCGATCCTTCCTCTCGGATACCGATCGTCCCTGCGCCTGCTCAAGCGCCAGCGGTGCCGCGCGCCGAACCTCCCGGAAGACCACGATCCCGGCAGAATTCGTCGCGCTGAAACACGCCGTTGAAGGTCAGCCGCACCATCTCGCTGGTGAAGCGATCGACCATTTCCTGGTGGTCCCGGGCCGTGCGCGTCTGGGCCCGCGCCCACACGGGCCACAGGAACGTTCCAGCGAGCATGAGTATGGAATGCACTTCGACGTCGATGCCTTCCTGCGCCAGCTCCGACGCCGCGAAGCGTTCCATGGCGATCATGTAGCGGTTCCAGAATCTATCGGTTGCAGGTCGTTCCGAGCTCAGCACTTCATGCAACCAGACACGGCAGAGTTCCGGATTGTCCATGGCGAATCCGGCGAGATGCTGGATCATCCATCGCACACTCACTGCCTCCATCGGTTGTTCGGGCGCGAATGCGGGATCGTCGAACACGGCCTTGAACAACTGGTCGCTCACCGCCGCAGCCGTGGCAGTCATCAGCTGTTCGCGTGTTGGAAAATGCAGATACGCCGTGGCACGGGCCACACCGGCAAGACGCGCCACCTGGGTGACATGCAGGCCCTCCATCCCATCGCGCGACAGTATTTTCTGCGCGGCTGCGAGCAGCGCATCCAGCGTCGCCTGCGGATCGCGCCTGCGCGGAGTTCGCCGTCTCGCAGACGCTCGAACCCGACGTTGTGCCATGGTCTTGATCTTGAGGTGACGCAAAGAAGAGGGAGAGGCTGAACCACTCCCTCTTCTACAGGCAGATCGTCAGAAGTTGTAGCGGAGGCGACCGCCGATCATTTTCGGCCGACCCAGCTGACGATACTCATAGGCGGTGGAGAAATACTGGCCGGCGACAAAGGTCCAGTATTCTTCGTCGAGCACGTTGGTGGCGAAGACCGACGCGTCGAAGCTGGATCCCGCAATCCCGTTCCAGTTCAGGTTGAGGTTGAGGGTGCCGTAGCCGGGTATCTCCGCATACGGATTGTAAGTGCTGGGCGGCGAGGTCAGCGTGGGCAGCGGCATCACGGCGAAGTACTTGGACGTGTAGTTGTAGGTCGCCGAGAGGGTGATGTCGCCGACTGTCGTCGGCGTCGGCAGACGGTAGCTCATCGTGCCCGACGCCTGATGTTCCGGCGAGAATGCCGTCGGATAGCCCACCAACGCAGCCGTGGTGCCGCCAGCGACGCAGACGCTGCCGAACGCCGGTCCGCCGCCGCAGACCGCTGGATTGCCGGCAGTGATGAGATGCTCGGCCTCTTCCACTTCGCTGTCCAGGTAGGTGTATGCCAGGTTCAGCGCAAAGCCCTCGAAGAGCTCCAGCCTAGCCTCGACCTCCGCGCCCTGAATGGTGGAAGCACCTGTATTGACGATCGCCGTCGTACCCACGCCGCCGACGGGCAGCAGGCCGAGCTGCAGCTGCTGGTCGGTAAAATCGTTGTAGAAGAGTGCGATATTGAACGTACCGGGGACCGGGCCTCCGAAGCCGGTCTTGGCGCCAATTTCGTACGTATCGACCTCTTCGGGCTCGTACGTGTAGCCACCGGGCACGCTGGCGATATTGACGCCGCCCTGGCGGTAGCCGCGCGCGTACTTGCCATAGATCAGCACATCGTCCATCGGCTTGTAGTCGAGGCCCAGGAGCCACGTCGGTGCATCGCTCTTCTGCTCCATGTCGACGGTGCAGTTGGCGTCGTTGCCGGCATGCGTCAGCGTGGTGTCCGAGCAGCGTGTGCGCGTGGCCTGATCCAGGTCGCCGTGCCTGACCAGGGTGCTGGCGGAGGAGGCGTTGCCGACCGGAACGGCATCCGGATAGAAGAAGTAGTTGACGCCCCGCATCTGGCCGGTCGTCTCGTCCCAGGTGTAGCGCAGGCCGCCGGTGAGACTGAGCTGGTCCGTGAAATCGAACGTGCCCTGCGTGTAGACCGCCTTGTTTTCGAACTCGGTCCAGCCGACCGCACGGTTCACGACGCCAGTGAAGTTGTTGGCCACCGAGGCCGGCAAACCGGAAGCCCGCGCCGCAATGTACCGGGTGTCCGCACACATGAATTCGTCGGGATTCGAGCCGATGGTGCTCAGGTCGCAGATGAGATTGCCCACCGATTGTCCAGCTTGATTCTTGTTGGAGGGCTTGCTGTGCTCATAGTAGAGGCCGGCCTGCCAGGTGAGGCGGCTGTCGAACGCCCTTCCCTGCAGCTGCAACTCCTCGACGAAGGTGTCCTGAGCTACCGTCGGCTGACCAGGAACAACCCCTGCCATGAGCGGGATGTACCGATGCGGACTGGCAGCGGGTGGGATCCACGGCGCGGCGGCGCTGAGCAGGGACGTTGTGATGTCACTGGGTTGCCAGTCCGTGCCGGCCACACCGCTCACCAGCTCCGTCTCGAGGTTCGCGAAGGAAAGAATGTTCTTGACCGTCAGATTGTCCGTCGCCATCCACGTTGTCGTATTGATCGCCTGCCATTGCTTGATCTCGCTCTTCGGGTCTGGCAGTGGATTCTGGACGTCGTAGAAATCCCCCTGCAGGGCGTTTCCACCCAGTGCGCCCTGGCACATCTGCATTTCGGCGGGCCTGGGCAGACCCGTCGGCGTCGGGTTGCAGGCGAACACCTGCGACAGGGTGCCGTTGTTCGACGAATCCGTGTAAGTCGCGATCGTGTAGTTTTCGATGTTCGGCGTCAGGTCGATCGCCATGCTGGCCCGCGCGGCGATGTAGTCCACATTCGCAAAATCGTCCGGACCGGTCGCGCTGATGTTGTTCAGATAGCCATCGCGCTTCTGGCGATCGAGGCCGAACCGCAAACGCACGCTGTCGCTGACTGGCACGTTGAGCACGGCCTGGCCGCGCAGCATGTCGTAGTCACCCGCGGAGCCTTCGAGATATCCCTCCAGTTCGCCGGTCGGACGCTGCGGCACCAGTACCACCGCACCGCCTGTAGTGTTGCGTCCGAACAAGGTGCCTTGCGGACCGCGCAGCACCTGCACGTTCTGCAGATCGAAGAAGGCGCCGGGCCCGGCACCGTCGCCGGACGTCGTCGTGTAGCCGCCGCGCGGCGCAACCACGTCGGCGAAGTACACACCGACGGAAGGCGTCGTGCGCAGTTCCTGCGTGAAGCCGCGGATGGCGAACGAGGAATTGTCGGCGCCGAAACGCTCATTGGCGATCAGGCCGGGCGTCAGCATCGCGAGGTCGGAGGCGTTCACGATGTTCGCGTTCGCCAGTTCCTGCTGGTTGTACACGGTCATGGAGATCGGCACGTCCTGCAGGCGTTCCTCGACGCGCCGTGCCGTGACGATGATTTCCTCCAGTCCTCCGGAAACGGCCTGCGCGTGCGTCGGTCCCACCATGCCAAGACTCAATGCCGTCGTCGCAAAGAGTGTCGATTGATATTTGCTGCGTGCCATGCGCTCTCTCCCCTGTAGATCCTGTGATGTAGTTGTAGTGCGATCCGCCGACCGGTCGTCGGTGGACTCATGAGCAGTCGGTCTGGGAACTCGACAGCGGGCCCTGTAGTCGAGTTGCTCGCGATTGGAGCCGGTGCGATATCTGGGCGTTCGTTCTGGTGGTCTGCATCAATCCCCCCATCGCAATCCTTCGGCCGTTCGGATCGATCCCCGAATCTGCCCGCTTGCGCTTCCGCAGCAAGCAGTGGACTACTCAATGCTGTCACTATGATAGCGCCATGCAGACACATGCTGTCAAGGTGATAGCATCGCCCCGGTCGATCCGTAATCTTTGACGCAGCCCCCGCCGCCCGCGTAAATGCGTGCCCACGGTCGGGCATTCGACAACACCATTCGACAACACAGAGGTGAGCAGATGGCGTCCACCAGACGCATGGGCGTGGAGAACTCCGAGACCCGCGCGCAGTTGATCGACGCGGCGGAGCAGATCATCCGGGAGGAAGGCAGCGCGGCACTTACAGCGCGACGGCTGGCGGAGAAGGTCAACCTGAAGCGGCAGATCGTTCATTACTACTTCGGCACGATCGATGACGTCTTTCTCGCCGTGATTCGCCGCAGCGCCGAGAAAACCCGCGAGCGGTTCAAGGCCGCATTGGCCGATGACGAGCCGCTGCAGGTCATGTCGAGAGACGGTCACATCGCCACGACGACGAGCCTGGAATTCATCGCCATGGCGGCGCGGCACGATGCCGCCCGGGCCGAGGTCAAGAGCCACATCGAGGAGTTCCGCGAACTGTTCTCGCAGGCTCTGGCACAGAAACTGGAGCAGCGCGGACTGAAGGCCACCGTCCCGCCGGCAGTGGTCACCATCGTCCTGATGAGCATCTCCGAGTCGCTCGCCGTGGAATCGGCATTCGGCGTATCGGAGGGTCACGCGGAGACCAGGGCGCTCCTGGACGAATGGCTGCGGGCGTACATGACGAGCGGGGAACTGCTCGGTCATCGCTCGGGCAGCGAGCCACGCAAGCGAGTCCTTCGAGAGCAGCCCCGCAAGCCGAAACCGGCGTCACGGCTCTCGGGCAGGCGACGCGCTACGACGCGCAGATAACCGTGGACAGATCCACGAGCAGCGCGGCGGTCGGGATCGGGTCGGCAACGGCTGCGCGTTTTGCTTCATGCGAGCGCAGTTCTCGATTTCGATTGGAAGCATCAGACTTCGATACAGACTTTGCCGAAGTGCTTGCCCGCGTGCAAATAGCGAAGTGCATCCGCGAGCTGCTCGAGTGGGAAGCTGCGATCAACCACCGGTCGTATGCCATTCGCCTCGATGGCTCGTACCATGTCCTGCTGATCGCGGCGACTGCCGACAGTGACGCCCTGCAGTCGCAGTCGCTTTGCCTGCACGATGGCGAAGGGAATGGCGTCGACCTGAAAGCCGCCGACAGCACCGATGATGGCGATGTGGCCCGCCGTGCGTGCAGCGATCACCGACTGCGGCAGAGTCGTCGGTCCGCCCACTTCGATCACATGATCGACGCCGATCCCGTCCGTAAGTGCGGCCACGGCGGCGCCCCATTCCTTCTGCTCGCTGTAGTTGATCACGTGATCGGCGCCGAGCGCTTGCAAGCGCTCGAGTTTCTCGGGGCCTGAAGAGGTGGCAATCACCGTCGCACCGGCGGCCTTCGCGAACTGCAGCGCGAAGATCGACACACCGCCCGTGCCCAGCACCAGCACGCGCTCGCCGGGCTTCACCTGGCCATCCGTAACCACGGCACGCCACGCCGTCACACCGGCACATGTCAAGGTTGCGGCTTCGCGATGGGATAGATGCCGAGGTGCGTGTGTGAACGCCGCGGCGGGACGCGTTACGTATTCGCAGGCGTATCCATCGACCAGACCGCCAGGGCTTCTTGCCAGTTGCGAACGTTCCACGTGACCGTCAAGCCACCCGGTATGGAACGTGCTGACAACGGCATCGCCCGGTTTGAACTCCGCAACATCCGCACCGATCTCGACGACCTCACCGGCCGCGTCCGACAACAGGATGCGGCCATCGCCAGCAGGCAACACGCCCGCCGCGACGATGTAGTCGCGGAAGTTGAGCGAGTTGGCGCGGATCCGGACTTTGATCTCGCCACGTTGTGGAGCAGGTGCGTCAGCGCTGCCGAGATAGATGTTCTCGATACCAGGTGGGTTGCGGATACGCATTGCTCGCATGATCATGGCCTCGAAGTGTTTCTTGACTGGACGGAGAGCATGGGTGACCGGGCGCTGCAAATCCAGACCACCACTCCGGATCGGAGAATTGCCCGGTTGGGCTGATCTTGCGTAGCTCGAGCACAGACGCCCGCGACAATAGCAATCCGAGAGATAGTCATGCTCAAGGTCACCATGATGTTAGGCAGCTTCGACAGGCTGCTCGGCGAATCGAACATGGCTCAGGCGATCGAAGTGGCGAAGATCGTCGATGACTCCGGTTTGTACGCCATCGCGATCGGCGAACACGTATCGCTGAGTTCTTCGCTGGAGGGCTATCCCCATGCAGGTGGTTTGCGCTATGGGGATCAGGGACGAAAGCCCTATCTGGAGCCCGCGGTCCTGCACGGCGCCTTCGCTGCGGCAACGTCGCGCGTGAAGTTGTCCAACTGTCGCGATCCCAGTGAACTCATCGTCAAGAGTCATCTTTTTCCCGAGCGGACCGAACAGGGCGATCTCGACTGGGACAAAACATTTTCGAATGTACCGGCCATTCTCGAAACGGGCGTCACAGAGTTCGCGTGTGCGATGCCGATGGGCATCACGGCACCGATGTCACTTGACGAGACTGCTCGTTTCATGGACCAACTGGCGAGCAAGGCAAAGCAGTTCTGAAGAAAGCAGGCCGCGCGCCGGCTCAGGCCGCACGCGTACAATCGCGCGCTCATGTCTGCACCGACCCCGCAATCCACCGTCACCGCGCCCGCTGACGCCGGCTTCTGGCGCATCGTCTGGCTTGCCCTGCAAGGCAAGGATTACGACTACACGTCCGAACATCTGAATCGGGCCGTACTGCTGCTGGCCGTTCCCATGGTCCTGGAAATGATCATGGAATCGCTGTTCGCGGTGGTCGATGTGTTCTGGGTGTCGCGTCTCGGCAGCGATGCCGTTGCCGTCATCGGCCTGACCGAATCGGTGATGTCGCTGATCTACGCGGTGGCCATCGGTATTTCCATCGCGGCGACGGCCATCGTCGCGCGTCGCATCGGCGAGAAGGATCCGGAAGCGGCGTCCGCTGCTGCGGGTCAGATCCTGCTGCTCGGCGTCACGGTGTCCGCCGGCATCGGCATCGTGCTCGGCTATTTCGCGGACGACATCCTGCGGTTGATGGGCGCCTCCGAGGCGGTCGTCGCGCTCGGTACGGACTTCGCGCGCCTCATGCTGGGCGGCAACATCACCGTGTTCATGATCTTCCTGATCAATGCGATCTTTCGCGGTGCCGGCAATGCCGTGCTCGCCATGCGCACGTTGTGGCTCGCCAATGCGCTGAACATCGTGCTCGGCCCCTTCTTCATTTTCGGCTGGGGCCCGTTCCCGGAACTGGGCGTGGCGGGCGCCGCCGTCGCCACCAACATCGGCCGCGGTATCGGGGTGCTGTACCAGCTCTGGCATCTCGCCGGACATCACAGCCGCGTGCGCGTGCGGCTGCGGCACCTGCGACCGCAGTTCGGTGCATTGAAGGCGATTCTCGCCACGGCGTGGAGCGGCATCGCGCAACTGCTCATCAGCACGACGAGCTGGGTCGGGCTGTTCAAGATCCTCGCGTTGTTCGGCAGCACGGCACTGGCGGGATTCACGATTGCCATCCGTATCGTCACCTTCGCGCTGATGCCGGCATGGGGTCTCGCCAATGCGGGCGCCACGCTGGTCGGCCAGAATCTGGGCGCGCACAAGGCCGATCGCGCCGCCGAGGCGATCCGGATCGCGACACGCTTCAACGTGATTTTCCTGGCCGTCGTCGGCGTGCTCTTCGTGGTGTTCTCAGGTCCGCTGGTACGGCTGTTCACGACCGACGCCGAAGTCATCACGCAGGGAACGAGGGCACTGTGGATTGTGAGTCTCGCCTTTCCGCTATACGCCGCCGGCATGTGTCTCGAAGCGGCGTTCAATGGCGCCGGCGATACCTGGACGCCGACGCGGCTCAACTTCTTCTGCTTCTGGCTCGGTCAGGTGCCGCTGGCGTGGGTGCTGGCGGAGCCTCTCAAGCTCGGACCACTGGGGGTGTATATCGCCGTGCCGATCTCGTTCTCGGTGCTGGCGCTATGGAGCGCCGTGCTGTTTCGCCGCGGGCAGTGGAAGGAACAGCGGGTGTAGGGAGTGGAGGACGCGCGTCATTTCTGCAGCTTGAAGCTCACCCGCACGCGCATCGGCTGTGTCATTGCCGGATCGGCCGCCGGTTGCGGCTGGTAGCGCCACTGCTTCACGGCCGCAATCGCGGCGCGTTCAAAGTAACGACCGTTCTGCGCCGAGTTCACGCGGACGCTCGCGACCTCGCCCGCCGCCGTCACCGCCAGCGTTACATCGACCCATCCCTCGACGTTGCGGGCGCGTGCCTCCTGCGGAAACTCCGGCTCCACCATTTGCAGGAGCTTCGGATCGGCGGGTGTGGCGGGCGCCTTCGAGATGACCGGTGCGGCGACCGGCGGTGGAACGATCGCGCTTGCCATTGCAGGGCGATCAGCTTCGACCGCCGCGCCTGCAACGGGCTGCTCCACTGCAGTCGCAACCGGTACGGGCGGTCCCATGTCCAGCGGGCTCGACGGGACTCGCACCGCCGCCAGCGTTGCGACGCTGTCCGCTGACGACATCTCGACGGTGTCGATCATCGATTCCGAAACGGCGGGCGCCTTCTGGCGTGGCGCAGACTTCTTCACTGTCGCCGCCGGCTTCGCAGGCTCTGTCACAGGCATCGCGACAACGGAAGACTGCAGACGCGAGATCTGGTTCGCCTGTTCCTCGCGCAGTTCACCGTCGAGCAACGCGAGGCGTCGATGGTCGGAACTGATCCTGCGCAGGCGTTCGAGTGTGATGCCCGCCTCTGCCAGACGACCATCAACGATGGCGAGCTTCACGTCCTCCATCATGCGGTCTGCCACGGCATCCATGCCGCGACGCGCAGCGATATTGTCGGCATCGAGCGAAAGCACGACGCTGTAGTAGTGCAGCGCGCTGCTTTCCGGCGGATCGACATGGCGACCGTCCTCCAATGCCTGGTTCGCCGCAGCGAGATTGGTCGCAATCACCACACGCGGATCGATATCCGGAATCCGCGACTGCATCGCCCACCACACGGCGGCACCCACGAGCAGCGCCACTGCAGTCGCAACTGCCCACACCTGCCACGCCGGTCCCGAACGCGATGGCGTCGCCGTAGCCGCAGCAACCGCCGGCCGCGGCTCCACGACGACCAGCGCATCGGCGATGCGCGTCTCGTCCGTGGATTCGACAACCGGTGCCGGCTTCTCGACCGTGGGCTCGGCGCGCCGCCCCACCCGCGTCTGCGGCATCGGCACGACCATCGGCTCGCCCGACTGCACATCCTCCAGCGGCGGCGGCGCCACCGGTTCGCGACGGGTCCGATACTTGAGCGACTGATATTCGCTGGCTGCTGAACGAATGACGAGCCGCGCCAACGACGCCTGCACCGGCTTGAGCATGAAGCGCTCGACCACCGCGGATGACAGCAGGCCGATCAGCGCATTGTCGTCGCCGCGACTGCCGACCGCGATCGTGATCGTCGCGGGATCGTGCGCCCGCATCTGCTTGCCGATCTGCACCAGCGCGTTCTGTGTCAGCGCCTGGTCAGTGATGAGAATGCCGCACCTGCCTTCCGCGGCGAGCTGAATGGCTTCTTCCGTCGAAGACGCGATCGATACCGGATGCTGATTCCCCGCCGCCGCGCGTATCGCCTCGCACAATTCCTGATCGGTCGTCTGGACCGTAATGGCGATAGGCGCGGTCGTGACGGCCTGAAGACGAGCCTGAAGAGGAGGTTGCTCAGCCCGTTCCGGTCTGCGTTGATGACGCAACCTGGTATCGAACTC
>CAYWHG010000151.1:0-11349 GCA_964457865.1 uncultured Steroidobacter sp.
TCTAGTCCGGGACGATGGTGAACGGCTGACGGCGGGCGGGGAGATCGAAGAAATATCGTCGATCGGCCAACCCGCCATAGGTATCAATGCTGGTCACCCGTCGAGTCATGCTCGTCATCCCCGCGCAGGCGGGGATCCATTCTGGACCGGCATGAAGATGGATCCCCGCCTGCGCGGGGATGACGACGGGGGCCTCAGTTCTTCTGCAGCCCCGGTTCCGCCAGCAGCCGCTTCTCCCAGGCGAGCTGTGACCGGACGATGACTTCCAGATCGTCGTATTGCGGCGCCCAGCCGAGCACTTCGCGCACTCGCTGGGCCCGGGCCACGAGGCTGGGCGGATCGCCGGCCCGACGCGGCATTTCGACCACCTTGATCGGCTGGCCGTGCTGCGCGTTCACGGTCGAGATCACTTCGCGGACGCTGTAGCCGTGGCCATAACCGCAGTTCAGGGTGCGCGAGTCGCCGCCCGCGCGCAGGTAATCCAGGGCCTTGAGATGGGCGCTGGCCAGGTCTTCGACATGGATGTAGTCGCGTACGCCGGTGCCATCCTTGGTCGGGTAGTCGCTGCCGAAAACGGACAGGTGCGGGCGCTTGCCGATGGCGGTTTCGCACGCGACCTTGGTCAGCAGCGTGCCGTTGATCGTCGACTGGCCGATGCGTCCCAGCGGATCGCTGCCAGCAACGTTGAAATAGCGCAGCACCACGTAGCGCAACGCGCTGGCTGCCGCGAGATCGCGCAGCATCCATTCGCTCATGAGCTTCGAAGTGCCGTACGGATTGATCGGCTGCGTCGGGCTGTCTTCGGAGGCGACGCCGCCGTCCGGAATCCCATACACCGCCGCCGTTGACGAGAACACGAAATGCCTGACGCCGACCGCCTCGCAGCACTGCAACAGGCTGCGGGTCGAGCAGGTGTTGTTGCCGTAGTACTTCAACGGGTTCGACACGGACTCCGGCACGATGGTATGCGCCGCGAAGTGCATGACGGTTTCGATGCCATTTTCGCTCAGCAGGCGCGACACCAGTTCGCGATCGCCCGTATCGCCGACCACCAGCGATCCGCTCAGGACTGCCGAACGAAATCCCGTGGAAAGATTGTCGAGTACCACGACACGTTCGCCGCGCTCGCCGAGCTGACGCACCACATGACTGCCGATATAGCCTGCACCGCCGGTAACGAGAATGGTCATGAAAGATTCGCTCGATGAAAAGTTGGAGAGTCGAAGTAATGCAAGACTAACGTGGATATCATGACCGCCGTAATCGAATCGCTTGTTGAACGACCTCTCACTCCGGCGAACACCAACGCTGGCCGTACCGATACCGCTGATGCCGCGCCCAGATCCACATCCTTACGACCGATTGACGCCCGACGCCATCATTGCCGCCGTGGAGTCGCTGGGCCGCATTTCCGACCGCCGCATCCTGGCGCTCAACAGTTATGAGAACCGCGTCTACCAGGTCGGCATCGAGGGCGGCACGCCCATCATCGTGAAGTTCTACCGCCCCGATCGCTGGACGACCGAGGCGATCCACGAAGAACATGGCTTTGCGCTCGAACTGGCGGCCGCCGAAATACCGGTCGTGCCGCCGCAGGTGCGCAACGGCCAAACGCTGTTCACGTACGAAAGTTTCCGCTTCGCGATCTTCGAGCGTCGCGGCGGCCGCTGGCCCGAACTGGGCTCGCGCACCGAGCGCGAATGGATGGGCCGGTTCCTCGGACGCATGCACATGGTCGGCCGGCGCCAGCGCTTTCGTCATCGCGGCCGGATCAGCATCGAGACCCTCGGCGTCGATTCACGCAACTACCTGCTCGACCACGAGTGGATTCCGCCGCACCTGGAGGCCGCCTACGACTCGCTGACCTCGGACCTGCTGGAACACATCGAGAACGCCTTCGACGATGCGCGTGGGATGGCCGAGATCCGGCTGCACGGCGACTGCCATCGCGGCAATGTGTTGTGGACGGACGACGGCCCGCACTTCGTCGATCTCGACGATTGCATTACGGGACCGGCCATCCAGGATCTGTGGATGCTGATCGCCGGCAACCGCGCCGAGATGAGCGAGCAACTGGCGCAACTGCTGAACGGCTACGCGCACTTCGCCACTTTCGATACGCGCGAACTGGTGCTGGTCGAAAGCCTGCGCACCTTGCGGATGATCCATTACTCCGCCTGGCTCGCCCGTCGCTGGACCGACCCGGCCTTCCCGCAGGCGTTCCCATGGTTCCAGGAACCGCGCTACTGGGAGACCCATGTGCTGCAGTTGCGCGAGCAACTGGGGGCCATCGCGGAAGGGCCGCTCAGTCTTTAGATGTGTGGAACGGGTCGATTTCAACCGCGCCGCGGCCTGTGCTAGCGTCCCGGGCCGCTACTGGAACACCCGGACTGCCATGACTGAGCTTCGTGCCGCCCGTCGCTGTCTCGCCCTCGCAATGCTGCTGGGTCTGTCGGGCTGTGGCGGGGGTGGAGGGGGCGACAATCCTCCGCCGGCTCAGCCGACCGTTACGTTGACCGCGAATCCGGCCTCGATCAATTCGGGCGAAGCATCCACATTGACCTGGTCAAGCGCCAATGCAACGAGCTGCACGGCTTCGGGCGGCTGGACAGGCACGAAGGGCACGTCGGGCACGGAGCAGGTGACTCCGACCGCGACGACAACCTACACGCTGAGCTGTACTGGCGGGGGTGGATCGGCTGGGTATTCGGTCACGGTGACGGTCGATGCAGCGTCCTTGCCGGCAGTCACCATCACTGCGAATCCGACGACGGTTTCTGCGGGTGGCGTTTCGACGCTGACCTGGTCGAGTACGAACGCAACGAGCTGCACGGCTTCGGGCGGTTGGACAGGAACGAAGGACACGTCGGGAATGGAGCAGGTGACGCCGACAGCGACGGCAACCTATACGCTGACCTGCGCGGGTTCCGGTGGATCGGCTTCGCAATCGTCAACGGTGACGGTCGTCAACCCGCCGCCGACGTTGGCGCTTACCGCAAGTGATCCACAGGTGGCGGCGACAGGGGCGACAACGTTGACATGGACGAGCACGAACGCAGCGACATGCACGGCTTCGGGCGGTTGGTCAGGATCGAAAGAGACCTCAGGAACCGAATCGACAGGTTCGCTGACTGCGACGACGACATTCACTCTCAACTGCACGGGGCCCGGCGGGTCAGTGACTGAATCGGCGGTTGTCAGCGTGGCTGCACCGGGCAATACCGTCGTGCGCGGTCGCATCCAGTTTGAACGTCCGCCCTTCAGTTCGATCGCTGGTCAAGGTTTGAACTTTTCCAATCCTGTGGTTTCGCCGGCTCGACAGGTCGTGGTCGAGGCCATCAACAATTCTACGACGCGAGCGCGTATCGGCTCCGCCACAACGACGGACGCGAACGGCAACTACTGGCTGGAAGTGCCGCAGAACACGCAAATGGTCATCAGTGCCCGTGCGGAGATGGCCAGTGCCGCTACGGCACCGACGTGGACCTTCCGGGTCTTGAACAACACGAACAACAGTACGTTGTACGTTCTCGATGGTGCCAGTTTTGACAGCGGCACAGCCGTAAGCACGCGCGATCTTCTTGCCCCTACAGGCTGGAGCGGTACGAACTATACGGCGACTCGCGCCGCTGCTCCGTTCGCGATCCTGGACACGATCTACCGTACAAAGGCGCTGATCCTCGGCGCGGTGCCGAACACTGTTTTCCCTGCACTCAATCTCTACTGGAGCCCGAGCAATCGAGCGACAGTGACATCGTTCTGCACGGTCAACGGCAATATCGGCACTACTTTCTATACGGCCGGTGCTCCTGCGCTCAATTCGGGCAATTGCACGCCCCAAGTGGCGTTGCCTGCGGGTATCTACATCCTTGGCGACTACGCCAGTGGCGCGGGTGATACGGACGAGTTCGATCAGCACGTGATCGCGCACGAATTCGGACACTATGTCGAAGACAAGTTCTCGCGGTCCGATTCGATCGGCGGCTCGCACGCCGCCGGCAATCAACTCGATCTCCGCGTCGCCTTCGGTGAAGGTTGGGGCAATGCCTATTCAGGCATGACGCTGAACGATCCGGTGTACCGCGATTCTCACAGCGGTGTTTCCAGTGACTTCAGTTTCAGCATCGAGTCCGACAGCACGAGCGCCGAGGGCTGGTACTCCGAAATGTCGGTCAGCGAAATTCTGTGGGATCTGTTCGATCCGACGAACGATGGCGCCGACACCATCTCACTGGGCTTCGCGCCGATCTATTCGGTGATGAGGGAGGCGCAGCGCACGACCGATGCACTGACCAGCATCTATACGTTTGCGGCTGGTTTGCGCCAGATCATCGATTCCACGCAAAGGTCAGGGCTCAATGGCCTGCTGACGGGAGAGTCGATTTCCTCGTCGGCTGATGCGTTCGGCAGTGGCGAAACAAATACGGGCGGCATTGCTACGGCCACGCCCATCTACACGGATATCTCCCGCAATCAACCGCTCAACATCTGCAGCAGCGGCGCCGAGAATGGCAGCAACAAGCTCGGCGCCCGCCGGTTCTTGCGTCTGACGCTTCCATCTGCAACCCCCTTGGGTATCACGGTGCAGGGCGCGGTCGGTCCTGGTGCCCCTGTAAACAGCCAGCCTGCTTCCGATCCGGACATCTATGTCTACCACCGGGGACAATTGGTGGAGGCTGGCACGCTGACAGGCTCGTCAGAGACGCTTCCGCAGCGGGTCTACCCAGCGGGCGTGAACATTCTCGAAGTACATGATTACGTCGGTGGCGTCGTACCGCGTTGCATGACCGTTTCCATATCCGGATGACTATGAACGCCCAGCACAAAATCAGCGGGGACCGCATGAACCACGCACGACACCTCTGCAGCATCGCCGCCCTGGCATTGCTTGGCGCCTGCGGCTCGGAGCCGCCGCCACCTCCTGCGGCACCTGCGGCTGCCCCGGTCCAGGCGGCGCAGCCTCAGCCGGCGGCGGACGTACCTGCCGATTCCACGGAGAAAATGGCGCGCGCCGTGGGCAACGGCAAGCCGGGGGCGGCCGTCGACATCAAGTATGAGTTCGTGACCCGGCCCGAACCGGGCAAGCCGGTCCAGCTCGATGTGGCGTTGATTCCGAGCGCCGGGGTCGATTCCATGACGGCCAGGTTCAGCGGCATGGACGGCATCACCCTGGCGGGCGATCTCACCGCGGACTACGCCAGCGTCAATGCGAAGGAGCCGTACACACACCCGATTTCGGTGCTGGCCGACCGCGCCGGGGTGTTTTACATCACCGTTTCCGTGGATACCGTGATTGGCGGGGCGACGCTCGGCCGGACGTTTGCGATCCCGTTCGTCTCCGGGACGCCGTCGGCGGTGCAGCAGAAGACCAGCATTCCCGTCACGGATTCGACCGGTCAGGCGGTGGAGCCGATGAAGGCGGAGGAAACCCGCCAATAGGTGGTAGTGATCAGGGGGTAGGGGGCAGGGCGGAAATGCGGCGGAGCCTGCTTTTTCCCGAACTACTCACGACCCCCTAATCATCACCCCCTGATTCCTATACCATGCGCGACCTTTTTCCCCTGCGCCGCGTCCATGTCCATTTCCAAGCTTCGTAATATCGCGATCATTGCCCACGTCGACCATGGCAAGACCACGCTCGTCGACAAGCTCCTGCAGCAATCCGGCACGTTCGACGCCCGCAAGGCCCCCTCCGAACGCGTGATGGATTCCGGCGCGCTGGAACGCGAGCGCGGCATCACCATCCTGGCCAAGAACACGGCCGTCCGCTGGCGCGATTACCGCATCAACATCGTCGATACCCCGGGACACGCGGACTTCGGCGGCGAAGTGGAGCGGGTGCTGTCGATGGTCGACTGCGTGCTGCTGCTGGTCGATGCGGTCGACGGGCCGATGCCGCAGACGCGCTTCGTGACCCAGAAGGCCTTCTCCCACGGCCTGCGTCCCATCGTCGTCATCAACAAGATCGACCGCGACGAAGCCCGTCCGAACTGGGTGCTGGATCAGACGTTCGACCTGTTCGACAAACTCGGCGCCAGCGAACAGCAGCTCGATTTCCCGGTCGTGTACGCCTCGGCGCTGCGCGGCTTCGCCGGCAATGATCCGAAGCAGCTCGCCGACGACATGACGCCGCTGTTCGAAGCCATCGTGAAGCACTGCCCGCCGCCCGAAGTGGACGAGGAAGGGCCGCTGCAGCTGCAGGTCAGCCAGCTCGACTATTCGAGCTACGTCGGCGCCATCGGCATCGGCCGCATCAAGCGCGGCAGGATCCGTCGCAACAGCCCGGTCGTCGTGGTGGATCGCGAAGGCAAGGTGCGCAACGAGCGCATCATCCAGGTCATGGGCTTCCTCGGCCTGGACCGCGTCGAAGTGGACGAGGCCAGTGCGGGCGACATCGTGGCCTTCGCCGGCATCGAGTTTCCCGAGATCTCCGACACGATCTGCGATCCGTCGAAGCCTGAGGCATTGCCTGCGCTGGTCGTCGACGAGCCGACCATCAACATGACGTTCGAGGTCAACACCTCGCCGTTCTGCGGCAAGGAAGGCAAGTACGTCACCAGCCGCCAGATCCGCGAGCGCCTGGCGCGCGAAGTGCTGCACAACGTGGCATTGCGCGTCGAAGACACCGACGATCCGGACAAGCTGCGGGTCTTCGGTCGCGGCGAACTGCACCTGGGCGTGCTGCTGGAGAACATGCGTCGCGAAGGCTACGAACTCGCGGTGTCGCGTCCGCGCGCCGTGGTGAAGGAAATCGAAGGCCAGCTGTGCGAACCGTATGAAACGCTCGCCGTCGATCTCGATGACACCTCGCAGGGCGCAGTCATGCAGGCACTGGGCGAGCGCGGCGCGCAGCTCACGGGCATGCATGCCGACGGCAAGGGACGTGTGCGACTCGACTACACGATTCCCTCGCGCGGCTTGATCGGTTTCCAGACCGACTTCCGCACGCTGACGTCCGGCACCGGCATGATGCATCACATCTTCGATCACTTCGCACCGGTGCTCGACCGCGACATCGGCCAGCGCCAGAACGGCGTGCTGATCGCGAACTCGCAGGGCAAGGCGCTGGCCTATGCACTGTTCAGCCTGCAGGAACGCGGCAAGCTGATGATCGGTCACGGCGATGAAGTGTACGAAGGTCAGGTCATCGGCATTCACAGCCGCGACAACGACCTGGTCGTGAATCCGCTCAAGGGCAAGAAGCTCACCAACATGCGCGCCTCCGGCAAGGACGAGAACGTCGTGCTGGTGCCGCCCATCCGCTACACGCTGGAACAGGCGATGGAGTTCATCGAGGACGACGAACTGGTCGAGGTCACCCCGACGGCCATTCGTCTGCGCAAGCGCTTCCTCAAGGAACACGAACGTAAGCGCGCCGGCAGCAAGGCGGCGGAAGTCGCAGACGAATAGACTCCCCCCCTGGATACGGCGCTCCATCAACAGAGCGTCGTATCTGTTTGTATTTATTAAAAATAAAATGGCGAGGCGAAAGGGTCGCTCGACGCCATAAGTTCTCAGGATGTCGCGATAACCCCATGTCGCGATTGCAAAAAATTTCCAGCTTTCACATAAAGCGCGAGCCATTTCACACTTGGCCCGCCCGCGCCGACCTACGATCCGGAGCCTGACCGGAAACGTGGGATGCAGGTCGTTGGACCTGCGCGAGGGAGACCGGTCGGTACGCAGACTGCGCCACTGCGTCAATCTTCGAAGCGTCTGGACAACCAAGAACATGCATCGACTGCTGGAAAAGCAGATCCGCGAAGCGACCCGCCCGGACGGCGAGATCGACCTGGGACGATTGCTGGTGATTGTCGAAGGCATCTACGCCCGTGCCGACGAGGAGCGTCGCGGCGTCGTCCGCTCGATGCAGTTGATGTCGGACGAGGCGACCGCGCTGACACGTGAGCTGCGCGAAAGCACGGCCAGCCAGCTCCAGTCCATTCTCGATCACGTCAAGGACGTCATCATCACCGTCGATGAGGAAGGGCATGTCGCCTCCATCAACGCGACGGGTCAACGCGTCTTCGGTCATACGGAGGCCGAGGCGCTCGGTCGACCGCTGAGTTTTCTGCTGCCGCAGCTCGCGAATGAAGAATCGCTGGCGAAACAGCTCGAAACGCTCGCCGCACGACTCGACGACACGCAGGTGGATCTCGCGCAGCACGAGACACTTGGCCTGCATTCCAGCGGCAGCTATTTCTCGGCCGAACTCGCCGTCAGCAAGACGCGGCTCAATCGCAGCTGGCTGTTCGTCGTCTGTCTGCGCGACACCAGCGACCGCAAGGCCGCCGATGCGGCGTTGCGCGAGAGCGAAGCGCGCTATCGCACCCTGGTCGAGCATGCGCCGGAGATCATCCTGGTCATCGACGTGGATCTGAACCGCCTCATCGACGTCAACGAGAACGCCGTGCGGTTTTTCAAGATGGATCGCGAGATGCTGCTGGAGACCGCGCCGGATGCGCTCAGTCCCGAGTTTCAGCCCGATGGCTCGGCATCCGCCAACGCGGGTCGCGCCAATCTGGAGCGCACGCTTGCCGGTGAAACTCCCGTACTCGAATGGCTGTACCGCGATGCCTTCGGCGCGGACATTCCCTGCGAAGTACGCTGGGTCCGCCTGCCGTCGTCGAGCCGCCGTCTGATCCGCGGCAGCATCACCGACATCACCGAGCGCAAGCGCAACGAACTGCTGGCCGCCGGCGAGCGACGTGTGTTCGAGCGGCTCGCCGCGAATGTCGATCTGCGTGTGACGCTGCAGGCGATCACCGACGTGGTGGAGCGTGCAGCGCCCGACAGCCTCTGTGCCATCCGCCTGCTCGACGAAGATCGCACGCATCTGCAGTTGTGCGCCGGGCCGAACCTGCCTGCCGCGTATGCGCAGGCGATGGAAGGCGTCGAAGTGGCAGCACGCAATGGCTCCTGTGCGGCGGCCGTCTACCTGCAGCGGCAGGTGATCGTTGCCGATATCGGTCGCGACGCGCTCTGGGAGCATCGCCGCGATATCGCCATCGGCGCAGGACTGCGTGCCTGCTGGTCGACACTTATATATGCGTCGGACGGGCGCACGTTCGGCACGCTCGCACTGTATTTCCGCCAGCCGGCCAGCCCGATGCGGCGCGATTTCGAGCTGATGTCGCGCATGACTCAGCTGGCGGGCATCGCCATCGAGCGGCGTATGGCGGAAAGCGCGTTGCGCGCCAGCGAAGGCCGTTATCGTCGCCTGTTCGACAACGTGCTCGAAGGCGTCTACAGCTCGACGGTGGAGGGCCGCTTCGTCTCGGTGAACGCGGCGCTGGCGCAGATGGTCGGGCTGGCTTCGCCGAGCGAACTGCTGTCGCGGCCGACCGAGACCATCTATCACGATTCGCTCGAAAGAGCCGCCATCCTGGCCGCGCTCGAACGCGACGGCGAAGTGCGCAATGCGGAGTTCCAGCTGCGGCGCGTGGATGGCACGACGCTGACCGTCATCGAAAGCGCGCGTGCCGTGCGCGACGAGGACGGCCGGCTCACCGGCTACGAAGGCACGATCTTCGACATCAGCGAACGCAAGCGCGCCGAGACGGCGATGTTCCAGGAGAAGGAGAAGGCGCAGGTCACGCTGCAATCCATCGGCGATGCCGTCATCACCACGGATGCCGACGGCCGCGTCGAATACCTGAATCCCGTCGCCGAGGATCTGACCGGCTGGCAGTTGCACGAGGTCGGCGGCAAGCCGCTCGGCGAAGTCGTCGACATGCTCAATGAAGCGACGCGCGAGCGGCTGGAGAATCCCGCCTCGCGTGCGCTGCGCGAAGATCGCGTCATCGCCGTGGCCGATCAGACCGTGCTGGTCAATCGTCGCGGCCAGGAGATCGCGATCCAGGACTCGGCCGCGCCGATCCGCGATCGCAGCGGCCGGATCATCGGCGCAGTTATGGTGTTTCGCGATGTCAGCAAGGAACGGCGCCTGCGCCGCGCGCTGGCCTACCAGGCCAGTCACGATGCGCTGACGGGCCTGATCAACCGTCGCGAATTCGAGAGTCGCCTGAACGAGGCGCTGCTCACGGCGCGTGCCGATCGGGCAACGACGCATGTGCTGGTGTATCTGGATCTCGACCAGTTCAAGCTGGTGAACGACACCTGCGGACATCAGGCCGGCGACCGGCTGCTGAAGCAGGTCACGGGCTTGTTGCAGACGCGCGTGCGCACCCACGACACGATCGCGCGACTCGGCGGCGACGAATTCGGCGTGCTGCTGCAGGACTGCAGCGGCGAGCGCGCCGAGAAGATTGCCGACAGCCTGCGCCAGGCGATTCGCGAATACCGCTTCGAGTGGCAGGACGGCGCCATGAACGTCGGCGCCAGCATCGGCATCGTCGAGATCAACAGCGACAGCGAGAGCATCGCCAGCGTCATGGCGGCGGCCGACGTCGCCTGCTATGCGGCGAAGGACTCAGGCCGCAATCGCGTGCATACCTATCAGTCGAGCACCGCGCCGGAACGGCATCGCGAGATGCAGTGGGTGTCGAAGCTCACGCGCGCCGTCGAAGAAAATCGCCTGGAGCTGTACTACCAGCCGATCGTGCCGATCGGCTCGAATCGCGACCCCCGCGGTCACTACGAACTGTTGCTGCGCATGCGCGGCGAGAACGGCGCGATGATCATGCCGGCGGAATTCATTCCCGCCGCGGAACGCTACAACGTCATGCCGATGATCGATCGCTGGGTGGTGCGGCAGGCGCTCGGCACGCTCGCTCACTACCGTACCGACGGCGATCCGCGTCATGCCTACACGATCTCGATCAATCTCTCCGGCACCTCGCTCAACGACGATCGCTTCCTCGAATTCCTGATCGGTGAACTGCAGGGTCATGACTTAAGTCCCGGTGCGGTGTGCTTCGAGATCACCGAGACCGCGGCCATCTCGAATCTGCCGAACGTCGTGCATTTCATGAAGGAATTCCGCGCCCGCGGCTGCCAGTTCTCGCTCGACGATTTCGGCAGCGGCCTGTCGTCATTCATGTATCTCAAGAATCTGCCCGTCGATTACCTGAAGATCGACGGCCAGTTCATCCAGGACGTCAGCAGTGATCGCGTCGATCGCTGCATGGTCGAAGCGATCACCCAGATCGGTCACGCCATGGGTATCAAGACGATCGCCGAGCGTGTCGAGAGCGCCGAAGTGCTGGCATGCCTGGCCGACATCGGCGTCGAGTACGCGCAAGGCATCTACATCGCTGCGCCGGAGTCGGTGGAGGTGCTGAGTCGGGTGATGCGCACCGGACCGCAGCTCAGGCTGGTGCATTCGGCTTAGGGCCAATGGCGCTTAGTTAAGCGGGTTGACAGTTGTCCGTTGACGGTTGACGGTCG
>CAYWHG010000152.1:0-11190 GCA_964457865.1 uncultured Steroidobacter sp.
CCGGGCTGTCGATTGCGGAAAGTCACCACGGGGCGATGCTGGGTGAGAAATTCCGGCACCACGGATGACGTATCCGACAGCAGCACGTCCGCCTGCGCGTACAGCGCGAGGATGTCATCCGTCATCGCAAAACGCAGATGCGGACCTTCCAGGGCGCGATAGGCATCGATGATGTCGGGCGCCATCTTTGGATGGAGCGTGACCAGCCATTGCCAGTTGCCGCGCTGCGCGCTGGCGGCAATGGTCGTCCGCAGGGCGCGTGCGGAGGTGATGCTTTCAGTGAAGGTCGAGGCGTAAAGAACGACGGGTCGGGAACCCGCCTCGCGTATGTAGCGACCGCCGAACAGCGGATCGAGCTTGGACCAGCCGGTTTCGGCGACCCGGAAGAAACCCAGCTGCCGTTGCAGGCGTTCAAAGGGCTGTGTTGTATCGGGACCCTGTGTACAGTACAGATCGAACGAACCCCGCACGCGGAAATGCCCGCGCGATTCGCTCCGCTTACCGACGCTGAACCCATGGAAGACTTCGACCTTCAATCCCGGAAAGAACGGCGGCACCCAGTTGCCCGGCACGAAAACCGCGTCCGGTCGCCAATCGATGACGGTCTGAACGGATGCCAGACGGACCTCGTCCGGGCGAAGATACGCGGCGAGGGATTCGCGCTCGAAGAACCAGGCCGCCTCATCGCCGCGCGCACGGATCGCTGCCTGCAGGGGACGCAGGATCGCTAGCGCATAGAGTTCGGAAACGAAGAAAAGATACCGCGACACAATGCAACCTCTTCCGCTCCAGCCCGTGTATGACAGTCCCGAGCCTGCGTGTGACACTCGGGCCATGCCGACACCGGCGACATTGCCCATCACGCTGCTGGTCATCACCCGCGACGAGGCGGGAGTCATCGGCCGTTGCCTGGATAGTGTGCCATTTGCGGCGGAGAAACTCGTCGTCGATTCGGGCAGCACCGACGGCACACCCGAGATTGCGCGCAAGCACGGCGCGAAGGTCGTCCGTCAGGAATGGCTGGGCTTCGGCGCGCAGCGCAATTTCGCCACGACGCAGGCGAGCCATGAGTGGATCCTGGCACTCGATGCCGACGAAATGCTGTCGCCGCAACTCGCGCGCGAACTCGAAGACAAGCTGCCGGAGCTGATCAAGTCGAAGGCCGCGGGCGCCTTCCTGCGGCGTCAGACCTGGTACATGGGCGAACCGATGCGCTGGTATCGACCGATGGTCGGCGAAAAGCTCGGACGCATCTATCATCGCGATCGCGCCCGCTGGAACGACGTGCGGGTCCACGAGTCGCTGCAGTTCAGCGGAGCGACCAGCACATTCAAACAGCGCATGGTGCATCACCACAATCCGACGCTGCTGCACCGGCAACTGAAGATCCTGCATTACACCGAACTGAAGACGCGCGACTGGCTCGACAAGCAGCGGCCGACGCGCCTGTGGATGGCTCCCTTCGTATTCATGGCGGCATTCCTCAAGGACTATGTGCTGCGGCTTGGATTTCTCGACGGCGGACGCGGCTATGTCGTTTCGCAGATAGCGGCGTCGTACGCGGTGTACAAGCGGCTGCGCTACTACGAAATGGTCCGCAACCCGGCATCGCGGGACCACGTCGACAAATTCAACAGCGACTTCCTTCCGTGACCGGCGATCGCTGAATGTGCGGCATTGCCGGGTTCCTGAGCGCCGAAGCCTCGACCTCGCCGCACGGCGCCGATCCGCACCGCATACTCGATGCGATGACCGATGCGCTGGAGCATCGCGGACCGGATGATCGCGGCATCTGGCACGACGCCGACACCGGCATCGGACTCGGACATCGCCGGCTGTCGATCATCGATCTGTCCGCCGACGGCCATCAGCCGATGTTCTCGGCATCGCAACGCTACGCGATCGTCTTCAATGGCGAGATCTACAATTATCGCGACCTCAGCGCCGAACTCACGCGCCTCGGGCAGCGGTTCAGAGGACATTCGGACACCGAGGTGCTGCTCGCGGCCATTGAAACCTGGGGACTGGAAGAAGCACTGCGTCGCTCCAACGGCATGCTCGCCATTGCCCTGTGGGATCGACAGGAACGTCGCCTGCATCTGGCGCGCGATCGCATCGGCAAGAAGCCGCTGTACTACGGCTGGCTCGGCAACACCATCGTCTTCGGCTCGGAGCTGAAGTCGTTCTTTGCGCATCCGTCGTTCGACCTGCGCATCGACAGGAACTCGCTCGCGCTGTTCCTGCGGCACGGCTATGTCCCCGGACCCTGGTCGATCCTGCAGGACATTTACAAACTGCCGCCGGGCAGCAGCGTGACGTTGACGACTGCCGACGCCGCCAGCGGCGGCGCGGGCCATTCCCCGCACGATGCGTGCCGGCGCTATTGGGACTCACGACAGGTGCTCGGTGCCGCCGTGGCCGATCCGATTCGCGCCGACACCGCAGCCACCATCGACATGCTCGACACCCTGCTGCGCGATGCGGTCGCGATGCGCATGCATGCCGACGTGCCGCTGGGCGCCTTTCTCTCGGGCGGCGTCGACTCCTCGCTCGTCGTTGCCATGATGCAGGCGCAGTCGTCGCGTCCGGTGCAGACCTATTCCATCGGCTTCAACGATTCGAAGAACAACGAGGCGCCGGAAGCGCGCGCCATCGCCACGCATCTCGGCACCGATCACACCGAACTCTACGTCACCGGCGAAACCGCGCTCGAACTCGTGCCCGATCTGCCCCGTCTGTTCGACGAGCCATTCGCCGACTCCTCGCAGATCCCCACCTGCCTGGTATCGCAACTGGCGCGACAGAGCGTGAAGGTCGCGCTTTCCGGTGATGGCGGCGACGAGCTGTTCGCGGGCTACCTGCGCTACCAGCGGGCGTTGCGTGTCTCGCGCACGCTTGGACGCATTCCGGCGCCGGTACGCAATGCGCTGGCCTGGACGCTGCGCTCGCACGCCAACCGCGAAGCGCGCGTCAACAAGCTGGCCATGGTTGCCGCCGAACTGCACACGAAATCGTCAGCCGACATCTATCTGAACCGCATGTCGCGCTGGCGCAATCCGACGAGCCTGGTCCGCGACAGCCGCGAGCATGCAACTGCGTTCACGCGGGAAGACCTGCAACTGCCCGGCAAGGACGTGGCGCACGGACTCATGTATCTCGATCTCGTGACCTACCTCCCCGAAGACATCCTCGCCAAGGTCGATCGCGCCAGCATGGCGGTGGGACTCGAAGCGCGCGCGCCGCTGCTCGATTACCGGGTGGTCGAACTCGCATTCCGGATTCCCACGGCATTGAAGCTGCGCGACGGCCAGCAGAAATGGATCCTGCGCGAGCTGCTGCGACGCTACCTGCCGGAAACTCTGATCAAGCGCCCCAAGACCGGATTTGCCGCGCCCGTCAGCGCCTGGCTCTCCGGCGCGCTGCGCCCCTGGGCGCAGGCCTTGCTCGATCCCTCACGCATCGCGCATGAGGGCTATCTGTCGCCGGCACCGGTCGCAGACCTCTGGTCCCAGTATCTGGCCGGACAGAGAAAGTGGCACACTCACCTCTGGAATGTGCTCATGTTCCAGGCGTGGCTGGAGTGGGCGCAACAGCAGCAGAAGCTGCATCATCGATCTGCCCACGACGGATATTCCCCATGCAAGACATCCTCGTCCCCATCTCTCCCGGCGAACTGATCGACAAGCTCACCATCCTGCAGATCAAGTCCGAACGCATGTCCGACGCGGCGAAAGTCGCCAACGTGCGGATCGAACTGCAACTGCTGGAGTCGACGTGGCGCGAGGCGTCGCACGGCAAGCCGGACATCACGGCGGAATGGGCCGCGCTGAAAAAAATCAACGAGAAACTCTGGGTCGTCGAAGACGACATCCGCGACAAGGAACGGGCGAAGGAATTCGATGCCCGGTTCATTGAACTGGCGCGTGCGGTCTATGTGATCAACGACGAACGCGCTGCCGTGAAAAAGCAGATCAATACGAAGCTGGGATCGCGGATCGTGGAAGAGAAGAGTTACAGCGCTTATCGCTGAGAAGCGATAAGTGAGGGGAGTAGTGGTCAGGGGATAGGGGATAGCAAGAACTTCTGCGCCGCCTTGTCTGACTATCCCCTACCCCCTGACCACTATCCCCTAACTCTTCCCTTACCTCTGCAACGTGTACTCCGCGCTGCAATAAGGACACTTCGCCCAGCCCGTCTTTTCGATCGGGAGAAACACCTTCGGGTGCGAATTCCACAGGTACATGCCGGGCATCGGACACGACAAAGGCAGGTCCGCAGTCGTTACGGTGTACTGGCTCTTGGTATTGGGCTGAATGAGCTTGGCGGCGGGTTCGGGCGTGGACATGGCGGACCTGACGGTTGACGGTTGACGGTTGACGGTTGACGGCAAGAGGGTGCTTCTTCTTTTCTGACTGTCAACCGTCAACGGTCAACCGTCAACCTCTTTGACTCACCCCTCCCCCATCACTTCGTCCCAGATCTCCACCACCCCGCGCCGTTCTTCGACGAATTGCGTCGCGTCGATGACGTTCTTCTCGCCGTTCAATGACAGGCGGTGCAGGCGTTCCCGGTAGCGCCGATAGGTGTTCACCAGGAAGTCCACCCGCGACTGTGGTACGAGATTGCCGGAAGCAAGGCTTTCCAGCTGCCGGATGTTGTCGGAGAACGTGACGATCTCGGGGTAGCGATCGGCCCATTTCAGCATCCAGTACTGCACCAGGAACTCGAGGTCGGCGATGCCGCCGGCATCCTGTTTCAGATCGACCTGGCCGGGGCGCGCCTTCGACAGGTTCTCGCGCATCTTCGCGCGCATGTTGCGCACTTCGTTGCGCAGATCGCCGCGTCGCACGGCATTGCGCAGGACTTCGACGCGCGCCTCCTCGAACGCGGCGCGCAGGCCGGGCTCGCCGACGACGGCGCGGGCGCGCAGCAGCGACTGGTGTTCCCAGGTCCAGGCCTCCTCGAACTCGTACTCGCGGAAACTCTGCAGCGTCTGCACCAGCAGGCCGCGGTTGCCGCCCGGACGCAGGCGCGTGTCGACTTCGTAGAGCCGTCCCGCCGACGTATGCACCGTCAGCAGATGAATCAGCCGCTGCGCCAGCCGCTGGAAGAACACACTATTCTCGACCGGCAGCGCGCCGTCGGTCCGCTGCGTCTCGCCGCTGGAATCGTGCAGGAACACCAGATCGAGATCGGAGCTGTAGCCGAGTTCGAGGCCGCCGAGCTTGCCGTAGGCCACGACGATCATGCTGGGGTTGCGCGCGATGCCGTCGTGATCGATGCAGACAGGCAGTCCGTGCTTCGCCATCAGGTGCTGCCAGGCCAACGCCAGCGATTCGGTCACAATCAGTTCGGCGATATCGGTCAGACGGTCGCTGACTTTCATCAGCGGCAGGCGCCCGGTGAGGTCGGCGACGGCGACGCGGAACAGCGCGGCGCGCTGGAAATGTCGCAGCAGTTCGATCTGCCGCTCTTCGTCCTCGCCCTTCATGGCATCGCGCTGCGACGCCATGTCCTCGACGAACCGCTCGCGATTCGGCGGCTCTTCAATCAGTCGCTCGTCGATCAGCTCATCCAGCAGCAGCGGATGTGCGGCCACCTGATCGGCAAGGAACTGACTCTGCGAACACAACCGCACCAGTCGCTGCAGCGCCGCCGCATTCTCGTTGAGCAATGCCAGATAGACGGTGCGACCGCCGATCCTTTCCAGAATGCGGGCAATGCGCCCGAACGCGACGACCGGCTCGTCCGTGGCGCCGACACTCTGCAGGATGCGCGGCATCGCATCGCGCAGGCGACGGCGGCCGGTGTCGTCCAGCCGGCGGTAGTAACCCGAGGTGCGCAGCTGCTCGATCGGCTCGAACAACGACTCGCTGACGCCCAGCCGCTGCAGTTCACGCGTCAGATCCTCCGGCGCCGCATCCAGATCGAACACGTCGGGCTCGGTGCGCTGATCCGGCGCACCCGCGACCGGCCCAAACACGGTCTGCGCGAAGCAGCGCGAAACGCGCTCACGGTGCGCGTCGAGCTGCGTCGCGACCGATGGCCAGTCAGTCATGTCGAGCGACAGTGCCAGCCGCACCCGCGCAACTTCGTCGGCCGGCAGCATGTGGGTCTGCTCGTCATTCCATTCCTGCAGCCGGTTCTCGACCAGCCGCAGGAAGCGGTACGCCGCTTCGAGATCGGCGACCGCATCGCGACCGAGCAGTCGCTGCGTCGCAAGCAGCGGCAGCACCGTCTGCAGTTCGCGATTCTGCAGCCGCCGATCACCGCCGCCGCGAATCAGCTGGAATGCCTGCACGATGAATTCGATCTCGCGAATGCCGCCGGGACCGAGCTTGATGTTGTCGCTCAGTTCGCGCCGCTCGACTTCGCGGGCGATCATCGCCTTCATGTCCCGCAGGGATTCGAAGACGCCGAAGTCGAGATAGCGGCGGAACACGAAGGGTCGCAGCACCTCTTCGTACAGCGCGGGAAATTCCTCGGTCGCCGTGATGGCACGCGCCTTCACGTAGGCATAGCGCTCCCAGTCGCGCCCATGCTGCTGCAGATAGTTTTCAAAAGCACCGAAGCCCATGGCCACCCGGCCGCTGTCGCCGAAGGGGCGCAGGCGCAGGTCGACGCGATACACGAAACCGTCGACCGTCTGGTTCGACAGCAGCTGCGAGATCTTCTGGCCGAGGCGCAGGAAGAACTCGGCATTGTCGATGGGGCGCGCACCGTCGGTCTCGCCTTCCTCGGGATAGAGAAGGACGAGGTCGATGTCCGACGAATAGTTCAGCTCGCGGGCGCCGAGCTTGCCCATGCCGAGGATGAGCATCGGCTGCGCAGCGCGACTCGTCTCCCCGAGCGGCGTGCCGTAGCGTGCGACCAGCGCCTCGTAGTTCCTGCGATACGCGAACTCGATGCACGCATCCGCGAGTGCCGACAGATCGCGCAGCGTTTCCGCGAGCGTCGCCCAGCCGGCGATATCGCGCCAGGCGATCCGCACCATGTGGCGGCGACGGAACTTGCGCAGCGCTTCCATCCATTCCACCTCGGACGCGCCGGCAGGCCACACATGCAGGTCGGCAGCGATCCAGTCTTCGCCGGCGTCCTGCAACAG
The DNA here is from genome assembly GCA_964457865.1 of uncultured Steroidobacter sp. Classification (GTDB taxonomy): domain Bacteria; phylum Pseudomonadota; class Gammaproteobacteria; order Steroidobacterales; family Steroidobacteraceae; genus Steroidobacter. The sequence continues at coordinate 7,106 of CAYWHG010000152.1, forward strand.
TCGACCGTTGTCGATCAGCGCGCTCAACAGCGCCGGATCGCGCACACAGGACGTCGCGACGAACTCGCTGCAGACCCAGATGCGCACCAGCGATCCGGCAACCTCAGCTTGCTCGAGGATCGACGCCCAACGTTCCGGTTGCTGCTCGCGTGCCTCGCGCAACCGCGTCTCGGCCATCTGCAGCAGGGTGTCGATCTTCTCGGCGCTCATGTCGTTGCGGCGTGACGGTGGGAGGCGCGAGTGTAATCAATGCTGCCGCCCACCGCCCACGGGAACTTTTCTTCATCCGACATTCGGTTCCCGACAGCAAGAAAAAAGTCCTGAACCTTTTCCCTTCGTTCCGTCGTTGTAATCACGGGAGCACGGTACTCGTGCGAGAGGAATCGAAGGAGACTTATGTACGCACAACCCCGTTCAAGTCTGGCGTCGCGACCGGGTCCGCTCATTGCGGTCATCGGCATTCACGTGGTCATCGGCTATGTGCTGTCTGTGAGCATGGGCGTGATCGAAATGCCAAAATTCATCGAACCGGCGCAGGTGGTGTTCATCCCCGAACCGCAGCAGACCGTGGACGAGCCCGAGATCCAGGTGAAGCCGGAAATCGAACAGCTCGCGGTCGACAACCCGGAGCCGACCCTCATTCCCGATGAAGTCATCATTCCTCCGGCCGACATACCGATGCCGGCGTCCGAGAACGCCGTGGCGGCAACCGAAGCCACCGCCGGTCCGCCGGCGCAGGATCTGAAGACCAAGACCCGTGTCGAACCGACCTATCCGCCAGCCGCACGCCGCGCGGGCGAAGAAGGCACGGTGCGGCTGCGCATCCTCGTGGACGAGCGCGGCACTCCGCGCGACATCCAGATCGCCCAGGGCAGCGGCTTCGCGCGCCTCGATCAGGCCGCCATCGACGCAGTCCGCAAATGGCGCTTCGTCGCGGCGAGCAGCGGCACGCAGACAATCGCCGCGTGGACGCAGGTGGCGATCACGTTCCGGTTGACCAGTCAGTAGTCCATCACCCGGAGAGCACTGGAAGGGCCGGAGCGATAACGCGCTCCGGCCCTTTTTTTTGCCTTGAATAAAAAGAGAGCCGCAAAAGACCGCATAAAAGAAACAGATCTTCCCCCGGAAATTCTTTTATGCGGTCTTTGCGGCTCTCGTCCTTCCGAGCCCGGGATGCTTCCTCACAGACCCAGACGTGCGTCTCAGAATTACCCGACCGCGCTCACCGAAGTTTGAGCTTCGTCACCTCTGTGCCGATGCAGTCGTCATAGGCTCGATACAACCTTGAGGCTTCTCGGGAGCCGACAGGTGAGCCTGGTCTGGGTGCCGACGCCGGGAAAAACACCGTCAGGGATGGCCTGATCCGCGTCTGGTGCCTCGCCGCAGTGACATCCGGTATCGCTGACGAGGTAATGCGCGACATGTACCGCCGACCCATCCCCCGCATCATCGCCGCGCCGCGTCGCGCGCTTCCCTGGTTGGCGCTTTCCCTGCTGTTCGCAGCAGCATTCGCACTGATCAGCCAGACTCACGCTGCTTCGACGCTCTGCAGCTCGGGCTCGCAGTGCACCACCGCGCCGCGTGCCGCAGCCGTTGCACCCGAACGTTCCCTGCTGGAATTTGCTGCGGCGCTGCAGCTGTCCGGCACGGGCGCACGACGCAATGAACTGTCGAGCCAGGAATATTTTTCGTTCAGCGGCGTCGGTGCGATCGTCTGCACGGTCGACGGCAGGCAGCACATGTCGACGGCCTTCCTGGTCGGCGCCTTCGATATCGGCGTCACCGTGGCGCATACTTTCGAAGACAGGAACGGCACTGTTGCAGCCGAGAACTGCATCTACACCAGCACGGATTCGCTGGGACAGATCCGTGAGCGCATCCCGGTGTCCTACATCAAGTCGCAGTGGAAGGCGGAGGCCGGCGCCAGCGGTCACGCGGCGAAGGACTTCGCCGTCATCAAGCTGCGCGAACCGTCGCATTACGCACAGCGCACGATGCCCATGGGGAAATTCTCGGGATCGACCGCGCCGGTGCTGATGGTGGGTTTCCGCAGCGACATGGAATCCGATCCGCTCAAGGCCAAGGGCCGCGGCACGGCCTACGAACGCAGGATCAACGGCATCTCGCTCGCCAGCCTCGAAGGTTTCACGCATGACATCGACGCTCATGGCATCGCTGCAGGCGCGCCGGTGATCGATGAACGCACCGGAATCATCATCGGCATGCACACGTTGTCGACACAGCGCGGCGCCGGCAGCGTCCGCAACACCATGATCACGATGAACGAGTGGCTGGAACAGACGCTGCTCGCCGAAATCCAGGAAGAAGACGAGAAAGGCGCCAGCTCGGCCCTCTAGAAATTCCTTCCCTGCGGCGGAACTTTCCTCCGCCGTCGCCGGGATGCGCCATGGATGGCGTGCGCTTCCCGGAACCAGTACCCTCGCGGCCCAGTTATACGGGCAGTCCGAATGCAGCTAACGTCTGCAGTTCGCGACATCGAAAAGCGAGGAGTGACCATTTTATGAACAAGTCCCTGGTGACCGGATTGGTGATTGGCGCGGCCGTCGTGACAGCGGGCGCAGCGATCGGCGGACTCAATGTCTTCGATCGCAAGCCAAAGTACGCCGAAGTGCTCGACGTCGAACCGGTGCTGGAAACCATCCGCACGCCGCGGCAGGTGTGTAACGACCAAGTCGTCACGCATCAGAAGCCGGTGAAGGACGAAAAGCGCATCGCGGGCAGCGTGGTCGGTGCCGTCGTGGGCGGTGTGCTCGGCAGCCAGGTCGGCAGCGGCAGCGGGCGCGACGCTGCCACCGTCGCAGGTGCGGCAGCCGGCGGCTACGCGGGCAACAAGGTCCAGCAGCGCGTACAGAACAACAGCACCTATCAGACGACGGAAACGAAATGCGAAACCGTCTATGACAGCAGCGACAAGGTCGTCGGCTACGACGTGAAGTATCGTCTCGGCGATGACACCGGCACGGTGCGCATGGATGAAAAGCCCGGCGACCGCATCCCCGTCGTCGACGGCGAACTGGTTCTGCATCAGGGCTGATGCAGGCTAGTAAGGCGACACACGGGCATCGGAACACCCCATCCTGTCCTTCTCCCCTCGCTGGGGGATTCCGGCGCGCTTTCGCTCGCCTCCTCCCCGGCGACCGGGGGAAGGAACGCGTCCAGTTGCGAGTGTGCACAACGTTTGCGTTCCCTCACCCGGTCGCCGGGGGAGGGACAGGGAGGGGGCCATGTTCCAGCACTTGTGGGTCGCGATAGAGTGCAGGGCGATCCATCCTGCCGCCCACTCTGTCGACGCATGAATCCCACCGACAGCGACAGTACACCGTCGCCCCCGCAGCTCGACACGCTCCGCAAACTGCTGCACGCGAGCCGTCACGTCGTCTTCTTTACCGGCGCAGGCATCAGCACCGAATCGGGCATCCCCGATTTCCGCAGTCCCGGCGGCGTCTGGACGAAGATGCAGCCGATCTACTACCAGGACTTCATCGCCTCGGAAGAAACGCGGCGCGAAGCCTGGCGTCGGCGTTTCAGCAATCACGACGGCTGGGTCGGCGCCGAACCCAATGCCGGTCATCGTGCCGTCGCACGACTCATCGCGGACGGCCGGGCGGCGGCGGTCATTACCCAGAACGTGGACAACCTGCACCAGGCCTCAGGCGTGCCTGAAGACAAGGTCATCGAACTGCACGGCAACTCGACCTATGCCACCTGCCTCTCGTGCCACGTCCGCTACGAACTCGCGGCTCTCGAACAGGAATTCCACAACACCGACAGCGTCGCTCCCTGCGCGCGCTGCGGCGGCATCATCAAGTCGGCGACGATTTCCTTCGGGCAGCAAATGCCGGCGCTGCCGATGCAGCGTGCCCACGAACAGACCATGCTCTGCGATCTGTTCGTCGTGCTCGGTTCGTCGCTGTCGGTCTTCCCCGCGGCCGATTTTCCATTGCGAGCACGCCAGAAGGGCGCTGCCCTGGTCATCGTCAATCGCGATCCGACGCAGATGGATGACGCGGCCGACCTCGTCATCCATGCCGGCATCGGCGCGACGATGACCCGGGTTTTGCCGC
>CAYWHG010000153.1:0-6484 GCA_964457865.1 uncultured Steroidobacter sp.
TCAAGGAAGGCAAGTTCATCACGGCCGGCAATGCCTCGCAGCTCTCCGACGGCGCGGGCGCGCTGGTGCTGATGGAAGCGAAGGAAGCCGAGAAGCGCGGCCTCAAGCCGCTCGGCGCCTATCGCGGCATGATGGTCGCGGGCTGCGATCCGGATGAAATGGGCATCGGTCCCGTCTTTGCCGTGCCGAAGCTGCTGAAGCTGCATGGCCTCAAGATCGACGACATCGGCATCTGGGAACTGAACGAAGCCTTTGCCAGCCAGGTGCTCTACATCCGCGACAAGCTGGGCATCCCGAACGACAAGCTCAACGTCTCCGGCGGTGCGATCTCCATCGGCCATCCCTATGGCATGTCGGGCGCGCGCATGACCGGGCACCTGCTGGTCGAAGGCAAGCGGCGCGGTGCGAAGTACGGCGTCGTCACCATGTGCATCGGCGGCGGCATGGGCGGTGCGGGACTGTTCGAGATCTTCTGATTCGCTGAATCGCACTTCGATAACCGGGGGCGAGACGTGCAGTCTCGCCCCTTTTTGTTTCGGGATGCGGCACAGGCATCCCAGCGCCCGTCCGCAACTTCCGTCTATCAGCCATCGCGGCCAGATTTCGCCAGTGAAATTGCCGGCGGAACGCGCATTGCCAGTTGCCAGAACCGCCTCGGGACGAGGAAACTGCCGTCAACAAAGGATGGCACAGTGAGCGACGAGCGCATCAGCCCAGCGACGGGCCGCAAGCTCCCCACAACGATCATGGCGACCAGCGAAGACAGTTTCCCGGCGACAGGTGCCGGCAAGCCGACGGCATCGACCGCTCGCTATGCGCGCAAGAAGCTGGCGATCGTGGCGGCCGCCAGCGAAATCCTGAACCGCGACGGCGTGAAGGGCATGACGCTCGCGAACGTTGCGGCCAGCGTCGGGCTCATCACCACCAGCGTCACGTACTACTTCAAGCGCAAGGAAGACCTGGCGGTCGCCTGCTTCCTCAGCGGCATCGAACAATTCGACGCGCTGATCACGCAGGCGCTGCAGGAAGCCGATGCCCGATCGCGACTGCTGCGGTTTCTGGATCTGTGGCTCGACCTGAATCGCCGCATCGCCACGGGCGAGGCGCACCAGGTTCCCGTGTTCAACGACATCCGCTCGCTGCAGAGGCCGCAGCGAACCGAGGTCGTCGATATCTACATGCGCTTCTTCGCCAAGGTCCGTCAGCTCTTCGGCGACGATGAATTTCCGTGGCTCGACGAGCACAGTCGCACGGCACGCGCGAACCTGATCATGGAACAGATCTTCTGGACCGTCGCCTGGCTGCCGCGCTACGACCTGGAGGACTACGACCGGGTCCGCGACCGCATGTTCGAGCTGTTCGCCTGCGGCCTCGCCGGCGCCGGTCGCGAATGGAATCCGATGGCACTGCCGCTGCAGGACATTCTGGCACCGACCGAGCCGCAGCCCACGCCGCGCGAAACATTCCTGATCGCGGCGACGCGCCTGATCAACGAACGCGGCTATCGCGGTGCGTCGGTCGAAAAGATTTCCGCGCGACTCAACGTGACCAAGGGATCGTTCTATCACCACAACGAGGCCAAGGACGATCTCGTCGTCGAATGCTTCGAGCGCAGCTTCGAAGCCATTCGTCGCATCCAGCGCGCAGTCACGGGGCGTGCGGAAAATCACTGGTGGAAGCTGTCGACCATCGCTGCGACGCTGATGGCTTACCAGCTTTCCGAACGCGGTCCGCTGCTGCGCACCTCGGCACTGTCCGCCGTGCCGCTGCCGATCCGCTACGAGATGGTTCGCAAGTCGAATCGCGTGTCCGACCGTTTCGCCTCGATCATTTCCGACGGCATCGCAACCGGCTGTATCCGCGCCGTCGATCCCTTCATCGCAGCGCAGATGCTGACGATGACCCTCAATGCGGCGGCAGAAATCAGCTGGTGGGTTCCGCAGGCACCGCCCTCCTCGGCCACCGATCTCTATGCGAAGCCGATGCTGATGGGGATCTTCACGCCCTGAGGATCGCTAGCGCGGCGGACTCGCCGTCGCCGGCCACTCGGACGCCAGGAACACACCGCTCGCCCGGGCAATGCGCTGCTCGCCCACGTGGATATAGGCATTGGCGAACGCCATGCGCCTGCCCTGCCGCTGTACATCCGTGCGCACTTCGAGCCAGTCGTCCACGTGAGCGGTGCCGGCGTAATCGATCGTCAGATTCACCGTGACATAGCCCGCCGGCGGATCGGACGAGAACGCCAGCGTGTAGCCGAGCGCGATGTCCGCGAGCGTCGCGAATATGCCGCCATGCACGTGGCCGCGCAGATTGCAGTGCTTCGGTTGCGCGCGCATGCCGATGACGAGATCGCGCCCCGCTCCATGCGAATACACCGGCCCGATCATTTCGATGACCGGGCTGACGCGGAAGATGGGCTGGAAGGGAGCGGGGATGGACATGGCGCGGGTCACTGGCCGGAAAGAAGTTCGAGGATCCGTGCGGCGGCTCCGACCGGTCGGCCTCCTCTCACCATTCCCCGACATTCCCCATCGACGCCCACGGCTCCTGCGGCGGCAGCGCCTGGCCTTTCTGCAGCAGTTCGACTGAAATCCGGTCGGGGGAACGAATGAATGCCATGCGGCCATCGCGCGGCGGACGATTGATGGTGACGCCGCGATCCATCAGGCGCTGGCAGGTCGCGTAGATATCGTCGACTTCGTAGGCGAGATGTCCGAAGGCGCGGCCGATCCCGTAGTCCTCGGGATCCCAGTTCCAGGTCAGTTCGACCTGCGCATCATCGTTGCCGGGCGCCGCAAGAAACACCAGCGTGAAACGCCCTTTCTCGTTGTCGGTTCGTCGGATCTCGCGCAGGCCGAGCGCATCGCAATAGAACTGCAGCGATTCGTCGAGGTTGGTCACGCGGACCATGGTGTGGAGGTAGCGCATGGGACAGGCTCTAGTAACTAGGCGTCAGGACATACGTGGCTGCTCTTGGATCGACCTGGGCCAGGGCCTAAGGCCTAGTGCCTGGAGCCTCCTCTTCAAAACATCTCCGACGCATCCGGCGCCCGCACTTCCGTCTTGTGACGCGAGACGATGTGCTCGCCGGTGATCATTTCGTCGTAGGCCTGGCCCGGGCCGACCATCGGGTACACGCCGGCATCCGGATCGATCATGACTTCGAGGAAGGCGGGGCCCTTGAACTCGATGAATTCGCGCACGATGCGCGGCACGTCCTCGTTGCGGTCGAGGCGCACGGCGAACTGGAAGCCATCGGCCTGCGCGGCCTTGACGAAGTCCTTCTTGTGCAGCGACTTGTCGCTCGCGGACAGCCGGCCCTTGAAGAAGAGCTTCTGCCACTGCTTCACCATGCCGTCGCCGCAGTTGTTGAGCACGATGACTTTGACGGGCAGATCGTAGGTCGTCACGGTTTCCAGTTCGCCGACATTCATGCGGACGCTGGCATCGCCGTCGATGTCGATGACCAGGCGCTCCGGTTGCGCGAACTGCGCGCCGATGGCGGCAGGCAGGCCGAAGCCCATCGTGCCCATGCTGCCGGACGTCAGCCACAGACGCGGCTGGGCGAAATCGAAATACTGCGCGGCCCACATCTGGTGCTGGCCGACACCGGTGCTGATGATGGCCTGGCCCTTGGTCAGCTTGTTGATCTCTTCGATCACGTAGTACGGCTGCACCAGCGCACTCGCGCGGTCGTAGTTCATCGCATGTTTCGCGCGCAGATCGCCGCAGTGCCTGTGCCATGCGGACCAGTCGCGACGGAAGCTCACGCGGCGACCGTAGTTGCGCAGTGCGCGCAGCGCTTCCGGCAACAGGCCCACGTGATGCCACTGCACGGGCTTCACCTTGTTGATCTCGGAGGCGTCGATATCGATCTGCGCGATGCACTTCGACTTCGGCGCGAACTTCGGCGGGTTGCCGGCGACGCGATCATCGAAGCGGGCACCGAGCGCGACCAGGAAATCGCAATCATCGACAGCGTAGTTGGCGAAGGCGGCACCGTGCATGCCGAGCATGCGCATCGCGAGCGGATGCATGGTGTCGAACGCGCCAAGCCCCATCAGCGTCGTCACCACGGGAATCTGGAATTCCAGTGCGAACTCGCGCAGCGCATCCGAGCCTTCGGAATTGATGACGCCGCCGCCCGCATAGATCAGCGGCCGTTCCGCCGCACCGAGCCGGCGAAAGAACTCTGCGCACTGATCGTCCGACAGCACGTTGCGCACGAGACGATTCATGCGATGCCGGTAGCCGGCGACCGGCAGACGGCCGGTGCCCTGGAAGGCGCCGCGCCAGTTCTGCACGTCCTTCGGGATGTCGATCACGACGGGACCCGGACGGCCGGTGCGCGCGATTTCGAAGGCGGTGCGGACCGTGGCTTCGAGTTTGGTCGCATCGGTGACGAGGAAGACATGCTTGGCGACCGAGCCCATGATGCTGGCGACAGGCGCTTCCTGGAACGCATCGCTGCCGATGGCTGCCGTCGGCACCTGGCCGCAGATCACGACGATCGGGATCGAATCCGCCATGCAATCGCGCACGGGCGTCACGGTGTTGGTCGCGCCCGGACCGGAGGTCACCATGCAGACGCCGACCTTGCCGCTGGCGCGCGCATAGCCCGCCGCCATGAATCCGGCGCCCTGCTCGTTCGCGGGGACGATGAGGGGGATCTGGCGCTGGCCAGCGTCGGTGCGCTCCTGGTTGTAGACGAAGATGGCGTCGTAGGTGGGTAGGATGGCGCCGCCGCTGTAGCCGAACACGGTGTCCACGCCTTCGTCGGCCAGGACCTGGACAATGATGTCGGCGCCGGACATCTGTTGTCCGGCAAGCGGATGAGCGCTGGCGTTGAGCGCGGCTTGACCGTATTTCACGACTGTTGCTTTCCGTCGGTGGGTCCGCTCTGCGGGCCCGATGGATGTAGGGATTGAGGTGCAGCCTGCCAGGGCGGCGCGTCGCTAATGCACTGCAAAGAAGCGTAGCAGCAACCTTCCCCCACCGTCCATTTCCCGGGGAAAATGCGCGCCGCAGGAACGGTCGCCGTCGGCGCGACCCCGTGGCAATTTCCCGCTCTTCCCGTATGCTCGCGTCCCCGCTTCGCCGGACGATGGATCGCCGGCCTGCTCGAGGAATCTTACGGAATGCCGACCAAGCGCCACATCATTTCCCTGCTGCTGCAGAACGAGGTCGGCGCGCTGACGCGCGTCGCGAGCCTGTTCGCCACGCGCGGTTACAACATCGAATCGCTCAACGTCGCACCGACCGACGACCCGACGGTGTCACGCCTCACGCTGGTCACGAGCGGATCGGAAGCCGTGGTGCAGCAGATCGTGAATCAATCGCTCAAGCTGATCGACGTCGTCAACGTCGACGACATGACCAGCGATCAGCATGTGGAGCGCGAGTTGCTCCTGATCAAGTTGCGCGTACCGCCCAGTCTGCTGGTGCGATTGCGGGAGTCGATCGAGAAGGCGGGTGCGCGGGTCTTGTCGGATGAAGCCGAAAGCTTTACCGTCGAACTCACTGATAGTGAATCGCAAATCAACCGGTTCGTCGCCGAAGTGGGGAGCTTCGGTGAAGTCCTCGAAGTAGTGCGTAGCGGCGCACTCGCGATCCTTCGCGGAGCCACGACGCTTCGCGCATAAAGTTACGGAGCAACGACGCTTCGCAACCGCGGAGCCGATCCGTTCACGGCGCAGTTGCCGTTCCCGGAAAACAATTTCGATCGGTACGACATCGGGCAGGATGTGGTGCCGGGCGGGCGCAACGACCGCAGCCTCGGGCTGTGCACGGGAAAGTCACGTGATGTGACTGACCCAATAGGGAGTGATGATGTATCGCCTTTACGATTACCTGCCCTCCGGCAACGGGTACAAGGCCCGGCTGGTGCTCAAACGCCTGCGCATCGATTACGAACTCGTCGAAGTCGACATCATCCGGGGCGAATCGCGCACGCCGGAATTCCTGGCGAAGAATTCCAACGGCCGCATTCCGGTACTCGAAGTGCCGGGCCGGGGATTCCTGCCGGAGAGCCATGCCATCGTGACCTTCCTTGCCGAAGGATCGGCTCTCATCCCGACGGATGCCTTCGATCGCGCACGCATGTGGCAATGGATGTGCTTCGAGCAGTATCACGTCGAGCCCAACATCGGCACCGTGCGTTTCTGGATGCATGCCCTCCACAAGACCCGTGCGGAACTCGGCGAAAAGCTGATCGAGAAAAAGAAGAGCGGTTATGCGGCACTCGACGTGCTGGAGGAAGCGCTGCGCGACCGGGAATACCTGGTCGGCAACGGCTATTCGCTCGCCGATCTCTGCGTGTATGCGTACACCCATGTCGCGCACGAGGGCGGCTTCGATCTGCAGCCCTATCCCGGCGTGCGCGCCTGGTGCGATCGGGTCGCGAGTCAGCCGGACTGGGCGCCGATCACGGCGCGCTGAGGAAGTTCAAGAGGTTCACACGGAGGTCACGGAGCACACGGAG
>CAYWHG010000153.1:6584-9225 GCA_964457865.1 uncultured Steroidobacter sp.
CGCGATTCCAGATCGCGATGCGCACGGGCGGCGTCCTGCAGGGGATAGGTCTGTCCCACGTGCACACCGATCACGGATCGATCGATGAGATCGAACAGTTCGCTGGCGGCCCGCTGCAATGCGCTGCGGGTAGCAACGAAGTGAAACAGCGATGGACGGGTCAGATACAGCGACCCGCGCTTGCCGAGTTCCAGCGGTGCGACCGGCGGCACCGGACCTGAGGCATTGCCATAGGAAACCATCAGGCCGCGGGGACGCAGACAATCGAGCGAACCAAAGAACGTGTCCTTGCCGACCGAGTCATAGACGACCGAGGCGCCGCGGCCGCGGGTGATCGATCTGACGCGGGCCACCCAGTCGTCCTGCAGCAGCAGGGCGTGATCGGCGCCGAGCGAGCGCGCGATATCGGCCTTGGCGCTGGACCCGACGATGGCAATGACTGTCGCGCCGAGATGTTTGGCCCACTGGACGGCGATGGTGCCGACGCCACCGGCCGCGGCGTGAATCACCACGGTATCGCTCTTGCGGACGCGATGGACCTGGCGCAGCAGCGCCTGCACCGTCAGTCCTTTCAGCATCACGGCGGCTGCCTTGATGTCATCGAGGCCCGCCGGCACTTTGACGAGGCGATCCGCGGGCATGAGACGAACCTGCGCATACGCCCCGGCACCGGACCCCGCGTAGGCGACCCGGTCGCCCGGCACGAGGTCGGTGACGCGCGCACCGACGGCTTCGACGACACCCACGCCCTCATGTCCAGGAATGGCCGGGAGCTGCGAGGCGTACAGCCCAGTACGCTCGTAGATGTCGATGAAATTGAGCCCGACAGCGGTATGACGGACCCGGACCTCTTTCGGACCGGGGTCGCCTGCTTCGACGGCTTCCCAACGCAGAACATCGGGATCGCCATAGGCATGGAATCGGATCGCGTGAGTCATTCCCGAAAACTCCGGCTGCGCAGGCAACCGAGTCTAGGGACACGCTATTTCCATCGTCCAGAGGAGATTCGCTGTAGCGACGGGTCCTGAACGCGGGCAGTGGGTGGCGGTGAATCTACCGCCACCCACACTCAACAGAAAATCAGAGAGCCTGATCGTCCGCTTCACCGGTACGGATACGCAGGACGCGTTCCAGGTCGGTGATGAAGATCTTGCCGTCGCCGACCTTGCCGGTCTTGGCTGCATTGATGATTGCTTCGGTGACCTGATCGACCAGCGCGTCCTTGACGGCGACTTCGATACGGGTCTTCGGTACAAAATCAACGACGTATTCGGCACCGCGGTACAGCTCGGTGTGTCCGCGCTGGCGGCCGAAGCCTTTGACTTCGGTGACGGTCATGCCCGAGACACCGATCTCCGAGAGCGCGGCGCGCACGTCGTCGAGTTTGAAGGGTTTGATGATGGCGCTGATTAGTTTCATTTTCCCCGTGGCTCCTGTCTCGAAGGTGCGGGACTCAAAAGTTGGGTTTTTGGTCGTCCGCTGCTGGCAATTGGGTCGTCGTGGCCAGAATACCCTGACTCGCCGCAGCGTGGCTTTGCAATGCACGTTCTATGCCGCGTGCCGTCGCGAAGCTTCTGCGTGCATCGTCGCGAGAATGCTTTCGAAATCGCCCGCGGCGCGCACCAATTTCGAGCGACGAAAAGCCCTCCCGCTCGGTACTGGTGCGATGCCGGAAACTCCTGCGGAGCAATGGGGCGTCTTGCGCGAAGCCGGTGGCAGATACGCTGAACAGAACCGTCGCCGTTGAGCAACAGCCTGATTTCTCTGGCGTATTTCCCTACGCTGCCCTGGATCGACCTGCGACGGATTTCCTTGTCCATCTGTTGCCGGTATGGGACAACAACAACCAATTCAATTCCGAAGGGCGTGAGATGCAGGTTCGCAGGGGAGGCATGGCCGGCCGGTGGTCGGAGATCGTGGCGTGCGTCGCCGTTGCGCTGCCCGCAGGCGCCACCGCCGCAGACCCCGCCACTCTGCGCGTCCTGTCCCACGAACTCTTCCGCCCGCTTCCTGCCGCGCAGACATCAGGTGCCTCCAAACCTGCGACCGGCAGCCTGCGTACTCTGAAGTTCGACGCCTACGGCCGTCGCTTCAGCCTGCTGCTGGAATCGAATCCGCGACTGACACCGCAGGCCGCCGACACCGACGGTCCGGCCCTCTCCCTGTATCAGGGCACCGTGGAGAACGTCCCGGGCTCCTGGGTGCGCATGAGCGCGAAAGGCCAGGTCATCCGCGGCGCGATCTGGGACGGACGCGAGCTCTACCTGGTGGATTCGGCCGCCGCTGTCGGCGAGGTCGGCACCGCTGCGGACGAGGCAGTCATCTTCCGGCTCTCGGACACCGAAGTACCCGCTGGCGTCACCTTCTGCAGCGATGCACCGGCGATCGCCCCGCAATCCGGCAAGTCGGCGTATGCGGAAATGCTCCGCGAACTGAAAAGCACGCCGGTCATCATGCAGGCCACCGGCGCGACGCTGCGGCTGGAGATTTCCGCGCTCGCCGACAACCTGTTCCGCGCCCGCTATGCCAGCGATCAGCAGGCACGCGACGAGATCCTGAGCCGCATCAACATCGTCGACGGCATCTACAGCTCGCAGCTGCAGGTCGAGATCCAGGTGCCGACGATGAATATCGGCGATGG
>CAYWHG010000153.1:9325-11127 GCA_964457865.1 uncultured Steroidobacter sp.
CCCGCCGGCGGCAGCCGCGTCGTGAATCTGAGCCTGAGCAGCGACGTGCTCGGCAGCAATTCGATTTCGGCGCGGGTCTCCGCACCCGGCGACATCCAGACCGGCAACAACCTGGGTGACGGCACGCTCGTCATCGATCCGGAAGCCGACCTGTCGGTCAGCGCGCAGGCGCCGGCCTCCGTGATCGCAGGCCAGACGGCTACCGCCAGCTTCACGGTCACCAATGCGGCACCGATCGACGTGGGCACAGTACAGATTGCGGTCACCGTGTCCGGCGGCGTCACGGTCGCCGCGGGCGAGATCACGGGCGGCAGTTGTTCGGTGTCCGGCAGCGCCGCGCAATGCAATCTGCCGTCGCTGGCGGCCGGGGCGTCGGCCACCGGCACGCTCACACTCAATGCGATCACGACGGGGACGTCCAGCCTGACCGCCACCGTTTCCGGCAGCTATGTCGATCCGACCCCTGCCAACGACGCGGCCGAACGCAGCATCAATGTTGTTCCGGCAGCCACCGGGACGACACCGGCCAGGGGCAAGGGCGGCGGCGGATCGATCAATGCTCTGCTGCTCGCCGCGCTCGGTACGCTGGCCGGGCTGCGCCGGCGCAAGCCGGTCGCCTCGCGCTAGCAGAAGTCCGCGCGTTCGCGCAGCCTTGAAATTCCCGCATCGCGCCATCAATTCTGGCGCTACATTCCCTGCTCACGTTCAGAGGTATCCAGCGCTTTCACAGGCGAGGCCATGGATTACAAGGACTACTACAAGATCATGGGCGTCGAACGCGACGCCAAACCGGAGGACCTGAAGAAGGCCTACCGGCGGCTTGCGCGCAAATTCCATCCGGACGTGAGCAAGGAAGCGAACGCCGAAACGAAGTTCAAGGAAGTGCAGGAAGCCTACGAAGTCCTCAAGGATCCTGAGAAGCGCGCCGCCTACGACCAGCTGGGTTCGAACTGGCGTCAGGGTCAGAACTTCACGCCGCCGCCCGACTGGGGGCGCGATTTCGAGTTCACCACCGCCTTCGGCGGTCGCGAGGATGCCGGCTTCAGCGATTTCTTTTCGTCGCTCTTCGGCGCGCGCAGTCCGTTTCGCGGCCAGCGCGGCGGCGGTTTCGAATCCGCCGGCGAGGATCACGCTGCGAAAATCGCCATCGATCTCGAAGACGCCTTCCGCGGCGGGGCACATACGATCGAACTCAAGGCCCCGCAGCTCGACGAACAGGGCCGCGTCACCGTCAAGCCGCGCACGCTCAAGGTCACGATTCCTGCAGGCGTGATCGAAGGACAGAAGATCCGTCTCGGCGGCCAGGGCAGTCCCGGCGCCGGCGGCGGTCGCGCGGGCGATCTGTACCTGGAGATCGGATTCAAACCGCACCGACTGTTCCAGGCCGACGGCCGCGACATCACGCTGACGCTGCCGATCGCACCCTGGGAAGCCGCACTCGGCGCCACCGTGCCGACGCCGACGCTCGCAGGTACCGTCGATCTGCGCATTCCGCCGAACGCGAAAGCGGGACAGAAGTTGCGACTGCGCGGCCGCGGACTACCCGGACCGACGCCGGGCGATCAGTACGTGATCCTCAAGATCGTATTGCCGCCGGCCGACACGCCGCAGGCGAAGGAACTCTACGAGCGCATGCAGCAGGAACTGCCGTTCGATGCGAGAGCGGAGATCGGAAAGTAAAACCACCGGATTTGATCCGTCATTCCCGCGCAGGCGGGAATCCATCTTGCTGACCAGAATGGATTCCCGCCTGCGCGGGAATGACGAATCGAATTCTACGCAGAGCGTCCCTAGTGTCTCAG
>CAYWHG010000154.1:0-10977 GCA_964457865.1 uncultured Steroidobacter sp.
TGATGCTCGCTGAGCATTTCCATGACGCGACCTTCGTTGGCGAGATGATCGTCGTAGGGAAACTTCTCGGCCATCCAGACGCGATTGGTGACATCGAGTACATCCTGCCAGCGGTTCGAGTTGTTCTCGTCTGGACTGAACAGCCGGAAGTTCTTCGATTCCAGATTCATCTTCATGACGTCGCGCAGGAACTTGCCCATCACGCGCGTCGCCTCGGCATCGACCGCACCGGGCTTCTTGGTCTCCACCGCATACGAGCGGAACTGCGGCAGCCGCAGATCGCGCAGCAGTTCGCCGCCGTTCGCATGCGGATTGGCACTCATGCGTCGCCGGCCCGTGGGCGCCAGCGCCGCGAGTTCGGGCTTGAAGCGGCCAGCCTCGTCGAACAGTTCTTCCGGCCGATAGCTGCGCATCCACTCTTCGAGGATCCGGATGTGATCGGGCTTCTGGTGCATCTCACCCATGGGCACCTGGTGAGCACGCCAGGAGTCCTCGGCACGCTTGCCGTCGATTTCCTTCGGGCAGGTCCAGCCCTTCGGCGAGCGCAGCACGATCATCGGCCAGCGCGGCCGATCCTGGTTGCCGTCCTGGCGCGCGGCCTGCTGGATCTTTTTGAT
This sequence comes from uncultured Steroidobacter sp., assembly GCA_964457865.1. GTDB lineage: Bacteria > Pseudomonadota > Gammaproteobacteria > Steroidobacterales > Steroidobacteraceae > Steroidobacter. Next base: position 618 of record CAYWHG010000154.1, read on the forward strand.
CTCATCGAGCGCTTGATCAAGCGCACCCGCCATGAGTTGATGCATCTTCGGCGGCTCGTGGCCTTCAACATAGATCGGCGCGTAGCCGTAGCCGCGCAGCAGTTGATCGAGTTCCTCATGCGTGATGCGCGCCAGCACGGTCGGATTCGCGATCTTGTAACCGTTGAGATGCAGGATCGGCAGCACGGCGCCGTCGGTCACGGGGTTCAGGAATTTGTTCGAATGCCAGCTCGTCGCCAGCGGACCGGTCTCGGCTTCACCATCGCCGACCACTGCCGCAACCACGAGATCGGGATTGTCGAACGCGGCGCCGAAGGCATGACTCAGCGCATAGCCGAGTTCGCCGCCCTCATGAATGGAACCGGGAATCTCCGGCGCGACGTGACTCGGAATGCCACCGGGAAACGAAAACTGCTTGAACAGCGTCTTCATTCCCGCTTCGTCCTGCGAGATGTTGGGGTACACCTCGCTGTACGTGCCTTCCAGCCAGGTGTTCGCGACGATCGACGGTCCACCGTGACCCGGACCGATGATGTAGATCATGTCGAGATCGCGCTGCCGGATCACGCGGTTCAGATGCACGTAGATGAAGTTGAGACCGGGGGTCGTGCCCCAGTGGCCGACCAGGCGCGGCTTGACGTGTTCCTTGCGCAGCGGTTCCTTCAGCAGCGGATTGTCGTACAGGTAGATCTGACCGACGGACAGATAATTCGCCGCGCGCCACCAGGCGTCGATGCTCTGCAGAAGATCGGGACTCAATGCGGCAGCGGCTGCGGTCATGTCGACTGTCTCCACGGAACTCGGCACAGAAGCCGGATCGATGGCCGATAGTCTTACGCCGCGGCGATGGCGGCAATATGAACAACACCGTAGGCGATAGGGGGAGTCATGTGCTTCTTTGTGTGGGTCAGGCTTCAGCCTGACTCCTCGCTGGCCAATGACGGTCGTGGGTACTTGGCCGTGAGCGCCGTGTCGGGAGGCCTTTGCTGGAACGCTGTCCCCCTCCGGACCCGGCGCTCACGGCCATCGTGGCACCTCCGAAGACCCCCGCTCTGGGGGCCGGAAGGAACGATAACGGTCTTCTACTGCCCGGCGTCCTCTGCGGAAACCTCCGCCGCCGCAGATTCCGCGGGCAGCGCCACCGTCGTCGCGAGTCGGTGATCGACGGGGGACATCGGATCGTTCAAGGCGACCACGCAGCTTGCGGACTGGAGCATCGGGCGCATGTTGGCAAGACTGCAATCCGAGAACACCGATTCGCTGGAGATCAGCGCCGGAGTCATGAGGAAACGGCTCTTGGGTGTCGACGCGCATTGCTTCTCACCGTCATGCGGTGCGCCCAGGATGTGCGCGATCTCGTGCGCGGCGATCAGCGAGTCGAGTCCCGAGTTGATGCTGGACCGCGCGAGACCCACGCTGAACACAGGACTGCAGAGCGACCGCGTGTAGGCGAGGCCGACGCGGCTGTCATCGAGCTGGCGACCCGTGAACAGGAAAGTGATCGCGCGCGCGTTGCCATCCAGCTCCTGCATCCGCAAGTTGGCGAGTTGCGACAGGAGTTGCGACGCGTTCGTCGAATCGGACAGGCCCGTCGCTGCCGCCGCATCGAGGTCGATCGAAGACACCTGGATCTGGACACCGAGCTGCGACACGAAGATGCCGTCGACATTGTTCAGTCGCGTGAGGATCTCCTCGCGCGCCTCGCGCTCCGTGGCATAGCGCGCGCGGAATGACGCATCGCCGAGCGCGGCCACATCGATCCGGTATTCCGCGGCATGTGCCAGCACCGATTCACTGCGCAGCTCGCGCCCCAGTTCGGCATAGGTCGTGTTGGCGGCAGCGGCGGCCGGACGGCCGATCGTATCGACCAGGCGATAGATGACGGTGTCGCCGGCGCGCAGCGATGCCGCAGCGGCGGAATCGAGGATCCTGGCGCTGTCGACGAGATAGAGCCCGGCGCCATCCCAGAACATGCCGCGCACGACACCGGAGGTGACACTGATGCGTGCCCACGAATCCTGCGCACCTTCGACTCGACCAGCGAACAATCCGACACTGCTGCCGGCCGCCGCCAGCGCCAGCCGCTCGTTGGGCTCGAGCTGCAGGCGGAAATCGCGACCGTAGGCGCGAAACTGCAGCGACAGGGAACGCTCGTCATGCCCGGTCGTCGAGGCAACCTGCATCCGTTCGAAATGACGGATGCGCAGTCCCCGCTCGCCGGAATTTGCGAAGACCGGAAGCGCTACGACCGCACCGACGAGCAGGCCGGCGCACCACAGGCGGCGGGACTTTGCGAACATCACTCACTCTAGGAATTGACTATGAGTGAATGTTCGGCATCGGCGCAGATTTTTGAACGAGGCAGTCCCCCAACCTCCCTGATTTACTACATGCATCACAGGGTCGGGGAAACCTGTAGTCAGCATGACAATTCCGTAACGTGACGCGCGCACGTTCGGCGCGTGACGCCGGTCGCATTCGCTGTGCGCAGCCTCCCTTGAGGGAGAGGGTGGATGAGGGATTCTTTCCCTCTCCCTTTAGGGAGAGGGTTGGGTGAGGGTCTGAGATCTTTCCACCGCGATCAGAGCGTCGTCCTTGCTCCAACATCGCGGACCCTCACCCTCAAGGGAGAGGCGAGCGGAGCGGTGCGGGTCAGTTTCCGTAATCCGGATTGAGCTCGATGATCTGCTTGCACGTCTGCTCGTTGACGAAATCGTGACCGATGACATTCGGCAGGGTCCAACGGCTCATGCCGGTCTTGGCCTTGATCTCGGTGATGAAGTCGCCGAGCTTGGCGTGTGCGCCGTCTTTTGACTTGGTGTTGCTGGAGACGTTGCCGCCGGTCTGCTGCCAGTAGACCCAGTGCAGATGATCCTCGCGATGACCGTGATGCTCATCCGCGGCCTTCTGCGCCGTCTTGAGGACATCCTTCATGTCCTTCTTCGATTTGTACGTGCCGCAGAAACACAGTCCGCTCACCGTAGGCGATCCCGACTCGTACTTGTACATCGGCAGATAGCCGTTCTGGGGCGTGAAGCCCTGATGGAACTCGGAGGCGAACACCATGATGACCTTGCCGCGCAGATCGTCGAGCGAGCTCAGTGCGATGTTGCCGCTCTTGTTGTAGATGTAGTTGGCGTTGTCGCCGACGCTGCGGAAATCATCGAGCGCCGCGCCGACGTGCTGCGGACAGTAGGTGTGGGAAATGCGCAGGATCAGGAACTCGCTGGGATAGGTCTTCACGTACGCGACCGCATCCTTGACCGCGGTCATGAACGAGCCGCCGTAGCCGCCGAGCGCGCCGGTCGACTTGCCGATCTTCGGCCACTTGAATTTCTCCATCGCGAAGTGGCCCATCGTCGGCTCGATCACGCTCTTGCCCTTCTCGTCCTTGACCCGCTTCAGGAAGACGCGCACGTCGAAGACGCGCGAGCCGGAGAACGCCTGGTTGTAGATGTTCGAGCCCTGGGTGCGGGCGTAGCGCTTGGGACAGGCGACGCGGGTCAGGCTGTCGCCATAGACACCCGCGTCATGACTCGCGGGCAACACCATGTGGATCAACTGCGGATCGTTCTGGATCTTGCTCATCCACATCGCGTTCGTCATCGGAAACTCCTTCGTGGTGCCGCGGCGACCGCGCACTTATTGGTTCTTGGACGCAGGGTGACCGCCGCGCGATTGCAGCGGCGCGGCGATCAGGGGAGTTTCTGCGGATTGACGCGGCGCGAACCATGAACTGGCGCGCAGAAATCGAGATGCGCTGGCGCGCCGGAGCGCGCGCCAGCGCCATGACGCTCGTCAGTGCTGTGCCTTGACCTTCGCACGGAAACGATGCAGCAGCGGCTCGGTGTAACCGTTCGGCTGCGCCACGCCCTCGAACACCAGCGCGCGTGCGGCCTGGAATGCCAGGCTTTTCTGCAGATTGCCCGCCATCGGCCGGTACAGCCGGTCGCCGGCATTCTGCGAATCGACTTTCGCCGCCATGCGCGCGAGCGCGGCATCGACCTGCGCGGGGGTACAGACCTTGTGCAGCAGCCAGTTGGCGATGTGCTGCGAAGAAATGCGCAGGGTGGCGCGATCCTCCATCAGGCCGATGTCGTGAATATCGGGCACCTTCGAACAACCGATGCCCTGATCGATCCAGCGCACGACATAACCGAGGATGCCCTGGGCGTTATTGTCCAATTCCTCGGTGATTTCAGCCTCGGACCACGGCGCACCGGTGTGCAACGGCAGCGTCAGCAGCAGATCGAGCGCCGGCGTGGCGCGCTTTGCGATCTCCTGGTGCCGCGCGAACACATCGACCTGGTGATAGTGCAGCGCATGCAGTGTCGCGGCCGTCGGGCTCGGCACCCAGGCAGTGGTCGCACCCGCGAGCGGGTGCGCGATTTTCTGCTCCACCATGTCGGCCATGCGATCGGGCGCCGCCCACATGCCCTTGCCGATCTGGCCCACGCCGGCGAAGCCGCAGGACAGGCCGATGTTCACATTGCGATCCTCGTAGGCCTTGATCCAGGTCGAGGCCTTCATCGCACCCTTGCGGATCATCGGTCCGGCCTGCATCGAGGTGTGCATCTCGTCGCCGGTGCGATCGAGGAAACCGGTGTTGATGAAGACGATGCGACCTTTCACGGCTTCGATGCTTGCGGCGAGATTGGCCGACGTGCGGCGCTCCTCGTCCATCAATCCCAGTTTGATCGTGTGGCGAGCGAGACCGAGCGCATCTTCGACGGCATTGAACAGGCTGTTGGCGAAGGCCGCTTCCTTCGGTCCATGCATCTTCGGCTTGACGATGTAGATCGAGCCGGTGCGGCTGTTGCGGTGACGGCCGAGTCCCTGCAGATCGTGCAGGCCGATGAGCGAGGTCACCATCGCATCGAGAATGCCTTCCGGCGCCTCGCTGCCATCCGGCAGCTTCACCGCGGGCGTGGTCATCAGGTGACCGACGTTGCGCACGAACAGCAGCGAGCGGCCCGGCAGCGTGAACTCGGTGCCGTCCTTCGCTGCGCGCCAGACGCGATCGTGGTCGAGCTTGCGCGTCATCGCGCGACCGCCCTTGTCGAACGTGGCTTCGAGATCGCCGCGCATCAGGCCGAGCCAGTTGGCATACGCAGACGTCTTGTCTTCGGCATCGACGGCAGCGACCGAGTCTTCGAGATCGACGATCGTCGTCAGTGCGGCCTCCATCACGACATCGGCAACCCCCGCCGCATCGTCGCGACCGATGGGATGCTGGCGATCGATGACGAGTTCGATGCCGAGTCCGTGATGACGGAACAGCAGACCCGACGGAGTCGCCGCATCGCCGCGATAGCCCGACAGCAGCGACGGATCCTGCAGCGCCGGCACCAGCGCGCCATTGACGACGCTGTAGCCCTTCACGTCCTTGTGCGAACCGCTGGCGAGCGGCAGCGCGCTGTCGAGAAAGGCCTTGGCGCGTTCGATCACCTGCGCGCCGCGCTGCGCATCGTAGCCGCCGGCCTTCGCCTTGCCGGGCAGCGCATCGGTGCCATAGAACGCATCGTAAAGACTGCCCCAGCGCGCATTCGCCGCATTCAGCACGAAGCGATCGTTGAGCGAGGGCACAACGAGCTGCGCGCCGGCCATGGTGGCGACTTCCGCATCCACGTTGCGGCTCTCGATCCGGAACGGCGCCGGCTCGGCCACGAGATAACCCTGCTCGCCCAGGAATGACTGATACGCCTGCGCGTCGAACGGCCGGCCGCGATGCTGTTCATGCCAGCGGTCGATGACCGCCTGCAGGCGGTCGCGCTCGGCGAGCAGCGCGCGATTCTCCGGGGCGAGTTTCGCGAAGATGTCCGCGAGACCCGACCAGAACCGCTCGGCCGTTACACCCGTTCCGGTCAGCGCCTGCTCTTCGATGAATGTCGCGAGTTGCGTTGCGACGGAGAGCCCGGCGCGATCGATCATGCTGGTCATCGTCAAACCCCTTTCATGCAACCTTGTCCGGCAATTCGCCCGACATTTCTGCCGCAACGTCCACGCGCCGCGGGGTCGCGATTACACCACCGGCGGCGGCAACGATCTACCCGCGGCGCGAGCACCCCGCGCCGCCCGAGCCGCCTGCCGGAACTAGGGCCGCCACCGCGACGGTGTTAGTGTCCGACGCATATCCATTGCGTGGTTCCTGCATATGCATCCGCAACTCGACGAGACCCACGAGCCCGGTGCGGTGAGCTGGATCGAGAGCTCGGCGCGCCATCCGGACTTTCCGGTCCAGAACCTGCCGCTCGGGCTGTTTTCCCCGCCAGGCGAGACCCGCCGCTACGCCGGCATCGCCATCGGCGACCGCATTCTCGCGATCGACCGCATCGCCTCGCTGCTGGACGGCGATGCGCAACGCGCGGCCCGGGCCTGCGAGTCGCAGTCGCTGAATGAACTGCTCGCGTTAGGTGCCGAACCTCGCCGTGCGCTGCGTCGCGCGGTGTTCGGGCTGCTGACAGATCGCAGGCATGCCGACGCCGTGCGCCCCGCGCTGTTCGCCGCTGCCGACTGCACGCTGCACGTGCCGGCGGACGTCGGCGACTACACCGACTTCTATACGGGCATTCATCACGCGACCAACATCGGCAAGCTGTTCCGTCCCGACAATCCGCTGCTGCCGAACTACAAATATGTGCCGATCGGCTACCACGGACGCAGCTCGAGCATCGTTGCGTCGGCGACACCGGTGATTCGACCGCAGGCACAGATCAAGGGCGCGAACGACGACGCGCCCATCTATCAACCGACACAGCGGCTCGACTACGAACTGGAGATGGGCATCTGGATCAGCGGCGCGAACGCGCGCGGCGAGCCGATTCCCATCGATCGTGCCGGCGAACACATCGCCGGACTGTGTCTGCTCAATGACTGGTCGGCGCGCGATGTGCAGACCTGGGAATACCAGCCGCTCGGTCCGTTCCTCGCAAAGAATTTCCTGACGACGGTGTCGCCGTGGATCGTCACCAGCGAGGCGCTCGCGCCCTATCGAATCGCGCAGCCATCACGACCCGCAGGCGATCCCGCACCCCTGCCCTATCTGCTCGATGCCTCGGACCAGGCAACAGGTGCCTACGCAGTCATCATGGAAGTGCATCTGCAGACGGCCCGCATGCGCGCGGCAGGCATCGCGCCGCATCGTCTGAGCCGCGGCCCGATGAACGTCATGTACTGGACCATCGCCCAGCTCGTCGCGCATCACACCTGCAATGGCTGCAACTTGCGGCCGGGCGATCTGCTCGGCACGGGCACGCTGTCGGGCATCGAGCCGTCGAGCTTCGGCAGCCTCATCGAACTGTCAGGCGGCGGCCGCAATCCGATTCAGCTACCGGGCGGCGAGAACCGCACCTTCCTGCAGGAAGGCGATCGACTCGTCATGACGGCCCATGCCGAAGCGCCCGGACGGGTGCGGATCGGCTTCGGCGAGTGTGCGGGTGAGGTGGCGGCTTCGGCGTCGTAGTCAGGACCGGATTGGTACGCAAAAGGCGCAAGGGGAACGCAAGAGGCGCAAAGGAGAACTGATTTTCATTTCAGATTTACGCTTTTTGCGTTCCGCCTTGCGCCTTTTGCGTACCAATCCGTTTCATCGCAGCGCCTGCGCATGCCACCGCAGGTGATCGTCGATGAAGGTCGCGATGAAGTAGTAGGAATGGTCGTAGCCTTCCTGCATGCGTAGTGTGACGGGCTGGCCGGCCAACTTCGCGGCGGCAACGAACAGCTCCGGCTGCAGCTCGCGCGCGAGGAATGAATCGGCGCTGCCCTGATCGATGAGTACGTGCGCCGACGACGGGCGCTGCTTCACGAGTTCGCAGGCGTCGTACTGGCGCCATGTCTCGCGGTCGTCTCCCAGATAGGCAGCGAATGCCTTCTGTCCCCAGGGCACTTGTGTCGGCGCGACGATCGGCGAAAACGCGGAAACGGAGCGATAGCGTTGCGGATGCTTCAGATGCAGCGTCAGTGCGCCGTGTCCGCCCATCGAGTGGCCGGTGATGCCCTGTCGCGTGAGATCGGCATTGGCGAAGTTGTCGGCGACGACCTGCTGCAATTCTTCGACGATGTAGCGATCCATGTGGAAGTGCGTCGACCACGGCGCCTGCGTCGCGCTGAGATAGAAACCCGCGCCCTGCCCCAGGTCATATGCGGAATCGTCCGGCACGCCCTCGCCGCGCGGCGAGGTATCCGGCGCGATGATCATGAGGCCGAGTTCGGCCGCCGTGCGCTGCAGCCCGGCCTTGGTCATCACGTTTTCCCAGGTGCAGGTCAGGCCCGAGAGATACCAGAGCACCGGCACCTTCCCGGACTCCTTGTCGGGCTGGGGCGGCGAGAACACGGCGAAGCGCATGGTGGTACGACACACGGTGGACTCGTGATCGAACACACTCAGCGTGCCGCCAAAACTACGCCACGAAGAAACTATCTTGAGCATCTTGATCATCCAGGCTGAGGAGCCGAAGAACGGACTCGGAAAAAATTTCCACGGGGAACACGGGGCTCACGGGGTCAAGAAATAATCCTGGAAGAATGCCCTTCTCACCCCGTGTTCCCCGTGTCCCCCGTGGAGATATTCTTCTCTGACTCCGTTCCTCCAATCAGAACAGCACGACGCTGCGGATCGACTTGCCCTCGTGCATCAGATCGAAGGCATCGTTGATCTTTTCGAGCGGCATCGTGTGCGTGATCAGTTCGTCGATGCGGATCTTCCGGTTCATGTACCAGTCGACGATTTTCGGCACATCGGTGCGGCCGCGCGCGCCGCCGAAGGCCGTGCCCTTCCAGACGCGGCCGGTGACGAGCTGGAACGGGCGCGTGGCGATTTCCTTGCCGGCTTCGGCGACGCCGATGATGATCGACTGGCCCCAGCCGCGATGACAGCATTCGAGCGCCTGGCGCATCACCTCGGTGTTGCCGGTGCAGTCGAAGGAATAGTCGGCACCGCCGCCGGTGAGTTCGACGATCTTCGCGACCACGTTCTCGCCGCCGATCTCCTTGGGATTGACGAAGTCGGTCATGCCGAAGTTCTCGGCCATGTCGCGCTTCGCCGGATTCACATCGACGCCGATGATCCGGTCGGCGCCGACCAGCTTCGCGCCCTGGATCACGTTGAGGCCGATGCCGCCGAGGCCGAACACGACCACGTTGGCGCCTGCTTCGACATCCGCCGTGTAGATCACGGCGCCGACACCGGTGGTCACGCCGCAGCCGATGTAGCAGATCTTGTCGAAGGGCGCGTCCTCGCGGACTTTCGCCACCGCGATCTCGGGCATGACGGTGAAATTCGAGAACGTCGAACAGCCCATGTAGTGATAGATGGGCTTGCCCTGGTATGAAAAGCGGCTGGTGCCGTCGGGCATGACGCCCTTGCCCTGCGTGGCGCGAATCGCGGTGCACAGATTCGACTTGCGCGACGTGCAGGTCTTGCACTGCCGGCATTCGGGGGTGTAGAGCGGGATGACGTGATCGCCGGGCTTCACCGACGTCACGCCCGCGCCGACCTCGCGCACGATGCCCGCGCCCTCGTGGCCGAGGATCGAAGGAAAAATCCCTTCGGAGTCCTTGCCTTCGAGTGTGTAGGCGTCGGTGTGACAGACGCCCGTCGCCATGATTTCGACCAGCACTTCGCCGGCCTTCGGTCCTTCCAGATCGAGCTCGACGATTTCGAGCGGTTGATTGGCGGCGAATGCAACGGCGGCGCGGGTCTTCATGGGGTTCTCCGGGGAAGCGAAGGCCAGATCATACCTCGCACACATCCCCCGGCCAGATCCGTCCCCTGACCTTTCAGGGGACGGACCTGGAGCTACCTGGCGGCAGGCGCCGCCTTGAGATGCTTGTCGAACCACTCGCGCGCCGACTGATGCGCCTGCGACCACGCCTCGCGATAGATGCCGTAGTGCTTGATGCCCGGCACGACGACGAGCTGCTTGGGGCCGTTGTAACGCTCGTACGCCAGGATGCCGTGCTGGCGGTTGTCGAAGAGTTCTTCGTTCTCGGCCACGACGATCATGATCGGGATCTGGCCGGCGTCGTTGATGTGATCGACCGGCGCGTAGTTGGCGAAGCGGCTGTAGATCGGTGCACCGCGCAGATTGCCCAGCACCCTGAGCCCCGGCGCGGGATAACCGATCTCGCCGCGCGCGCGCTTCGTCGCATCGGCGTAGGCCTCGGGTGTGGTGCCGAGTCCATGACCGCTGAAGGCGCCCACCTGGCTGTAGACCGCCTTGATGCGGTGATCGCGCGTCGCCATCTCGGCCACGTAGCCGCCCGACTGGCTGCTGCCCCAGATACCGATGCGCGACTTGTCGACCTCGGCCTCGCCCTGCAGCCAGTGCAGCGCGTTCTGCCAGTCCGTCAGCATGTCGAC
>CAYWHG010000155.1:0-1766 GCA_964457865.1 uncultured Steroidobacter sp.
GCAGATACCACTGGGAAGTCTGCAGGTCCCGAAAGACCCACAGATCCGGGCCCTGGTTCATGCGTACGACGTAATAGTCGCGTTGCACATCGTCATCGTCCCACCAGCCTGATTCGATGCGTTCCGGCGCGGACGCCATGCCGGGCAGCGACGAAGATTCCATCGCGCGCGGTTCGGGCAGCAGCCATAGAGGTCGATCCGGAAAATGCAGCGGTGGGAATTTGCCGGCAGGTGTTGTCGGTGCCCAGGCTTTCTCAGGCCGATGATCGGCCTCGGAACGCACGTAGTGCACGTTGTCCTCGCCGACGCGCATCACAATGCGATCGATGGTGTGTGACAGATCCTCCGTCTGCAGCAGCGAGCGATTCAGCAGATCGGTCTGCAATGCACTTGGCGCTGCGAAGGACTCGGCGAGGAGGCTCAGTGCAAGCGTGGGTTCCGGCAGTTCGAGGTGCTGCATGCGTTCGCGGACCAGCGCCAGGAATCGCTCCGCGCTGCGCTCCGGCGTGGAAGAACCGATGTGAACCCGTGTGTCGGCGCTGGCTCGATGCCCGAATACGATCGTGAAGCTTTGCGTTCCCGTGTCACGACCGCGCAGGTAACCGCAGAACTCCTGCAGCATGCGCCGCAAGGGAAACAGCAGCGCCTCGGTGCTGCGGACTTCGAACTCGAATTCGAAATGGGCGGCGTATTTTTCCGGGAGCCGGAAGGCGATGCGCGGATCGGGCGCGATACCCATGAGCCGGTCGAGGAAGTTGCTGACGTCGGGGCCGAAGCGTTTTGCGATCGATTCGCGCGGCAATTCGAGCAGCAGGCCCAGCGTTCGTACGCCTGCAGTGTGCAGTTGACGCGCGATCTCGGGAGCGAGGGTCAGTTGTCCTAGCGACAGATTGCGGATACGTGCAAACAGCGCATGCGGCGAAGTGACGGCCAGGCGGATGCCTGCACGAGCGAGCAGGGCAGCGCCCTCGGGTGTCGGGCCGATGCCCAGCTGATAGCTGTAATCAAGCTGCCGGAGTTCCTGTTCCACCTGTTCGATGAAGCTGCGGAAGCCGCCGAACAACGTGAGGCTGGCTTCGATTTCGAGCCACAGACAGGCGGTTCGCGCCAGCCGCAATTCCTGCGGAATATCTCCCAGGATGACCGTGCTGCTGAATTGATACGCCCAGCCCGCCAGCCGTTCGAGAGCGATCTGTTCCGCACGGATCCTGCGATTCAGCATCGTCAGTTGCGGCTGGACGGCTTGGGCCAGCGTGTAACTCATCGGTGCCTTCAGGCCTGCATGTTCTGCTGCCGGATTGCAGGTGACGACCCATCGCACATTGCCTTCGCAGGCCGTGACCACGATCGCGTTCGCGGATTCTTCGGGTTGCAAAGCCTCCAGAGACAACTGGGGCAGGGAAATGCAGAGCCACAACATTTGGAGGGCTCTAGGCTGTAGGCTCTAGGCTGTAGCCAGAGAAAACTGCTGACGCGTTATCCTGGTCGAGCGCGTAAAAGCCAGATGCTGTCGACTGCGCCCGGCAGTTCACTGCGACAGAAAAACCGCTGCGGCTGCCGCGACACTTCAGGATATCGATCGACAGTCCCTGATCGTTCGCCTGCAGCCGCATGCGCACGGCTGCAGGCGAAGCCTCGCGCACGGCATACGGCGGACGATAGATGAATCCCGTACTGCGCCCCGCTTCGGCGGCGAGTTGCAAGCGCCGCACATCGCGATCGCGGATCGATTCCGGCCAACCGAGCACGGCGCCGAAGGACTTGCA
>CAYWHG010000155.1:1866-10972 GCA_964457865.1 uncultured Steroidobacter sp.
TGGGGCAGCGCGGCATCGAGTTCAGCAAAGCCGGTGGACTCGATCGCGGGCGGTGCAACGCCTTCGCGATTCAGATTGCACAGCCGCGTCAGCTGTTCGAGGGTTGCCGCGCGATTCATGGCGGGTCATTGTGTGCGTACGAATGCCGTACGAACGATGCCCACGGCCAGTCCTTCGATCGTGAGTTCCTGCTGTTGCAGATCGATCTCGATGGGCTGATAGGCCGCGTTGGCCGGTTGCAGTCGCACGCGATCACCCTGTCGACGGTAGTACTTCACCGTCGCTTCCTCGCCGATGCGTGCCACCACGATCTGACCGTCGCTCACCTGCGCGGTCTGATGCACGGCGAGCAGATCGCGATCGAGAATGTCGGCATCCTTCATGCTGTCGCCGCGCACCCGCAGCAGGAAATGAGCGCGTGGACGAAACAACGAAGGTTCGATCTGGAGACGCTCTTCGATATTGGCTTCCGCCAGAATCGGCGAGCCTGCAGCGATGCGGCCGAGCAGGGGCAGACCGTCCTCGTCCCTTGATCGCGAGCGAGTCGTGCCCGAACCATCGGCGAGTTTGATGCCGCGCGAAATCCCCGGCGTCAGCTCGATGGCCTCCTTGGCGGCCAGCGCCCGCAGATGCTGGTCGATACCCTGGCGGTTCTTCAGTCCCAGTCCCGAGGCGATCTCTCCGCGTGTCGGCGGCAGGCCATGAGCGGCCATGAACTGCTTTATAAAAGCCAATACTTCCAATTGCTTGGGACTGAGAGGGGGCATGGAATAAAATACCAGACGGATGTCTGGTGCCGAGTGTAGGAGCCTCGCCGGAGGCAGGCAAGCGGGGAATTGCTCCAGAACGATTGTTGACCGTCGGACAGAAGCGGCATCCTGCGGGCCATGAACGAAGCCCAGACTGCCTCGCACCTCCTGATGATCCGCCCCGTGCGCTTTACGGGAAATGAGCAGACGGCTGCGTCGAATCGCTTTCAGGATCTCGACGACAGCGAACCGGCTGCCGCAACCCAGGTGGCGGCGCTGCGCGAGTTCGACACCCTGGCTGATCGTCTGCGCGCCGCCGGTGTCGTCGTGCATGTCGCCGACGACACGCCTGAGCCGCATACGCCGGACTCGCTGTTCCCCAACAATTGGGTGAGCTTTCATGCCGACGGCACGGTCGTGCTGTATCCGATGCTGGCGCCGAATCGCCGGCTGGAACGGCGGCTCGACATCATCGAGTCACTCGATCGCGAGCATGGCTTCCACGTCAGCCGCACGATCGATCTGACGCATCGCGAAGCCGAGGACAAGTTCCTCGAAGGCACCGGCAGCCTCGTGCTCGATCGCCGCAACCGCATCGCCTATGCCTGCCTCTCGCCGCGTACCGACATGGATGTGCTGGGCGAATTCGCGCAGCGGCTCGACTATGAAATCGTGGCTTTCGATGCCTTCGATGCCGGCGGCGCGCCGATCTATCACACCAATGTGCTGATGTCCGTGGGCGAGCACTTTGCGGCGATCTGCAGCGCCTGCATCGAACCCGCGCGCCGCGCAGCCGTGGTCCGGCTGCTGGAATCCAGCGGCCGGGTCATCGTCGACCTCACGATGCAGCAGATGCAGAACTTCGCGGGCAACATGCTGGAGCTGCGCACGCAGGCCGGCGCACCGGTGATCGCGATGTCGCAATGTGCGCGCAATTCGCTCGCGCTTTCGCAACTCGCCGCGCTCACAGCGCGCGGCGAAACCATCGTCAGTGCGGATATTCCCACCATCGAACGCCTCGGCGGCGGCAGTGTCCGCTGCATGATTGCCGAAGTGCATCTGCCCAGGAAGTGATCGCGTGATCGAGTGATGAGGTGATCACGCCAGAGAATCCGTGTCTTGCGATATCACCTCATCACTTCATCACCCCATCACCTTCCCGTACAATTTCCCCATGCTCGAACTCGGCGTCAAATCCCTCATTGCTTACCTTCTCGGCGCGCTCATCGGCAGTCTGATCGTCGGGCAGCTGCGCGGCGGGGTCGACATTCGCAAGCTCGGCAGCGGCAATGCCGGTGGAACGAATGCGCTGCGGACGCAAGGCTACGGATTCGCGTTCTGGGTGATGCTCATCGACATCGGCAAGGGCTGGCTGGCCGCCGCCGTGTTGCCGGGCCTGAGCATTCCGTTCGTCGGGATCGATGCTGCCATCGATCGTGACTGGCTCGCGGTTGCCTGTGCCGCGGCTGTGGTCGTCGGGCATGTCTATCCCGTGTGGTATGGCTTTCGCGGCGGCAAGGGCGCGGCGACGCTGCTCGGTGTGCTGGCGGGACTGAAGCCCATCGCCATGGTGCCCGTGCTGCTGGTGTGGCTCGTCACGGTGATGATCACGGGATTCGTCGGGCTGGCGACGATGCTGGCGGTCGCGGCATTTCCCGTCTATCTGCTGCTCTCCGATCCCGCCGCGCCGCTGGCATTGCTGACGTTCGGCGGCGCGATGCTGGTCTTCGTCGGCTACACGCACCGCTCGAACATCGAGCGCATGCTGCGCGGTTCGGAGAATCGCGTGCGCAGACTGTGGTTGTTCCGTCCTCGTTGAAGCTCATGCCGTCTCCACGCCGCTCCCAGACATTGAATCGACGGTTGCGGTTGCTCGCGTTGCTTGCCGACGGTGAGTTCCGCTCGGGCGAAAAACTGGCGAAGCGTCTGCGCGTGTCGCGTGGCGGCATCTGGAAGCTGATCCACACCCTGCAGGATCTCGGCATCGAGATCGAATCGGTGGCGCGACAGGGTTACCGGTTGCCGCGGCCGGTCGATCTGCTCGGGCGCGATGCGCTGCTTGAATCGCTGTTCCCCGAAGCTCGCGCGCTGCTCGATACGGCCGAAGTCCTGCTGACGGTCGATTCGACGAATCGCCATATCTACGACACCGTCACCCTGCAGCCCGGGCACGCGCATGTCTGCGTTGCCGAAATTCAGACCGCCGGTCGCGGCCGGCGCGGCCGGACGTGGATGTCGCCCTTCGGCAGCGGAATTTCCATGTCCCTGGGCTGGCAGTTCCAGGAGGCGCCGCCGACCTTTTCGGCGCTCAGCCTTGCCGTCGGCGTTGCCGTCGTTCGCGCCCTGCAGCGTTTCGGCGCGAACGATGTCGGCCTCAAATGGCCGAACGACCTGATCTGGAAGAACCGCAAGCTCGGCGGAATCCTGATCGAGATGCGCGGCGAAACCGGCGGTCCGGCGACCGTGGTCATAGGCATGGGCATCAACGTGCGCATGCCGTCGACGGTGCGGCTGGCGCTCGCGGAGCAGCAGGCCGCGCTCATTGCCGATGTCCATGAAATTCTCGGCGAACGCACGCCGACACGCAGCGCGCTGGCGGGCGCAATTGCCGATGAAGTGATTGGCATGCTGCAGATCTTCGCGGTGCAGGGATTCGAGCCGTTCCTCGACGAATGGCGCAGGCTCGACACGCTGGCGCATGCGCCGGTGAAAGTAATCAACGGCGCGGAAACCATCACCGGCATTGCCAACGGCGTCGAAGTCGATGGCGCCTTGCTGCTCGACGTGAATGGCGAAACGCGACGGTTCGTCTCGGGTGAAGTCAGTCTGCGTGCGGTGACGCGATGATCCTGCTTTTCGACATCGGCAATACCCGCATCAAGTGGGCGACGCTGAAGGAAGGTGCAGTCGCCCCGCAGAGCGCCGAGGTTCATCGTGACTGGGACGCATCGACCGCGCGTGCGGCGCTGTCCGGATTGCCGCGGCCCGGGCGTGTACTGATTTCCAACGTCAGTGGGCAGCGCATCGGCGATCTGCTGCGCGATGACATTCGCGATCGCTGGCAACTGGAGCCGGAGTTCGTGGTGTCGACGACTTCTGCCTGCGGCGTCCGCAATGCCTACCCGGTGCCGGCCAATCTTGGCGTGGATCGCTGGCTCGGCATCATTGCCGCACATGCGCAGCAGAAGCGATTGACCTGCGTGGTCGGTGTCGGCACGGCCATGACCATCGATGGTGTCGATGCCACCGGCCGACATCTCGGTGGCGTGATCGTGCCGGGCCCGGATCTGATGGTGGGCAGCCTGCTGCGCAATACGAGCGAGATTGCCCGACGCGCCGCGCAAGGCACCCGTGGCGATGCGCTGTTTGCCGACAACACGCAGGGCGCCATCCATCAGGGCGCGGCGCATGCCCTGGCGGCCCTGATCGAACGGGCGATGCGTACGATGCGCGACGAGGCTGGTGCCGATCCGGCGCTGGTACTGACCGGCGGCGCCGCACCCATCATCGAGCGGCTCATCGATGTGTCATTCGAGTCCGTTCCCGATCTGGTGCTGCAGGGATTGGCGCGTTACGCCTCGTCTCCGGTCTAGCCCCGCAGGCCTCGTGTATGATCGCCGCAGCTGCAGAGGGGACCGGGCGTGTCAGGAATATTTGCCAAGATCATCACCCTCGTCGCCAGTGCGCTGTGGATCGGCAGCGCAGTTGCGGCCGACGCTGCCGCGGGAAAGTCGGTGGCCAACGCCAAATGCGTCCAGTGTCATGAAGCGGATGATTGGGAAGGCGAGAGCGCCGCGTCGCTCGAAAGCCTCATTCGCGACATCGTCGCCGGCAAAGTGAAACACAAGAACAAGCTGGAACTCACGCCCGCCCAGATCGCTGACATCGCTGCCTACTGGGGCGGCGGCGGCAAGGCCCGCTGAGATTCCGACCTACGCACATGCGCACGTTCTGTCTCGTCATGATCCTGGTGAATGCGCTCTTTCTCAGCTGGTCGCAGCTGATCGATGTGCGTGTGAGCGATCTGGATCGCAGACCGCCGGCGAACGTGAAGCCGCCGCCGCGCATCGTGCTTGCACAGGAAGCGGCGGAGACGCTCGAACCCGCGGTGGTGAAACCCGTGCAGCCGCCACGCGTGGCACCACTGGGATCGGCGGCACCTGCGCCGCAGCGCGCGGCGGTTGCCGATCGGCTCGCATGCACCAGCATCGGTCCGTTCCAGGACCTCGCCGACGCGGCACATGCCCAGGCCGCGCTGCAGAGTGCGGGCTTCGGATCGCGCCAGCGCCTGGTGCAGGGTGAACTGTGGGTGGGCTACTGGGTCAGCGTACAGAACTTCGAATCCCGCGAGGCGGCGGAGGCGGCCCTGAAGTCGCTGCTCGACAGCGGCGTGACCGACGTCTACCTCATGCCGGGCGGCGAACCTGCCAATGTCCTGTCGCTCGGTGTGTTCTCGGACCACCAGCGTGCCCAGCGCCGTGCGGAGGAAATCCGTGTGCTCGGACTCGAGCCGCGCATCGACGACCGCAAGCGCTCCGGCTCGGTCTACTGGATCGATGCAGACCTGCAGGAGCCCGGGCAGGCCATCGATACCAGTATTTTCCAGACCGACCCGGGCAAGATCACCCGCCTGGAACTGCGGGCCTGCCCGCCCTCGTCGGGGAATGGCTGATGCCGGGGTCCGGAAGCGTGATTCAGCGCAGGTCAGCGGCTACAATCCGCCGGCCCGGCGCAATGTGAAACAGGCCGGTTTGCCGCTTTAGCTCAGTTGGTAGAGCAACCGCCTTGTAAGCGGTAGGTCATCTGTTCGAGTCAGATAAGCGGCACCAAATTCCAACAAAAGGGCAGTCCAATGGCTGCCCTTTTACATTCGCAGCTACATTCGCAGCCTGCCCACCGCGACGACTTCCCACGGATTCCAGACATGACCGCCGAACCCGTCCGCAGCTACGAAACACTCCTCCTGACCCGCAAGGGGCGCCTGCTCACGATCACGCTCAATCGCCCCGATGCGATGAATGCGGTGAATCTGCCGATGCACGAAGAGCTGGCGGACGTGTTCACGTATGCCGCGGCCGATCCGCATTCCGACGTCATTGTGCTGACGGGGGCAGGTCGTGCATTTTCCGCGGGCGGCGATCTCGATCACATCGCGCACAATGCCGCGAACCCGCATCTGTTCGATCATGAAGTGCGCGTGGCCAAGCGCATCGTGTTCGCCATGCTCGATCTGGACAAGCCGCTGGTGTGTCGTCTGAACGGACACGCCGTCGGACTCGGCGCAACGCTCGCGCTGTTCTCGGATGTGATCTTCGCGGCCGAGAACGCGAAGATCGGCGATCCGCACGTGGCGCTGGGACTGGTGGCCGGCGATGGCGGCGCGGTGATCTGGGCGCAGCGCATCGGCCTGGGCCGTGCCAAGGAATTCCTGCTGACCGGCGAACTGGTCACGGCGAAGCGGGCCGAGGAGATCGGCCTGGTGAATCGCTGTGTGCCGGCCGCTGAACTCGATGCCACCGTCGATGCCTTCTGCGATCGATTGCTGCAGGGTGCCACCCAAGCCATCCGCTGGACCAAGATCCTCACGAACATGGAACTCAAGCGCGTGGCCACTGCGGTGATGGAGGCCGGCATCGCGTACGAAGCCGTTTCAGCACGCACGGCGGATCACCGTGAAGGTGTGAAGGCCCTGCAGGAAAAGCGCAAGCCGAAGTTTGGCGGCCCGGAGTGAGTGCCCGATTGACTCGTCCCCCCGCGCAGGCGGGTGTCCACGCTTTCCGACAAGATGGATCCCCGCCTGCGCGGGGATGACGAGAAATCTAGGGAGCTGACGAGGAAACTCAGAGCGACCGCGCGATGACCATGCGCTGAATGTCGGACGTGCCCTCGTAGATCTGGCAGACGCGCACGTCACGATAGATCTTGGCGAGCCCGAATTCTTCGAGATACCCGTAACCGCCGAGCGTCTGGATCGCGCCGGAGCAAACCGCTTCCGCCGTTTCGGACGCAACCAGCTTCGCCATCGATGCTTCCTTCAGGCAGGGAGCGCCTGCGTCCTTGATGCTGGCCGCATGCAGCACGAGTTGCTTCGCGGCTTCCAGTCGCGCGGCGAGATCGGCGAGACGGAAGCCGACGGCCTGATGATCGATGATGGCTTTGCCCATCGAGCGCCGTTCCCGCGCATAGCCGACGGCGATCTCCAGCGCAGCCTGTGCCATGCCAATGCATTGCGCAGAAATGCCGATGCGACCGGCTTCGAGATTCGCGAGCGCAATGCGATAACCCTGACCTTCCGTTCCCAGCAGCAACGAGTTTTCGACGAAAACATCATCGAAGCGCAGGCTGCACGTGTCCGAAGCCAGCTGGCCGAGTTTGTGCTCGACCTTGTCGACCACGTAACCCTTGCGATCGGTGGGCACGAGGAAGGCGGAAATTCCCTTCTTGCCGGCATTCGCATCCGTGACGGCGAAGACGATCGCCAGGCCGGCGATTTTCCCCGAGGTGATGAACTGCTTGCTGCCGTTCAGCACGTAACCGTCATTTGTCTTTGTGGCGCGCGTGCGGAGTGCTGCCGCATCGGAACCGGCTTCGGCTTCCGTGAGGGCGAAGGCACCAAGCGTGCGGCCGCTCAGAAGATCGGGCAGGAAACGCTGCTGCTGTTCCGGCGTGCCGTCCTTCAACAGGGCGGAAACGATCAGGCTGTTCTGGATCGACAGGATCGTGGAAAGCGCGCCATCCGCAGCGGCGATTTCCATGAGGGCGAGCGCATAGCTCACGTAGTCGGCACCCGCACCGCCGCTTTCTTCCGGCGCGATCATGCCCATCAGGCCGAGTTCGGCCAGTTCCTGAAACAACTCCTGCGGATAGGCGCGCTCGGTTTCGAAGTTCGCTGCACGGGGACGGACGCGCTCCTGCGCGAATTCGCGTACGGCGTCCGCAATGGTCTGCTGGGTGGAGGTCAGAAGCATGGGTCGATCTTCACTGTGTAGGCGGGCACCGTCACGCCGGATGCCGGGAGCGTCGGGCGCGAAGAATGTCCGCTGCGCGGGACGCGTGCAATGCCTTTTCTCTTCCTGTGGGGGCGGACTTTAGCCCGCCTTGGGCCGGCTGAAGCCGGCCCCACAGCCATGAGACAACAGATCACGTCGTCGTTCCCTCGGCCTCCGCCATCGCCTCGCGCATCGCGCGCAGCCCCAGCAGCAGGAACAACGCTCCCAGCGGACAGCAGATCCCGATCATGATGGCCAGCCCGGTGCCGAGCGCCGAGTCGCTGCCCACCTGTCCGGCCCACGCAATCATCACCGGCCCCAATCCGCCGCCGATCATGCCCGCGACGGTCGTGAACACCGCCACGCCCGTGCCGCGCAATTCGTTGGGTGTCACCAGGTTGAGCGCAGTCAGCGAGCACGCCTGCATCGCGCCGATGAGTGTCATGAACACGGCAATGCCGATGACGAAGGTCCAGGCCTGATCGCTGAGCGTGGCGAATACCCCGACCGGCGCCGCCACCAGCAGACAGATGCCGTACCAGCGCAGTTGCGCGTCGCGGTAGCCGCGCTGATACATGAAGTCGACGATGCGGCCCGACGCCAGTTTGCTCACGATGCCTGCGATCATGAGCGCGGTGCCCAGTGCAGCGCCGATCTCACCCGCCGACCAGCCGAACGCGCGACCGATGTGCGCCGGATACCAGGACACGCCGCCGGTGGTCACGGCCGCTGCGAAAATGAAGCCCAGGTAGTGATAAGCGAAAAACCTGGGCCGCGTTCCCATGAACCGGAAGAAGGCAGCGTAGTTCGCGATGATTCCCCGCTGCTCTTGCGTGCGCACGCCGCGACGGACCGGTTCGGGCACGGAGAAAATGATCAGCGCAAGCACTGCGCCGGGAATGCCGACAATGAAGAACACCGCCTGCCAGGGACGAATCGCTCCGAGAAGCGGTATCGAGATGGAGTCGAATCCGGATACGAAGCCAACGATCGCACCGCCGATCATCAGCGCGGTGCCGCTGCCGACGGTTGCCCCGATCGCATAGACGGCCATCGCAGTAGTCAGTTTCTGACGCGGAAACAGATCTGCGATCATCGATGTCGCGCTCGGGTTCAGTGACGCTTCGCCGACACCGACACCGATGCGCGCGAGAAGCAGATGCCAGTAACTGTTTGCGAGCCCGCACGCCGCCGTCGCCAGCGACCAGATCGTGACGCCAATGTAGATGACCTTGCGCCGGTTGAAGCGGTCGGCAAGCGCACCGAAGATCAGACCGAAAATCGTGAAGGAACCGACGAAGGCCAGCCCGTGCAGCATGCCGAACTGCACGTCCGTGAGGCCGATGTCCTTCTTGATGGGATCGACCA
>CAYWHG010000156.1:0-10933 GCA_964457865.1 uncultured Steroidobacter sp.
GCCTGGTTTCGCGACGTCGTGCGCGAATCGATGCTGGCCTCGCGCGCGATCAGCGGTCTGTAGAAGTTCTGTCATCCCCGCGAAGGCGGGGATCCATGCTGCCAACCGAATATGCCGACACAGAAATTCTTTCCGACGCTCATTCACGCGGCGAACCTGCACGGTCGCGACTGGCGGAAGTTCAACGGCCGTCTGCTGCGCGAGTGCCTGCAATTGCGGGTCGACGACATCGCCGGGCAGCGCTGGTCGAAACAGAACTATCCGGGCGGCTACACCTCGTACAGTTCGGTGCCGCGCATGCACACGCTCTCGCCGACATTTGCCGCACTGGAGAAGAAACTGAACCGCCACGTCCGCGCCTTCGCACGCAAGCTGCAACTCGATATCGAGCAGCGACCGCTCGCGATGACGGACTGCTGGGTGAACATCATGCCGCGGCATGTCGTGCACGGTTTGCACCTGCATCCGCTGTCGACCCTCAGCGGCACGTACTACGTGCAGACGCCAAAGGGTTCGCCCGGCATCAAGTTCGAAGACCCGCGCCTCGACCGCTTCATGGCCGCACCGCCGCGCCTCATGGATGCGCGGGCGGAGAACAAGCCGTGGGTGGTATTGCCTGCGCAGGCGGGCAGCCTCGTCCTGTTCGAGAGCTGGTTGCGGCACGAAGTCGCACCCAATCCGCTCGACTCCGAACGCATCAGCATCAGCTTCAACTACGGCTGGTTCTGAGGGGAATTTCACACAGAGATCACAGAGAGCACAGAGTCGGAAAGAAGAGTTCTCCACGGAGGACACGGAGAACACGGGGACAAGAGATTTTCCGTTCCGAACCCCGTGTTCCCCGTGCCCCCCGTGGAGACTCTTTCTCCTCATTGTCTTGAACTCTGTGTTCTCTGTGATCTCTGTGTGAAACTCCTGTCCCCTCAACCACGATCGCCGCAATCGAGGAACGTCCCATGACCCGATGGTTGTTGACGGCGATGGCCTGCCTCGCGACGCAGCTCGCACTGGCTGCCGAACCGGACTGGCTGCGGGAAAGCAATCGCAATGCGCAGATCCTGCTCGACATCAACGCGAAGTACTTTCCGGAGAGTGCCAGCGCCAGCGGTGTCGAAGGTCACGACGAGGAAATCTTCGATCTGCAGCCGCGTGTCGCCGAACGCCAGGTGGCGGATTACCGTGCGGCCGTCGCGCAGCTGCAGTCGCTGCGGACGACGACGACCGACAAGCGTGTGCTGCAGGATCTCGACATCCTGATCACCGCCGCGCAGTCGCAGCTCAGGACGCTGGAGCTGAATCAGAAATATCTGCTGACGTATTTCGACCTGCCGCAGGTGCTGTTCAGCGGGTTCCAGAATCTGCTCGATGCGCGCGTTGCGAAGGAGCGCCACAAGGCGGCGCTGGTCCGGCTGCGACGTTACGTGGGGGCGGAGAAGGGCTACACGCCGGTCGTCCAGCTTGCGCGCGAACGCTATGCGGAAGAGGCGGCCGCCAATCCGGCATTGCTCGGTCCATGGATCGTCGAAGCGCAGCAGTACCTCGACAATCAGGCACGCTATCTCGATGGCATCGAGACCCTGCTGAAGGGCAGCGGCCTGAAAGGCTGGCCGAAGGATCTGGCGACGCTGCGCCGGCAGGTGGGCGACTACGGCGACTGGGTGCGTGCGACCGTTCTGCCGCATGCGCGCCAGACCAGCCAGTTGCCGGCCGAGATCTATGCCAACAACCTGAAGCAGTTCGGCGTCGACATGGATCCGCACGAGATCATCGATCGAGCCATGGCCAATTACATGCAGACGCGCAGCGAGATCGAGACCGTGGCGCAGACCATCGCCGCACAACGCCGCTGGAAACTGGACAACTATCGCGATGTGATCCGCGAGCTCAAGAAGGAGCAGATTCCCAACGACAAGCTGCTGGCGCTCTACTACGGCCGGCTGGAGCAGATCGAAGCCATCGTCCGCCGCGAAAACCTCGTGACCTTGCCGTCACGCAAGGCCGTCATCCGTCTCGGCACGGAAGCGGAATCGGCTGCGAGTCCCGCGCCGCACATCGATCCGCCGCGACTGGTCGGCAATCAGGGTGAGCCCGCCGAGTTCGTGCTGCCGACCAGCAACCCGAACGCGAAAGCGGGCGCGCCCATGGACGATTTCAACTACGACGCCATCGCCTGGACGCTCACCGCGCACGAGGCCCGGCCCGGCCACGAACTGCAGTTCGCGGCGATGCTGGAGCGCGGCGTGTCGACGGCGCGGGTCGTGTATGCCTTCAACAGCGCCAACGTCGAAGGCTGGGCGCTGTACGCCGAAGCATTGATGAAACAGTACCTGCCGCCGGAAGGGCAGCTCGGCGCGCTGCAGATGCGCCTGATGCGCGAGGCGCGCGCCTTCCTCGATCCGATGCTGAATCTTGGTCTGATGGAACCGGAGGCGGCGCAGAGCTTCCTCATGAACGAAGTGATGCTGTCCGAGCCCATGGCGAAACAGGAAGTCGATCGCTACACGTTCAATGCGCCGGGACAGGCGACTTCGTACTACTACGGTTATTCGAAGCTGGATGCGCTGCGCACGAAAGTCGAACTGCTGCTGCGCGACCGGTTCCGCGAGCAGCCCTATCACGACTTCCTCATCGGCCAGGGATTGCTGCCGTTCGATCTGCTGGAGAAGGCGGTGCTGGAGGAGTTCGTGCCGGCGCAACTCACGAAATAGCGACTGCGCTCCTTACCTTCTCATCCCCGCCTGCGATGCACTGAGTGCATCAGCGCCCCGTTCATTGCTTCGCCTTCGGCCTGAACGCCAGCAGTACGTTGCCCGGCGTCTGTCCGAACAGCCCGTAACCCGAGTTCACGAACAGGTAGCCGTTGCCGGCGAAGATCGAGGCGCTGTCGATCGAACCGCCGATGGCTTTCACGCCGTTGATCGCGTCGAACTGCTGCGCCGTGTCGAACTTGAACAGCACGGCGCCGGTCTTCGCATCGAGCGCGCGCAGGATGCCGTCGAGACCGCCGGCGATGACGGCGCCATCGATTACCGCGGGTGCTGCCGACAGACCGATGTTCGTCTGGCAGTTCCTGACGCGTTTCTCGCGGTCGCCATCGCATTCCGGTTCTGCGGCAAAGCTCCAGAGCACGTCGCCATTGTCGACCTTCACGGCGTGAATGCCGGGCTTCTGATCGCCCGTCGCGCCGCGCATGCCGTATGGGCGATTGATCGGCGCGAAGACGCGCTCGCCGTCGTAGGCGATGCCCCAGTGAATGCCGCCGAGTGGCGAGCCTTCGCCGAAGTCCTGGCGCCATTCGACGGTGCCCTTGTCGGGATCGAGCGCCCAGAGCGTGCCGGATTTCTGTCCGCCCAGGAGGATGTCGGAGCCGTCGGAGCGCTTCGCCAGAACCATCGAGGCACCGAAGTCGACGTCGCGGTTGACGCTGTCCTTCGGGCAGTTCAGTCCCTTTTTCTCGCCGAAACAGCCGCTCAGGAAGATGTCGTTGGCGGTGGCCTGGTAGCTCCAGCGAATCGAACCGTCCTTCAGGTCGATGGCGAGAATCGCGTCGGTGGTAGGCGCAGCCGGCTCCGAGGTTGCCTCGCCCGTGCCGACATAGAGCAGGTTGCGCTTCTCATCGATCGCAGGCGAATTCCAGATCGGCGCACCGGAGGGACCCAACAGCATCTTGCCGTCGCCGCGGTCGCGTACGGGCTTGGCATCTTCCATCGTGTGCGCGGTCCAGATCTTCGCGCCCGTCGTTGCATCGAGTGCCGTCACGGCGCCGTGAGTAGTGCAGCACTCATGATTGTCGTTGCCGCCCACGGAGATCTCGTACTGGGAAATCGGCGCGTAGACGCGGCCCTTGTGCAGCACCGGCGTCCCCGTGGTAAGCGAGTAGCGGAACAGGCCGACCGGTGTCCTCCATAATCCCTTGCCCGTCTGCGCATCGACCATGTGCACGTTCGAGGAAAGATCCGAGAACACCAGGACCTTGCGCTTGTCGGGCAGTTCGCCGTAGGCGGGGCTGGTGCGCAGCGGCGACTCGTGGACGTACGACCACTGGATGCAGGGCTTGCCGGAGACGTCGATGGCGAACAGCGTGGACAGTTCCGGCACGGGATAGAAGAGTGTGCTGCCGACGACGGCGGCCTGCGATCGCATGTTCGTCGCCTTGGGAAAGCCGATGGCCCAGGCGAGTTCGAGATTGGCGAAGTCGGCCGTCCTGAGTCCGGCCTGTGTCGCGGTCAGATGCCGGTGATTGTGATTGTCGAAGCCGAATCCCGTAATGATGGGCGTGGCCGAGAGGTCAGGGCTGCGACGATCGGCCGGACACATGAAGTTGGCGATCCAGCCGTCGTCGCCGGCTGCCTGCTGCCCGACGAGGAATTCGACCAGCGTGGCGCGCTCCTTCGCCGAGAGCGTCGAGGCCTGGGCCTGCATCTTGCCCTGCGTCAGGGCGTACTCGATCGTCTGATAACGCATCGCCTTCAACGCTTCGAGCGACGGCGAACGCGTCGCTTCCGGATTGTTGTGGCACATGGCGCAGGTGCGATCGTAGATCGCCCTGCCGGGATGCGCGGCGGGGGCGTCCGCCGCCCGGACTGTTGACAGATAAACGGGCGCGGCCACGGAAAAGGCAGCAATCAACGCTACGCGAGCTGGAAGAGATCTCACTGGTCCCCCGATGCAGATGAGTTCTTGTCTTGAGATGCGCGGCGATCCTAGCAGAGCAATTTCCGGTCAAGCGCCGGGCGGAGGCTGATTCGCCTTTCTTGACGTAGCCGGGTTCAAAATCTCCGTACCGCGTTTTCCGTTTACAGTTCTTCGCGATAAGCTTGCCCGCGGATCGCAGAACGCCTTGTCGGGGGTGCGAGATGAAGAGCTGCCACGGGTCGGGGATCGTGTTCGCGTCGCTGCTGTTGGCGGCGAGTGCGGCGAGCGTCAATGCCGCCGAGCAACCGTGGAAGGGCTACAAGGCGCCGCGCACGGCGTTCGGTCAGCCCGATCTGCAGGGCAACTGGACCAATGCCACGCTGACGCCGATGGAGCGCGAGACGAAGTTCGGCGATCGCCTGACGATCCCGGCGGCGGAGGCGCAGACCATCGAGAACGCCGAAGCCGACGCCAACGAAAAATCCAACCTCCCCACCGATCCCAAGCTCGGCATCAAGGATCTGCCGCACGACTGCGGTCGCGGCTTCACCGGCGTCAACTGCGGTTACAACAGCTTCTGGGTCGATCCCGGCACGCAGGTGATGCAGATCAACGGCGAGTACCGCACGTCGATGATCGTCGACCCGCCGAACGGCAAGGTGCCGCCGCTGCAGCCGGAGGCACAGAAGGCGATGGCGGCGCGCTTCGCGGCGTTTCGCTCCGGCGGCAGCGGCAATGCCGACGGTCCGGAAGTGCGCTCGCTCGGCGAACGCTGCATTCTGTCCTTCGGTTCGAGCGCGGGCCCGCCGATGATTCCGCTGCTCTACAACAACAACTACCAGATCGTGCAGAACCGGGACACGGTGCTGATCCTGGTCGAGATGGTGCACGACGCACGCATCGTCCGATTGAATGCAAAGCATGGTCCCTCCAGCATCCGTAAATGGATGGGCGACTCCATCGGCCACTGGGAAGGCGACACGCTGGTCGTCGAGACCACGAATTTCCCGAAACAGCAGAGCTTCCGCGGCGCCTCCGAGAATCTGAAAGTCACCGAGCGTTTCACGCGCGTCGAGCCCGGCAAGATCCTCTACGAGTTTCTGATAGATGACCCGAGCGCGTTCACGCAGCCGTGGCGCGGCCAGGTCGCCATGAACGCGACCAACGAAAAGATCTACGAATACGCCTGCCACGAAGGCAACTATGCATTGCCCGGCATTCTGGCGGGGGCGCGCGAAGCGGAGCGTCAGGCGGCGAGCGGCGAGGGCGCGAAGAAATAAGAACCCTCAGGGCGCGGAGGCAGCGGCGGATTGCAGGCGCAGCCGGCGCTGCAGACGCTCGCGCATGCGGCGCTCGAAGGATCGCGGCCGCCGCCGCAGGGCGCGTCGTCCCGCAGCGAATGCGTCCCGCTGCGCATGGCGTCGTCGTCGCTTCAGCACGGCTGCAATCTCTGGCGTCATGTCGTCGCCCAACCGCTGGCGCAGCAACCCGTCATCGCGATCGGCGCCGAGCGCATCGGTGATGCGGGCGAGTCGCTTGCGCAGGCGCGGCGCCAGGTCGAGCGCCGCGAGCTGATGCTCCAGGCACTTGGCGCGTTTGCGTGCCGCGCATCGCATGGCGCGACGTGTCTTGCGGTAAGTCCGGCCGAGTTCGTTCACGGTCTGCGAGATCGTCGCCACCGCGATGGGCCGTGCCGTCATCGCGGCGAGCGCCTGGGCAAGCTGCTTACGCAGGCGGCCGATGTCCTTGCTCGACAGCGCGGCGTTCAGTTCCTGCAGTTCGTGCTCCAGGTGCGCGCGCAGCCGGAGCGCGGTCGCCGCGGGCTGCCGGATCTCGCCCAGCACGGCATCCAGCACATCGCGCGTCACGCCGGCATCCCGCGCCTGCGCGAGTCCGCGTCCGGCATCGCGCATTGCTGTCATCTGTGCGCGGTACTCCTGTTGCGGCAGCGCCGGACGCAGCAACCGCAAGGCAGCCCGCGCCCGCTTCAGCCGTTTGCGTATCCGGTGAATGGCGGCGTCATCGAGCGCATCCGCTCCCAGTGCCGCGATCGCCCGACGCAGGCAGCGCAAGTAGGTGTGCAACACCTGCAGTTGCGGGAGTTCGAAGCCCAATGGATTTTCCGGATGACGTATTTTCGGCACTGTAGCGACGTACGGCAGTCGGTGGACCGTGGCCGCTACGTAGCGCTTCTCGGTGACCCACAGTGACCGCTGCGGTGGCGGCGGTGAGAGTGTGTCGTAGCAGAAAACAATGAAAGGCAGATGCGGCGGGCCATGGTCGGCAACGACCCGACCTGCCGCTCACTGGAGGCTCGATGAAGAAGTCAGGCACGGCATCCTTGATGTTTGCCGCAATGCTGCTGGCGGGGTGTCAGAGCACGCCGCCCCCGCAGCGTGAGGTTCAGTCGCTGAGCGGCGTGGAACTCTACGAACGCTTGTGTTCGAGCTGTCACGGCGCCGCGGCGCGCGGTGACGGTCCGGTGGCACCGCTCATCAAGACGGGCGTGCCGGATCTGACGCTGCTGGCGCGCCGCCAGGGTGGCGAGTTTCCGGCCGAGGACGTCCGCCGCACCATCGACGGGCGCTGGGACCGCCGGGCCCACGGCGCTCGCGACATGCCGGTCTGGGGCTGGCAGCTCTACGGCATGTCTTCGGGCATGTCTTCGGGTGACGAAGCCGTCGAGAGAGCTCGCGTCGATTCGATGATCGAGCGCCTGGTCGCCTATCTCGGCTCGGTGCAGCAGCCATGACCGCGATACGCTGGAAATCGCTGGCGGTCGTCATCGTCGATCCGTTCGCCCGTACCCAGCAGGCCGCGACCCGCGCTGCGGCCATCGCCGAGCGTTGCGGCGCGCGCCTGACGCTGCTCAATGTCTTCATGGTGCCGCAGCCCGCGGCGCCGGGTGCGCAGAGCACGAGCCGCCGCATCATCGCCGATGCCGTGCGCGAACGGCGCGCGGCGCTGGAGATCATCGCCGGCCGGTTGCGCGAACGCGGCCTGCGCGTCCGCACGGTCGTGCGCTGGGACTATCCGATTCACGAAGGCATCCTGGCGCTGGTGCGCGAACTCGATCCCGACGTGCTCATCAGCGAGTCGCATCGTCGCAGCCGTCTCGGCCGGCTGCTGCTGGCCAATACCGACTGGGAGCTGATGCGCGGCTGTCCCTGTCCGCTGTGGCTGGTGCGTTCGCCGCGTCAGCCGCGCAAGCTTCAGGCGCTGGTCGCTGTCGATCCGCGGCATGCCCACGCCAAGCCGACGCAGCTCGACGATCGCCTGCTGAGCGCTGCGCAGTCGCTGGTACGCCAGTTCGATGGCGAGGTCGGCGCGGTCCACGTCCAGGCGGGTGACGACGCGACGAGCGTCGCCGACCTGCGGGCCGAGGTTCTCGAACTGGCGGCACATCACGGCGTGTCGGCACAGCAATGCGACATTCGCACCGGCGACATCGCCAAAGGGATTTCGTCCGTTGCGAAGGCGCGCGGCGCTGACGTGCTGGTCATGGGCGTCGTCTCGCGCAGCCTGCCGCAGCGCGCGGTGATCGGCAGTTCGGTAGAGCGGGTCATCGACCGGATTGCCTGCGACCTGCTGGTGGTGAAGCCCGCGGGCTTCCGCGGCGAACCGGTCAAGCGACGCAAGCCAGCCCCCTGGAGCACATAGCGGGGCACGACACAGGCGGAGGCAGTGCCATGGCGAAATCGATGAAAGCGACGATCTTCGTCGAACCGGGACGGATCGAATTGACCGACCGTCCGATTCCCGACATCGGTCCGCTCGATGCGCTGGTGCGCGTCACGACGACGACGATCTGCGGCACCGACGTGCACATCATGAAAGGCGAGTATCCGGTCCGTCAGGGCCTGATCATCGGGCATGAACCGGTGGGCGTGATCGAGAAGCTCGGCGCCGCGGTGCAGGGCTATCGCGAAGGCCAGCGGGTGATCGCCGGCGCGATCACGCCGAGCGGCTACAGCAACGCCTGTCTGGGCGGCTATTGCTCGCAGGACGGCGCCGGCACCGCACACGGCTGGAAGCCCATGGGCGGCTGGAAGTTCGGCAATACCATCGATGGCTGTCAGGCCGAGTTCGTGCGCGTGCCCGACGCGATGGCGAATCTCGCGCCGGTGCCGGACGGCCTCAGCGACGAAGAAGTCCTGATGTGCCCAGACATCATGTCGACCGGGTTCAGCGGCGCACAGAGCGGCGACGTGCGCATCGGCGATACGGTGGCGGTGTTCGCGCAGGGACCGATCGGCCTGTGCGCCACAGTCGGCGCGAGATTGATGGGCGCCACGACCATCATCGCCGTCGAGACGGTGGCGGCGCGGGCGGACATCGCGCAGCGGCTCGGCGCGGATCACATCATCGATTTTCGCAAGGTCGATCCCGTCGACGAGATCCTGCGCCTGACCGGCGGTCGCGGCGTCGACGTCGCGATCGAGGCGCTCGGTACGCAGGCGACGTTCGAGGCCTGTCTGCGGGTCCTGCGTCCCGGTGGCACGTTGTCGAGCCTGGGCGTGTATTCCAGCGATCTCACCATTCCGCTCGGCGCATTCGCCGCCGGTCTGGGCGATCACAAAATCGTCACCACGCTCTGTCCCGGCGGCAAGGAACGGATGCGCCGCCTGATGGACGTCATCGCCTCTGGCAGAGCGGATCTCAAGCCGCTCGTCACGCACCGCTTCAGGCTCGATGACATCGAAGCTGCCTACGATCTGTTCTCCCATCAGCGCGACGGCGTGCTGAAGATCGCGATCACGCCGTGACGGACGTTTCCGACTTCGAAAGCTTCGTGCTCGGAGTCATGGAGGCTTCTGCCGATGCCGTGCTGCTGGTGGACCCGGCGGGACGGATCGTGCTCGCGAACGGCTGCGCGCAGACGTTGTTCGGCTACGCGGCGGATGAACTCGTCGGCCGCCCGGTCGAAGACCTGGTGCCGCAGACGGTGCGAGCCCAGCACGCGGGCGAACGCAGCGAATACATGCAGGCGCCCGCGGTGCGCCACATGGGCGTGCGGCGCGAGCTGGCTGCGCAGCGGCGCGATGGAGCGCTGTTGCCGATCGAGGTCGCTCTGAGTCCGGTAGCCATGAACGGCGCAACGCTCGTGCTGTGCATCGTGCGCGATGCTTCCGAACGTCGCGCCCATGAAGTGCGGATGCGGCAGCTCAATACCGAACTGGAAAAGCGTGTCGAAGAACGCACGGCCGGCCTGCGCGCGGCCAACCGCGAACTGGAGATGCTGACGGCCAGCCTGGCCCACGACCTGCGCGCGCCGCTGCGGGCGATCAACGGATTCGCGGCGCGGGTCGCGCAACATGCCCGCAGCCGGCTCGAAGAGGAGGATCGGCGCCTGCTGGGCGTCATCCAGCAGCGATCGCTGCAGATGAGTTCGATGCTGGATGACTATCTGCGTCTGGCGAACGTGCGCAGCTCGACCCTGTCTCTCCAATCCCTCGACATGGACGCGCTCGCGCGGGATGCCTGGAACGAAGCGATCCACGCACTCGACCATCGAGCGCCGGCGTTCCGCCTCGAATCGCTGCCACAGGCCCGGGGAGATTCGCGGCTCGTCGCCAAAATCTGGCGGGAACTGCTGGGCAATGCCGTCAAGTTCACGCGCGCGGCGACCGAGCCCCGCGTCGAAGTTTCGGCGCAGCGCGACGGCGACCGGGTCACGTACACGATCGTCGACAATGGCGTCGGCTTCGATCCGGTCTTCGCCCACAAGCTTTTCGGCGTGTTCGAGCGGCTGCACGCCGCGCACGAATACCCCGGAAACGGCGTGGGACTGGTGCTGGTCGGCAGAATCCTCGAGCGCTTGTCCGGCGGCATTCGCGTAACGGCGCCGCCGGGCGGAGGCGCGATGGTGCAGTTCGATCTGCCCGCTGCCGACGGCTGAACCGTCGGCTACGCCCTGACGTTGCGGGACCCGGCTGTCCCGCGGGGTATTACGCGGATCTCCGCATTCGCGTGGCGGGGTATCTGCGGAACACTTCGTCTCGACGATGTCGGCCGTCCATCGATGGGAGGTTTTCCATGACTACGATTCGTGAATCGCTCGCGGCGAAGCGCGGGGGCAAGACGAAGGTACGGCGCCGCGATCCGCAGGTTTCAGCCGGAAGCGCCTCGGAAACGCCCGGGGGCGACGGCAATGAACGTCAGGCTGCGATCGCCGAAGCCGCGTACTACCGGTCCGAGAGACGCGGATTCGCGCCCGGCTACGAGATCGACGACTGGCTGGCAGCGGAGGCGGAAGTGACCGATTGTTCGCTGCTGCGCGACTTCCGTCCCGAAAGCA
>CAYWHG010000157.1:0-5157 GCA_964457865.1 uncultured Steroidobacter sp.
TTAAGTAAGTGACATTGGGGCTAGATGATCTCCATGCCCGCGCCGGTTGAAACCCGGCGCGGGCACGGAAGTTCGTCACCCTAGTTCGTTACCTTGAGCCACTGCGATGTCGTCATGCCGATCTTCCCGGCACCGGCACCCTGCGCGCCGGTCAGCAGCGCCTGCAGATCGGCTACCGGATCCATGGTCGCGATGTAAGTCGGACCGCCATTGCGCCACGCGAACGGAATCTGCGGCGCCTGCGTCGGTCCGAGCGTGCTGTCCGGTGCGCTGCTGTCGCCCTGCCACGTGGCCCACACAAACCCTCGATCATTGAACGTGCTCTGCTGCGAGCCGACCGGCATGTAGGCGGTATCGGAGGCCAGCAGGACGTGCTGGATGTCGAAGCCCCAGATCGCGCCGGTATAGGCCGGGTTGGTGACATCGGTCTGGTTGTTGCGGAACGGCGTGAGTACGCCGAAGAACACGCTCTTCTCGATCTGCACCGCGCCGCCTTCGGTCGAGATCGAGCCGTTCGAGGTCACGCCGAAGTGATAGCTCGCCGACGAGCCGTCGAGCGCGGCCTGCAGCGTCGGATTCGATTGCACGATGCCGTCGCGCAGGTCCTTGACGATGCGCGCGTTCGAGTTGTCGATGTACAGGTTGTAGCCGTGCACGTCGCCGCCGCGCAGGCGCGGCATGCGGTCCTGCAGATCCTTGTAGTGATTGTGGTGCAGCGTGACCGTGTAGGACGTGAGTCCTTCGAGATTGTTCGAGCCGATCAGGTGGCCCTTCTTCTGCGGCAGCGCGATGGCCACGATCTGCTCCTGCGTGAAATGGCCGCGCAGATAGTTGTACATGCTGTTGGTGGCGCGGTTGGTCTCCAGGTCGTCGAACTGCTGCTGTACGAAGCTGCCGGCGCCGGTCGCCGCGGGCACCACGTCGCTCCAGGAGACGGTGATGTTGCTTGCGCCCTTCTTGATGTCGAGCACACCGTCGTAGGCCTTGGTGAAGGTGCAGTGATCGACCCAGATGCCCGAGGTCACGCCGCCGCCGTCGCCGATGGTGACGAAGTCCCAGTCGTTGGAGTCGTAGTCGCCCTTGGTGGCCTCGTCCCATTCCCACAGTTCGTCGAAGCGCAGGTTGCGCAGGATGAGGTTGGTGCCGTTCTTGATGTTGAACTCGACGTGACGCAGCGTCGCGCCATTGCGCGAGAAGATCGTGAGCCCGTTGAAGTCCATGACATCGAGCAGGCCGACGCCGCTGGCGATCAGGGCCGGATGCTTCTTCGGCGCGATGTTCTGCCGCAGCAGTCCATCGCCCTGCAGCGGCGTGCCGATCTCATGCCAGCCCATGTTGAGGTCGTTCATGATTTCGATGACTTTCACGGGATTGGCCGTGGACGCCTTGGCAGCGCGCAGTGCGGCGACCAGTTCGGTGGCCGTGGTCACCTTGCGATAGCGCGGATCGCTTTCGGCAATGTCGCCGCCGCCGGTGACGCTGGCCGCGGCGAACCCTTCGAGGTTGTAGCGGGCAACGCTGCCGGACAGCAGTGGCGGTTCCACGGGCGTGGCGCCCTGCGAAATGTCGGTCGGTGAACTCGTGCCGCCGCCCGGGCCGCCGCCGGGCGGGCCGCCGACAGTGCCCGAGCCGATGTCGCCGGTGAACTCGTTCGGGCCGATCAGCAGGTTGCCGGCGCCATCGCGCACGTGCACGTCGCTGAAGGTGGCCGAGGCGCTGATGCTGGTGTTGTTGCTCGAATTCACCGCGAAGCCGACGTACACGGTCTCCGGCAGTCCGGCCGTGAAGGTACGCACGGCGCCGGAAACATAGCTTGCGCCGCCATCGAGCGAGACTGCCGCCTGATACGTGCTGCCGGTACGCGTGAGTTTGAGATAGCGCGCACCCGTGCCGGTGACCGTGATGTTGCTGGTGGCCGAGTTGCCCACGGCGATGCGATCGGTACGACGATACGTGTCGTCGGCCACGATCATGGTGCCGCCGTAGATGAAGTCGCTGCCGGTGGCGCTGAGATCGGGGGAGAACAGCAGGCCGGCCCGTGCCTGGGTGCTCGTCAGGCCCGCGAAATCGACGCCGTCGACGCGCGCCGTCATCACGAAGTCGCCGGCGACGCTGGCATAGACGAACCGGAACACCTGCGCGCCGCTTTCGAACTTGCCGCGACCCGACAGATTGACCGCATCGCCGCTGTCGTTGGTGCTGGTCGAGCCGGCGGCGTAGATGGGCGGCGTCACTGCCAGGTTGTCGATGTCGATGCTGCGCCACACCGATTCCTCGGGCGGCAGCGTGATGTCGTAGCCGGCGCTGGTGATCGGGCTGTCCGAATACCCCGTGGCGCAGGCCACGGCCTTGAGCGTCAGCGAGTTGGCGACCTCGACCGCTGCGCCGTACGTGTGGCCGATGGCGCAGGTGGGATCGGTGCCATCGGTGGTGTAGCGGAACGTCGCCCCGGCTGTCGTCGAGGAAATCGTTACCTGCTGCACGCTCGTGTACGAGCCGGCGGCGGGTGCGAACACGGGCGCGACCGCAGGCGGCGTAATCACATAGTCGGCGTTGGCCGCGGCACTGTCGGTCTTGCCGGCGGCGCAGGCGATGGCACTCAGGCTTGTCGACTGCGACACCGTGATCGGTCCGGCATAGGTGCTGCTGGCGCAGGTCGCCGCGCTGCCGTCGCTGGTGTAGTGGACCACGGCATCTGTCGTGGCTGAAGTGATGGTGACAGTCTGCGTCGCCGTGTACGTCCCCGCCGCCGGACTGAACTGCGGCGTTGCGACCACTTCAGGCACCTTGATCACGTACTTGCCGACGGTCATCACGCTTTCGGCGCGGGCCAGGGCGCAGGTGACCGCTTTCAGGGTCGTGTCGGCGGAGATGGCGACCGGTGCCGAATAGAGCGTGCCGCCGCCGCGGCCTTCCGAGGCTTTCTCGCAATTCGGCGCGGAGCCGTCCGTCGTATAGAGGATGACGCCGCCGAACGTGGGCGACTTCATGCTGACGTACTGAGTGCCGGTGTAGGTTCCCGGCGCTGGCGTGAACTGCGGCGCGTCCGCCTTCTTGCAGCCGCCGAGCAATCCCGATGCGAGAACGGCGAGCAACACCAGCCTCGCCTGCGAAGCAATGCTATTCATGACTCATCCCCCGGAAGATTTCTTCTGTGCGCAAGCAAACGCAGCCCCACCTGGTGGTGGGGTTGTCATTGCTACCGGTGTCATCCTAGAAAAAATACCGATGACAGGTCAACTGTCGGATGACTTGACGAACTCTGGGGGGGTTCAGATTCCGGACGGAGCGGCAGAAACGGCGGGCACTTTGTCGTTCGCGACGAACAGCGCCTGCAGTACGTCGCGCCGGTGCGCGCGATTCATTTCGCCGACTTCCAGCCAGTGAAAGCGACCGGCAGGCGCGCTCGCTGCCGCGGCCTGCGCCGCGGCCATGTCGGTCTGCGGGTCCGTGAGCACGACCGCGCGCGATACTCCGGGCGCCCGCGCCAGTTCGCCCAGTTCGAAGGCGCAGCCTTCGTTGTGACGCTGGAAGCTGCGCAGATCCATCAGCACGACATCGCTGCGCGACAGCAGCGTGGTGAGCGCTGCGCGCCAGGTGGCGTCATGGCAGTAGCACTCGTTGATGCGGTAGCGGCCTTCGGCATCGGGCTCGAAGTCGAAGGCCGCCATGCGCGCCGGGATATGCCCGGCATCCGCAATGAATCGCTCGCCCAGCCGGCCGTCGAGAAAATTGAGGATGTCGTCGGCGTCGAGCGTTCGTTCCAGCAGGTCGGTGCCGGCGATGAGCACGGTGTTGCCGGAGCATCGCCAGCGTTCGATGATGCTGTCGAACAGCGCGCGCACCATGCGATCGCGCTGAAAAACGCGCAGTACGAGCAGGGTGGGCGGACGGTCGGCAGGACGGCGCCGCTGCCGCATCGTCAGCATGACGACGGGAATCCACAGCAACGGCGACAGCATCACGAACGCGCCGGCTCCCAGGGTCGACATCCAGCCCAGCGTGCGCGCCAGCAGGGCGATGCCCCAGACCGCGGTGAACAGGATCATCAGTTCGGACAACCAGCCGCGCGTGTACGCGGCGGCCACTTTTCGCGCGAGCCATTTGAGCGGCCACCAGGCGAGCACGCACGGCGCGGCGAGAAACAGCAGCGCAATCAGGATCTGCATCACGATGCCGAGGGGTGAGTTATCCAGCGGAACGAACGCGGCGAGGTGTGATGCATGGCGGGTGATGAAGGCATCGAGCAGTCGAATGCCCACCGATGTCACCGACAGCAGCACGAACAGCGGCAGGAGCAGCACCGGTGCGATGGCGCGCGTGGCGTTTCCCATGCACAGCAGCGCGACCAGGAGAATCGTCGGTCCGACTTCCGATGCGAGGAAGATCGCTGCCTGGCCCGGATCCGGATCGATCTGACGCCACACGATGACCGCGAGCGCGATGAGGCACCACAGCAGCAGCACTCCAAGCATGCGCGGTCGCGACCAGCGCCATAGCTGCGCCAGCACCGGAATCACCGGCCAGAAGAATACGAAGGCCAGCGTCAGTGTGCGTGCGGGGGTGAGCAGGTTCTCGCGCATCAGTGCGAGTTGCAGTGCGGCGCTGCTCAGTGCGATCAGCGCCGACAGCACGATCAGCAGCATGGTCACGCGCCAGCCGTCGCGACGATTGTCGACGGCGGTCACCGTTCCCGGCGCGGATGGCGACGGCAGCGCAGCAGGGGTCGCGGAGGTGGCCGTGCTCGTGGACACCGGCTGGCTCATCAGCTTGCGCATCGCCGCACGGAAGCGTCGCGCCAGCAGCCAAGCACCGACGACCGACAGCGCGGCCGCCAGCAGTACATTGGACATCAACTCGCCGCTGGAATACTCCATGATCCCGACACCCGGTCGCGATCGCGTCCGCCCGACGCAGCGCGATCATGCGCTGCCGCGTGCGGTGGGGTGATCGTCCTGAAGTGCAGAGCAAGGCCGGATTTCCGGCCGGCGCGACGACTCAGTCGTACAGAAGGAAGCCGGCGCGTTCCTCGCGCCACGCCTGCTCATCCCTGACTGCCAGGGCATCGAGATCGTCCGGAGTCGATTCCGGATCGTCGACCCACTCGCGCAGCAGCGGACTGCCGTTGATCACGTCGATGGCGAGGCGTGTTTCATA
>CAYWHG010000157.1:5257-10692 GCA_964457865.1 uncultured Steroidobacter sp.
GTGCGTTCGCCGAGCGGCCAGCCGTAACCCGGCGCCAGCGCCGGCTGCCATTCGCGCATCGTGACGACCTTGTAGTCGACATCGAGCTTCAGGGTCGCGACGAACCATTGCGCGAGTTCGCCGAGCGTCAGGCCGTGACGCATAGGCATCGGGCCGGCACCGACGAAGCTCTCCCAGCCGGCACGCAGACTCAGTCCTTCGATCGGCCGGCCGACGGGATTCGGACGATCGAGGATCCACACCGACTTGCGATGTTGCGCGGCTGCTTCGAGCACGTAACGCAGCGTGGTAATGAAGGTGTAGATGCGGCACCCCAGATCCTGCAGATCCACCAGCAGCACATCGAACGTATCCATCATCGCCGGCGTCGGCTTGCGTACTTCGCCGTAGAGACTGAACACCGGAATGCCGAGCGCGGGATCGATGAAGTCCGGCGACTCCATCATGTTGTCCTGCTTGTCGCCGCGCAGGCCGTGCTGTGGCCCGAAGGCGGCGGTGAGTTGCAGATCCTTGAGTGATGCCAGGGCATCGATGGAATGCGTCAGGGTCTTCGTGACCGATGCCGGATGGGCCAGCAGCGCCACGCGCCGGCCCTTGAGGGGTTCGCGCAGCGCGGGTTCGGCGAGCAGTCGATCGATTCCGAAGAGCATGAACGGTTCCGGTGACGTGAACGCTGGCAGGCTACGGCTTTGCCAGGGCCGCTGCAAAGCCGGCGTCGTGATGAAAATCGGGCTTGCCGGGGGGATGCTGCAAGGCCCAGTAACAAGTGGCGCCGTCCCGGTCTTTGAGTACGACGGAGAGTGCCAGTCGCGGACGGTTGCATTCGCCGCCGGGGACCACGACTTCCAGCGACAGCCGCCGGGCTTCGTTGCGACAGGTGATGCGCGGCGCCGACCCCAGTTCCAGTTCGACCCTGCCCGTGCGGTAGTGCTCGAAGCGCCACGCTGCCCAGTGGCCCGAAGGCGAGAAATTGAACTCGTCGTAGATCGTGCCGTCCTCCGGTTTCAGAAAGATCTCGAAACAGGTTTGTCGCCATAGTTCGTCGGTGCGCGCCGGTGCGGGCGCCATTGCGGGAATCGCCAGTCGTTCGACGGTGCCGCGCACTTCATAGCGGCAGCGCAGGTTGCTGCCCTGCTGTTCGACAGTGACATCGACGGCGTCGATGAAGTCGCAGGGCGTGGACGGATGGGATTGCAGCCTGAAAGTGTTCATTGCCGAACCGGACGTTGCGCAAGTTGCGCGCGACCATTGTGCTTGAATTTTCCGGCAGTATCCCGCGCCGGATTTTTCTTCGCGAAAAAATTCCTGCGGATCTCGCTGCAAGCGGTTTCCTGCATACATTGGTGTCGCGCCCTCCACGCCGTCCAAAGTCTTATCGCTATTTCTCCAGTGCGGGCGTATCTACTCCGCAACGCCATGGGCACGGACAAAGACGCTCGCGAAGGGCACTTCCAGATGGCGTAGACAACAGGGGCGTCGGGGCGCCTGTTCACGGGGGCATGGAGCGCGCAAGCGCATGACTGAAGTCATTGCCGGGGAACGGGTCGCAGGCCCGCATCCCTCCAGGCATGGAGGTTTACATGAAGTTCTCATTGCGGTCCTTGCCGTCGGCGGTTGCGCTGTCGGTTGTTCTCTCACTTTGTGCCGGCGCCGCGTTCGCGCAGACCACCGACGGTCCGCCGCAACGCGTGATCGTCAAGTGGCGCAGCGGCGATCTCGCCATCCAGTCGAACCAGGCGCTTCGCGCCGTGAACGATGCCGAAGCGCGCATCGGCGTGGCCACGACATCGGTGCGCACGACCGCCGGTGGCGCCGAAGTACGGCGACTCGATCGTCGCGTGAGCGGGCAGGAACTGAACGATCTGATCGCCTCGCTCGCCGCCGATCCCAGTGTCGAGTACGTCGAAGAGGATCGACTCATGCGCCGGCTGCTCACGCCGAACGACAGCCGCTACGCCGAACAATGGCATTACTACGAGTCGGCCGGCGGATTGAATCTGCCTGCGGCCTGGGATATCACGACCGGCGCTGGCATCACGGTTGCAGTGCTCGATACGGGATATCGTCCGCACGCGGACCTGGTGGCGAACATCGTCGGCGGCTACGACTTCATCAGCGATGCCTTCGTCGGCAACGATGGCAACGGCCGCGATTCGAACGCGCAGGACCCCGGCGACTGGAATACCGCCGGCCAGTGCCCACCCGATCCGGGCGCCTACGATTCGAGCTGGCATGGCACGCACGTGGCGGGCACGATCGCCGCCGTCACCAACAACGGCAGCGGCGTGGCTGGCGTGGCCTACGGTGCGCGCGTACTGCCATTGCGTGTGCTCGGGCGCTGCGGCGGTTACACCTCCGATATCGCCGACGCCATCGTCTGGGCCTCCGGCGGTTCCGTGAGCGGCGTGCCGGCGAATGCGAATGTCGCGCGGGTGATCAGCATGTCGCTGGGCGGGCAGGGCTCGTGCGGTACGACCACCCAGAACGCCATCAACTCGGCGCGCTCGCGCGGTTCGGTCGTGGTCGTTGCGGCGGGCAACGAGCAGCAGAACGCGGGCAACGTCAGTCCCGCGAGTTGCTCGGGGGTGATCACGGTCGCCTCGGTGAATCGCAGCGGCGGTCGCGCCTGGTATTCCAACTACGGCGCGGTCGTCGACGTGGCGGCGCCCGGCGGCGATACCTCGGTGACGGCGAACGGTGTGCTGTCCACGCTCAACTCGGGCACGACGACACCGGGCAGCGACACATACGATTTCTATCAGGGCACGTCGATGGCGACGCCGCATGTCGCCGGCGTCGTGGCGCTGATGCTGTCGCGCAATGGCGCGCTCACGCCCGATGAAGTCGAGGCGCGCCTGAAGAGTTCGACGCGTGCCTTTCCCGCGACCTGCAGCCAGTGCGGTACCGGCATCGTCAATGCGCTGGCAGCGGTGAACGCCGCGACCGGTGGCGGTGGCGGCGGCGGCACGGAGTTGCAGAACGGCGTCGCAGTGACAGGTCTGTCCGGCGCGTCCGGTGCGGAGCTGCGTTACACGATGGTCGTGCCGGCGGGCGCGACGAACCTGCAATTCCAGATTTCCGGCGGCAGCGGCGATGCGGATCTGTACGTGCGCCTCGGGTCGGCACCGACGACCTCGACCTACAGCTGCAGGCCGTACCTGAGCGGCAACAATGAAACCTGCACGTTCGCCGCGCCGACGGCCGGCACGTACCACGTGATGTTGCGCGGCTACAGCGCGTTCTCCGGCGTCACATTGCGCGGCAGCTTCACGACCGGCGGCGGAGGCACGGGCTGCGCGTCCGGCTTCACCAGCTACACCGGCAGCCTGAGCAGCGGTGCGTACGCGTACCAGCCGTCGACGTCGGGCTTTGCGGCAGCGGCGGGCCTGCACTCCGGAAGACTGGCCGGGCCAGCGTCGGCAGATTTCGATCTCGCGCTGCAGCGTCGCAGCGGCAGCAGCTGGACGATTGTTTCGAACTCGCAGGGGTCGACGTCCACGGAGAGCATTGACTACAACGGCACGGCGAACACCTATCGCTGGCGCGTGCGCGCGTACAGCGGCAGCGGTGCTTATCAACTCTGTGTCAGGACGCCGTGACACGCTCCGGCCGCGACGATGCACTGCATCGTCGCGGCCTCTTCCTGCAGCGGTGACGGAATCGTTGACACTCACGTCGGACGTCACATTTTCGAACTGTGGATTTCCACCGGGTGACAGGTCGGCGGTATGCTTCGCCGCCATGACAGCCGATCATTCGAATCGGCTGCGCAAGACGGACCTTGTGCAACATACGATGCCTTTCAAGTATTCCATTCATCCCGATCAGAACCTGATCCGACAGACGCTCTGGGGCGACATCACGGTCAACGAGCTGCGCGAGCTGGTGGCCGCGATGCTCATCGACCCCCAGTACCGCAAGAAGATGAATGTTCTGGCCGACCTGCGCGAGGCGCGGGTCCGCATTCCGTACGATCAGATGGTCGAATACTCGCAGTACATCAACAGCCTGAGCGACATCGGCCGCCAGGCGATCGTCGTCGGCCGGCAACTGGAATTCGGCATGGTGCGCATGTACGAGCAGCTCACCGAGAGCAGCGCGAAACGCCAGGATCTGCGGGTGTTCTTTTCTCTCGAAGAAGCGGAACAGTGGGTGTTGCAGCCCTGCCTCGCCACCGGGGACTCGACGTCGTCTTGACGCATTGCCCGGGTGTGGGATTCTTCGCCCCATGAAATCCCGCACTCGCGTCAACCACCCGCCCGTCGTCAGTCTGCCCGACGACAATCGCCCGCTGGTATCGCCGATCTACCAGTCGGTGAAGTTCACGTTCGATGACGTGGCGGAGTCGCAGCGTCAGTCGCGCGGCGAGCGTGAGGGCTTCCAGTATTCCCGCGTTTCCAATCCCACGCTGCGGCAGCTCGAACTGACGCTGGCCGAATTGCAGGGCCGCGATGCCTGCCTGCTCGCTGCCTCGGGCATGGGCGCGGTGAGCCTCGCGCTGCTGTCGCTGTGTCGCCAGAACGATCACGTCGTCCTGTTCGCGGAGTCCTACCAGCCGACACGGCATGTCGTGCGACGCCTGCTGTCGCGCTATGGAATCCGGCACACATTGCTGTCCGTCGAGGACGCCGCGGCGCTCGACGCGACGCTTGCCGCCACGCCGACGCGACTGATCGTATTCGAGTCGCCGACCAATCCCGTCCTCAAGGTGGCGGACATCGAACGCATCACGACAGCGGCGCGACAGCACGGCGCGCTGACCGTGCTCGACAATACGTTCGCGGGATTCCACAACCACGGCCAGTACGACATCGACGTGTTCGTCCACAGCCTGACGAAGTACGCGGCGGGTCATGGCGACGTCATGGGCGGCGCCGTGATCGCGCGCAGCGAACTGATCGATGCCATGCGCGGCGACGGCATCGTGCTGGGCGCGACGCTCGATCCGCACACGGCGTTCCTGATTCAGCGCGGGCTAAAAACCTATTTTTTGCGCTACGAGCGGCAATGCGAGAACGCGCAGGCGGTCGCGGAGTTTCTGTCGACCCATCCCGCGGTCGTGCGCGTGTCGTATCCGGGGCTGGCGTCGCACCCGCAGCACGCGCTGGCGCAGCGCCAGATGCACGACATGGGCACGCTCGTCACATTCGAACTCAGGACAGAACTGGTCCCCGCCCAGCGTTTCGCCAATGCCTTGCGACTGTTCGCCATTTCCGCGAGCCTCGGTTCGACCGAATCGCTGGTGCAGCCCGGTCAGCTCATGATGCCGCGCGATCTGGACACGACGCAGCGTGCGTGGGCCGGAGTCACGGAGGCAACGATCCGGTTGTCGCTCGGCATCGAGGACGGTGACGATCTCATCGAGGATCTGCGAAAGGCGCTGACGGGCTAAGACAGGCCGACTGGCCAACTGGTCTGCTGGTCGCTGGCCAGAC
>CAYWHG010000158.1:0-7430 GCA_964457865.1 uncultured Steroidobacter sp.
TACCTGCGCGGCAAGACGACCTACAGCATCAGCTATACGGACAGCGACGAGAACGACTATCAGGCGAGCACCGCCAGCTTCAACATCAGCCAGGATCTGTTCGGCGACCTGACCACGATCAGCATGGGCTTCTCGAAGGGCGACGATACGGTTCGGCGCACCATCAGCGATCCCGACAATCCGGATCGCCGCATCGTCGATCCGAATTTCAAGCAGGACACCGATCGCTGGAGCTATCGCGTCGGCGTCTCGCAGATCCTCACGCGCAACATGATCCTGGCGCTGGGGCTGGAGGTCATTACGGACGAGGGTTACCTCAACAATCCGTATCGCTCGTTCCGCTACTACGATCCGGAAGACGATCTGCATTTCCGGCTCGCCACCGAAAT
Organism: uncultured Steroidobacter sp.; assembly: GCA_964457865.1. Lineage (GTDB taxonomy): Bacteria > Pseudomonadota > Gammaproteobacteria > Steroidobacterales > Steroidobacteraceae > Steroidobacter. The sequence continues at coordinate 390 of CAYWHG010000158.1, forward strand.
CTATCCGCGCACGCGCACCAGCAACGCCGCCTCGCTCAACGCGCGCTACTTCCTGCCATGGCGGGCCGCGGCCTTCGGCGGCTACCGGTTCTTCACGGATACCTGGGGCATCGACGCCAATACCTTCGAGCTGGGGTACATGCATCCGCTGAAGGGCACGGGGTGGACGTTCGAGGCCAGCGTCCGCTACTACAACCAGGGCAATGCGGATTTCTACGCCGACATTTTCGATCGGGTGGATCAGCAGAACTTCATGGGGCGCGACAAGGAACTGTCGACCTTCGTTAGCAATACCTTCCACCTCGGCGCGACGTATGAATTCGCGCGCAGCGGCTGGAAGTTCATCAAGAAGGGCACGCTGAATATTTCCTACGATCGCATGGAATTCGAATACGACGACTATCGGGATGCCCGGTATTCATTGCTGCCGACCGACGATCCGAACTTCTACTCTGCCGGCACGGAGCCGTTCTATTCGTTTGGCGCGAACGTCATCCAGGCGTTCGTCTCGGTGTGGTTCTGAGAAGGCGCCGGAACGCGGCACTGCTGCTCGCGGGCCTGCTGCCCGCTTTCTCCGCCTCCGCCGATCCCTTCCCCACCCGCGACCAGAACCCACTGCTCGCCGGCTACGGCATTCCGCATCCGTTCCCCGCGCGCCTCGCACACGCAGGCGAGTGGACGATGGCGACCGATCTCAACTGGGGTAACTCCGCGCTGATTCAACGTACTGACGACGAATCGCTGCTCGTCGACGCCGAGACCCGCGAACTGCGCCTGACGCTGGGCCACGCACTGAACGATCGCTGGACCGTGCAGCTGCAACTGCCTTATCGCTATACCGGCACCGGCAACCTCGACAGCTTCATCGACGGCTGGCACGACTTCTTCGGACTGCCGGAAGGCGAACGGCCTAATCTGCCGCGCGATCGATTCCGGATTGCCTATGAACGCAATGGCGATCTTCTGATCGACCGGACAGCAGCGGACGAAGGGATCGGCGATATCTCTGCGGATATCGGCCACCAATGGATTTCAAACCCGACGACGTCGGTTGCAGCATGGGTCAGCTTCAAACTTCCATCCGGCGACACGGATGACCTTGCGGGCGGCGACGCAGTGGACGTTTCGTTCGCCCTGGCTGCGGAGCATCGTTTTGGCGATCGCTGGTCCACGTTCGGTCAGGTCGCGTTGAGTTTTCTCGGCGATCGCGGCCGGCTGCCGATCCAGCAACGCAGCGTGGCCTGGAGTGGCCTTGCCGGCGCCGGCATCGATGTATGGCGCGGCCTGGAATTCAAGCTGCAGTTCGATGGCCATAGCGCCGTCTTCGATGACACACAGCTCGACTATCTCGGCGACAGCCTCAGCCTGACCGTGGGCGGTGCGTGGAAATTCGAAAACGGCTGGCAGATCGACTTCGGCGTCAGCGAGGACATCGTGGTGGAGACGGCGCCAGATGTGGTGTTTGTCTTCGGGATAAACAGGAAGGCGCTAGGCCCTAGGCCCTAGGCCGAGTCAGATCGATCCGGGACCTAGGGAAGGTCTGATTTACTCCGTCTTCCCCGCGAAGGCGGGGACCCATCTTCCTGATTCAGATGGATTCTGACCGAAGGAAATCCCCGTGGGACCGCCTACGCGGGAATGACCAACAAGAGCTAAATTCAGAGGTTCCCTAGAGCCTAGTATCTAGGGCCTAGCGCCTTGTAGTCCCCTCAATCGAGCGCCCGCTCGATCGCCTCCCCCACCGTCCGCAACACCTTCAGCCTCGCAAACTTCTTGTCGTCCGCCTCGACGATCGTCCACGGCGCGTTCTGCGTGCTCGTGCGACGGATCATTTCGTGCGCGGCAAGCTGGTAGTCGTCGTAGAAGCGGCGGTTCTTCAGGTCTTCGGGATCGACCTTGTAGCGCTTCAGCGGATCCCGGTCGCGTTCGTGGAACCGCTGCAGTTGTTCGTCCTTGCCGACCTGCAGCCAGAACTTGTGGACGATGAGTCCGTGCTCGGTGAGCTGCTGTTCGAACTCGTTGATCTCGTCGTAGGCCCGCTGCCAGTCGGGTGCCGAAGCGAAACCGCGCACCCGCTCGACCAGCACGCGTCCGTACCAGGAGCGGTCGAAGATCGCGATCTCGCCGTGCCGGGGTACGTGCCGCCAGAAACGCCAGAGGTAGGGATACAACAGCTCCTGCGGCGTCGGCGCCGACACCGGCACGACGTTGTACTGGCGTGCATCGAGTGCGCTGGTGAGGCGACGGATCGCACCGCCCTTGCCCGCCGCGTCCATGCCTTCGAACGCCAGTACCGCGCCGTGCTTGCGAAAGCGATCGCGACGCGCCAGCAGCGCGAACCGGCCGCGCAGCCGTTCGAGTTCCTCGTCGTAGTGGTCGTCATCGAGCGGCGCGCCCGGATGACTGCTGGGGAAACTGCGTCGATCGCCGCGCACCGCCTTGTGCTTCGGCGGGGCCGCCGGCAGCCGGCGCGCGGCGAATCCGTCCTCGAGCGTATCGAGCAGCAACTTGCCCGCGGCGAAGACGCGGCTCTGCGAATCAGTGCCATCGATCACGTGCCACTCGGCACCCGGCCGGCTCGTGGCTGCGATGGTTTCTTTGGCTACTTTGTCGACTTCACGGTGATGACGTACAAGCCATCGCTCTTCCCGCGTGACACGCCAGCGGGTGAGCTTGTCGGCGCGCAACTTGCGGATGCGCTCCTTCTGCTCGTCCTTGTCGACGGTCAGATGGAGCTTGAGGATACGCACGCCATCGCGCGGCAACATGGTCTCGAACTGCCGGATTCGCTCCAGCGTTCGCGCGTGGTGATGACGCGCCTTCGCCCGCTGGCGCAGCGCAGGGTAGAGCAGGTCCTCGTACCAGCCCATGAAAAAGAACGCCATCTCGCCACGCGGCGGCAGCGCATTCCAGTAGCGCCACATGGCCGGCCAGCCGCGCGCGGTCTGGCGCAGCTTTGCCAGCGCATGCACATGAATGCGCTTCGGATCGAGCCATTCGAGGAATTCGTTGACGATTTCGCTGCGGCCCGCCGTCGGAACACCGGTCACGATCACGGCAAGCGAGAAGGACTTCTCGTCGGTAAGCCGCTTCTGTGCCGCCAGCAGGGCGTCGCGCAGCGGCGGGAGCACCTCCTCGAACTGTTCCTTGCTCATGCGGCGCGAGCCGATGAGGCGGGCGGATCGAACGGCGGCTTTGCTGATCATCGAAGCTCCCGATCAGTACCTGCTGAAGAAAAAAGAATATCTCCACGGGGGACACGGAGAGCACGGGGAGTACAGAGAAAAATCTCTTCTCCCATCCCGGTGTTCCCCGTGATCCCCGTGGAGATATTCCGCTTCCTGAGTTCTTCCGACGGCCGCCTCAGCGCCTCTTGCCGCGCGGTACCTGCTGAGTAATACAGTGAATATTGCCGCCGCCCAGCAGGATTTCCCGCGATTGCACGCCGATCAATCTGTGCTCGGGAAACAGCTTCTGCAGTTGCCGCGCGACCTGCTTGTCATGGCGCGGATCCAGCAACGGCATGACGATCACGGAATTGCCGATGTAGAAATTCACGTAGGACGCCGCGAGGCGTTCATGAGTCCGCCGCGGCGCGCCGCCGTCCACGACATCGATGCCGGCGGATTCCTCGCGCGTTCGATACAGCGGGCCGGGCTGCTGAATCTTGTGGATCTTCAGCTTGCGTCCCTGCGCATCGCGCGCGCCGTTCAGGCGCTCGTACGCATCCATCGAGACGCGGTACTGGGGGTCACGTTTGTTGTCGGTCCACGTCAGTGCGACTTCGCCCGGCCGAACGAAGCAGCAGAGGTTGTCGATGTGACCGTCGGTTTCATCATCGACCACGCCCTTGCCCAGCCAGATGACGCTCGTCACGCCGAGATATTCGTGCAGCAGGATCTCGATCTGGCCCTTGTCGAGATGCGGGTTGCGATTGGGATCGAGCAGGCACTCTTCGGTCGTCAGCAGCGTGCCTTCGCCGTCGACGTGGATCGCACCGCCTTCGAGGATCAGCGGCGCGCGATAACGATCGCATCCCTCGATCTCCAGCACCTTGCGCGCCACCAGATCGTCCTGGTCCCAGGGAAAGTACAACCCGCCGTTCAGGCCGCCCCAGGCATTGAAGGTCCAGTCGACACCACGAACGGCGCCGCGCTTGTTGACCACGAACGTCGGACCGGTATCGCGCATCCAGGCATCGTCGCTGGAGATTTCGATGACCCGCACGGCGTCGGGAAGCATGGAGCGTGCCTGGATGTACTGCGCACGCGAGACGCCGACAGTCACCGGCTCGCCGACGGCGATCGCCGTGGCCACGGCAGCGAATGCCTGCTGCGCGGGTTTGGCGCCCAGCCGCCAATTGGAGGTTCGTTCCGGCCAGAGCATCCAGCAGCCCGAATGCGGCTCGAACTCGGCAGGCATGCGGAAGCCATCGGCGGCAGGAGTCGTTTCGTGCGTAGTCGTCATGCGCGGGATGGTAGACGCCTTGTCGTGGCGCTGGCCAGCGTCTGCCTTCCATTCGGCCAGCAGATAGTTATAAAGTAGAACATTCCCGCCAATGCCCGTTCCCGCCAATGCCGGCAACCGCCAGGACAGCACCATGACCACGACAGACTCACGGCGACCCACCTTCCGTGCCGAGCACGTCGGCAGCTATCTGCGCCCCGAACGCCTGTTGCAGGCGGCGCGCGGCATCAAGAGCGGCGCCACCAGCGCGGCGCAGTTGCACGAGGTGCAGGACGACTGCATCCGCGAACTGGTCGCGCTGCAGGAATCGGTGGGCATGAGCAGTGTCACCGACGGCGAGTTCCGCCGCCGCGGCTGGAGCGCCGGATTCATCGACGCCGTGCAGGGTTTCGGCATGCGCGACGGCACGCTCGGCTTCCGCGACGAGAAGGGCGAAAAAGGCGTGCTGCCCTCGCCATTCGCGAAGGAGCCGCTGCAACGCAGGCACGGTATCGCGACGGACGAATTCCGCTTCCTGCACAGCGTCGTGAAGACCGGCATTCCCAAAGTGACGATTCCCTCGCCCGACGTCATGCACTTTTTCCTCGGCCCGCAGAGCTTCGACGCCGCAGCCTACCCGGACACGGAGCACTACTACGCGGGTCTGGTGCAGATCTATCGAGATGAAATCCGCGACCTCGCCGCCCTCGGCTGCCGCTATCTGCAGTTCGACAACACGGCCCTGCCCTGCAATTGCGATGACCATGTGCGCGATGACGTACGCCGTCGCGGCGAAGATCCCGATGAACTGACCGCGCGCTATGTAAAGCTCGTGAACGATGCGCTCGCCGCCTGTCCGCCCGGCATGGCGAAGGCCACGCACATGTGCCGCGGCAATCTCAAGGGCGCATGGATGGCGGAAGGCGGCTACGAAGCCATCGCCGAGAAAGTCTTCGGCGAACTGAACGTCGATGCCTTCCTGCTGGAGTTCGATACGGATCGCGCCGGCGATTTCCGGCCGCTGCGCTTCGTTCCGTCTCACAAGCGGGTCGTGCTGGGACTCGTCAGCTCCAAGATTCCGACGCTCGAAAACGCCGACGATCTCAAGCGCCGCATCGACGACGCCGCAAAGCACATTCCGCTGGACCAGCTCGGGCTGTCGCCGCAGTGCGGATTCAGCTCGGTGCCGGGGTCTGGTCATCCGCTGACAGCGGATGATCAGAAGCGGAAGATGGAACTGATCGTGAAAGTCGCTCGGGACGTGTGGGGCGAAACCTAGGACCGGAATGGAATAACCGCAAAGAACGCATAGAACGCAAAACCGGAAGAGAATGGCCGCAAAAAGCGCAAGGTAAGAAAAGCCAAACTTCTTTTCTGACCTTTGCGCCTCTTGCGCTTTTTGCGGCTATTTCTCGGCCTTCTTTTTTTGCGTTCTTTGCGTTCTATGCGGTTACTCTCGATCTCCAATCCTCTACCGCTGCAGGAATCGCTGCCTGTACGCCGTCGGCGACGCGCCGACCTGCAGGCGGAAGTGCCGACGGAACGATTCCGCGGAACCGAAGCCGGCGCGATCCGCGACTTCACCGATCGGCACACGCCCCGACTCCAGCATGTCGCGCGCCAGCGCGACGCGCTCGCGCAGCAGCCATTCGCCGGGCGCCAGCCCCGTGATATTGCGGAAGTGACGCAGCAGCGTCCGCGAACTCATGCTGGCCCGCTTCGACAGCGACGCCACCGAATGCGGCGCATCCAGATGCACGCGGACCCAGTCGAGCAGTCGCGCGAGCCGGCCCTCGTCGTCGCGTGCTACCGGTCGCGGCACGTACTGCGCCTGATCGCCGTCGCGATGCGGCGGGATCACCAGCCGCTGTGCGACGACATTGGCGACTTTCGGGCCGTGATCGCGCCGGACCAGGTGCACGAGCATGTCGAGTCCAGCCGCCGAACCCGCCGACGTCACCACCTGACCTTCGTCCACGTACAGCGCATTGGGCTCGACGCGTAGCGTGGGATAGCGCTGCTGCAGACGCTGCGCGTAACGCCAGTGCGTCGTCACTGTCCGGCCATCGAGAATGCCGGCCGCCGCGAGCACGAAGACACCGGAGCAGATGGAGCAGATGCGGGCGCCGCGGTCGTAAGCCGCGCGGATGCGCTTCACGAGATCGGGCGGCGGCGACTCATCCGCATCGCGCCAGCCGGGCACGATGATCGTGTGCGCCTGGTCGAGAATCTTCAGCGAGTACGGGGCGGAGACAGTAATGCCTCCCGCTGCACGCAGCTTGCGTCGTTCCGCTGAACACACCGCAAATCGATACCACGGAACATCGAGTTCCGGCCGCTGCAGCGCGAACATCTCGACGACGCAGCCGAATTCGAAGGTACAGAGCTGGTCATAGGCGACCGCGACAACGAGGGGCAACTTTGCGGACTTGCGCTTCATGGCGCGATGTTACCGGAGGATGACGATTGCGCCAGAGGCGGAAAGAAGGCTCTGGGCGCTAGGCTCCAGGTGCTAGGCCAGATGGGACATGCCGCTGTGTGTGACTCTCTGTTCTGACCTAGCGCCTAGTACCTAGCACCTAGTACCTAGCACCT
>CAYWHG010000158.1:7530-10609 GCA_964457865.1 uncultured Steroidobacter sp.
CCTAGTACCTAGCACCTAGTACCTAGCACCTTGCATCGCCTTTCTACCCGGAGTCCCTCTCATGCCTTCTGCCGTCACCCAGATCCCAGCCGCCGATAGTGCCAGCGCCCTCGATCACTTCGAATCGGCGCTGCGCTTCGAAACCGATTGCTGGGACGTGCACGACGCCGTGAGTTCCGGCAAACCGGACTTTGTACTGTTCGACGTGCGCAGCCACGAGCTGTATGCGCGCGGCCACGTCCCCGGCGCCATCAGCATGCCGCACCGGAAAATCATCGAATCGTCGCTGGCGTCCTATCCGCGGGACACGACCTTCGTCGTCTACTGCGCCGGCCCACACTGCAACGGCGCCCACCGCGGCGCCATCCGCCTCGCCAGACTCGGCCGCCCGGTGAAGCTCATGATCGGCGGCATCACGGGCTGGCTCGACGAAGGTTTCGAGCTTGAGAGAGAAGCAGGAGTAACCGCAAAGAACGCATAGAACGCAAAACGGAAAGGGAATAGGCAGAAAAAGGGCGAAGGCAAGAATGCTTTGCGGCCAATGTTCTTTTCCAGATTTTCTATGCGTTCTTTGCGTTCTATGCGGTTACTCCTCTCCTTCTCCCCTCAAAGCTTCTGCGTCGACAACAACAGGCTCGTCTCGGTATTCGCGATCCCATCGAGCAGACCGATCTGGCGCAGGACGCGGTCGAATTCTTCGAGGTTGTCGGTGCGCAGTTCGGCGACCAGGTCCCAGCGGCCATTGGTCGTGTGCAGCGCGACGACGTTGGGATGGCCGCGGAGTAGGCGCAGTACCTGTTCGGTTCGGTTGCCGTCCACGGCAACGCCCATGAAGGCACGGATGTGATGGGACTCCACCTGCGGTCGCAGCCGCACCGTGTAGCCGACGATCGTGCCGTCCGCTTCCAGCTTGTTCAGGCGGTTCTGTACCGTGCCGCGGGCCACCTTGAGTTTCTTCGCCAGGGTCGCCACGGGCGTACGGGCGTTGTCGCGCAGCAGGGAGATCAATTGCCGGTCGATCGAGTCCATCGCCCTACCTCCTGAGGTCATTTCTGCGCAGAATGCCACGAATTTCTGACTATTTGCTCAAAGTATCGAGCCAATTGATCAGTCTTCTGGCTTCTCTCTGGCTGCGCCTGACGAAAGACTAGCCCGGACGGCGATTCAGGAAGTCCGGGAGAGATTGGCATGGTCGATTACATTGGCATCGAACGCGTTCATGAGCTGGTCCGCCGGACCGGCATCGCGCGCTTCATCGAGGAACTGGCGACGGAAATCGAAGCGGATTACCGACGCTGGGCGGACTTCGACAAGTCGCCGCGTCACGCGACCCACTCTGACATCGGCGTGATCGAACTGATGCCGGCCAGCGATGGCCGTCTGTACGCATTCAAGTATGTGAACGGTCATCCGAAGAACACGGCGCGCGGCCTGCTCACGGTCACCGCCTTCGGCGTGATGGCCGACGTCGCCACCGGTTATCCGTTGCTGCTGGCCGAACTCACCTACACCACGGCACTGCGCACCGCTGCCATGTCCGCACTCGCCGCGCGCTGGATGGCGCGTCGCGACAACCGCGTGATGGCACTCATCGGCAACGGCGCGCAGAGCGAATTCCAGGCCATTGCCTTCCATCACATGCTCGGCATCCGCGAACTACGTCTCTATGACACGGACAGCCAGGCCACCGACAAGCTGGTGCGCAACCTGGCCGCCTTGCCGCTCGACGGCCTGCGCGTGGTGATCTGCCAGAGCATCGCCGACGCCGTGCGCGGCTCGGACATCGTCACCACTGTCACGGCCGACAAGCGCAACGCGACCATCCTCACGCCGGACATGATCGAACCCGGCATGCATCTCAACGCCGTCGGTGGCGACTGTCCCGGCAAGACCGAACTGCACGCGGACATCCTGCGGCGCGACGACGCACGTACCGTCGTCGAGTTCGAACCGCAATCGCGCATCGAGGGCGAGATCCAGCAGATGGAAGCCACGTTCCCCGTCATCGAATTCGCCGACGTGGTCTCAGGCAAGGCCAGCGGCCGCAACAGCGAACGCGAAGTCACCATCTTCGATTCAGTAGGCTTCGCCATCGAAGACTTCTCTGCGCTGCGTTACCTGCAGCGGCTGCATCATGCGCAGCGCGGCACGCAGCAGCAGCTCGATCTCGTGCCGGACCTCGCCGATCCCAAGGATCTCTTCTGCACGCTGCACGCGACGCCGGCCCAGGCAAAGTCCCAGCGCAGCGAGGAAGCGCTCGCATGAACGCCGCGACGCGACGCGAAATCACGCTGATCGGCGCGCCCACCGATGTCGGCGCCGGTCATCGCGGCGCATCGATGGGACCGGAGGCGCTGCGCGTCGCAGGCCTGCAGCAGGCGCTCGCCAGTCGCGGCCTCAAGGTGACCGATCGCGGCAACCTTGCGGGCCCTGGCAACCCCTGGCTGCCGCCCGTCGAGGGTTATCGGCATCTGCGCGAAGTCGTCGAATGGAATCGTCTCGTGCATGAGGCGGTGCACGCCGAACTGACGGCGGCGCGCCTGCCCATCCTGCTCGGCGGCGATCACTGTCTCGGTCTCGGCACCATCAGCGCCGCGGCGCGCTACTGCCGCGAGACCGGACGCAAGCTGCGCGTGCTCTGGCTCGATGCGCATTCGGACTTCAACACCAGCGAACTGTCGCCCAGCGGCAATATCCATGGCATGCCGGTCGCCTGCCTGTGCGGCTTCGGTCCGCCCGAACTGATCAGCATCGGCGGTACGGTACCGGCGATGGAACCATCGGCAATCCGCCAGATCGGTATCCGCAGCGTCGATGCCGGCGAGAAGCGTTTCCTGCACGAACAGCGACTGGAAGTGTTCGACATGCGCTTCATCGACGAAGTCGGCGTGCGTCAGACCATGGACATGGCGCTGGCCGATCTCGACGACGACACGCACCTGCACGTGAGTTTCGATGTCGACTTTCTCGATCCGGAGATCGCGCCCGGCGTGGGCACGACCGTGCCCGGCGGTCCGTCCTATCGCGAAGCACAACTGTGCATGGAAATGATCGCCGACACGGGTCGCATGGGCTCGCT
>CAYWHG010000159.1:0-10581 GCA_964457865.1 uncultured Steroidobacter sp.
TGCCGCCGACGCAGGAAGGCGATGTGCTGCTGATTGCGACGGCGGGTGCCTACGGTCGCGCGATGAGCTCGACGTACAACCTGCGTGAGCCGGCGCAGGAGTTCGTGATCTGAGAGCCCGCCCCGCGATGCTGGCCGGACGACTCTATGAATAGCCATCGACTTCCACGATCGCATCTACAAGGGCCTGCGGCGCTTCCTGCGGCAGGTTGTGACCGATACCGCCCTCGATGGATCGGTGCGCATACCTGCCCGAGAACTTTCCGGCATAGGAATCAGGGCTCGGGTGTGGCGCACCGTTGGCATCGCTTTCAAGCGTGATGGTGGGCACGGTAATGACCGGGCCGACGGCGAGGCGTTTCTCCAGTTCGTCATACTGCGGTTCGCCTTCGGCCTGACTGATCCGCCAACGATAGTTGTGGATCACGATCCTGGCGTGGTCGGGGTTGTCGAAGGATGCTGCAGAGCGTTCGAACGTGGCGTCGTCGAACTGCCACTGCGGCGAAGCAAGCTGCCAGATGAGCTTCGCGAAATCGCGTCGATACGTTTCATAGCCGACGCGGCCACGTTCCGTGGCGAAATAGAACTGATACCACCATGCGAGTTCAGCCTTCGGCGGCAGTGGCGCCTTGTTGGCTTCACGGCTGCCGATCAGGTAACCGCTCACCGAGACCATTGCCTTGCAGCGCTGCGGCCACAGCGCAGCGACGATGTTGGCGGTCCGCGCGCCCCAATCGAAACCGGCGAGGATTGCCTTGTCGATTCTCAGCGCATCCATCAGTGCGATGACGTCGACGGCGAGTGCTGATTGCTGGCCATTGCGGGGTGTCTCGCTGGAAAGAAACCGCGTCGTGCCGTAACCGCGCAGATACGGAACGATCACGCGGTAGCCCCGAGAAGCCAGCAGGGGAGTCACATCCACGAAGCTGTGAATATCGTACGGCCAACCATGCAGCAGCATGACGACAGGGCCACGCGCAGGACCGGCTTCGGCGTACCCGACGTTCAGAACGCCCGCATCGATCTGCTTCAGCGAATCGAACGACGTGTTCCCAGGTTTGGTGGTGATCCGTGTCTCGCCAGCCTGTGCACCTGCGGAATCGGCCACGCCGAATTGCGTGGCCGCGATCGTCAAGGCTGCGGTGCCGAACAGGTGACGGCGAAGATGGTTGATCTTGTCGGACATGGTGAGTCCTTCTCCGGGCTAGCGGGCCGCTATGCCGTAGCGTGCGGCCGGCGTGCTGCGGGACAGCTTCGGCATCATGTTCTGCCGCGCTGTTTCGTAGGCGTGCCAGTCGGCGATGTCAGCGAGTGCGGGAAGGGTAACCAGCTCACCCTGGTCGAAGCCGGCCAGCGCAGCGTCGACCATGTGGTCCGCCTTCATCACGATATCACCCGGCACCTGATCCAGAGGAGTCCCGGAAAGATCCCAGAAGTCTGTGGCGGTTGCACCCGGCATCACCGCCTGGACGTGAATTCCGCTGTCGGCAAACTGCTTGTGGAGCGCGAGGCTGAAGGCCAGCACGAAGGCTTTGCTCGCGCCGTACACGCCATTCAAGATTTCGGGTGCGATACCGACGATCGAGCCGATATTGATGATCGCGCCGCTGCCGCGCTGCAGAAACGCCGGCACGACGGCGTGAGTCAGATGCACGACCGCACTGATGTTGAGATCGATCACTCGTTGCAATGTCGCGATGTCCGAGTCGAGCAGGGATTCGGGCGCGCCGATACCCGCGTTGTTCACCAGGAGGGTGATGGCCGGATCGGTGCGCAACACATTTTCGACACGAGCCAGATCTGCGTGATCGTTCAGGTCGGCAATGATCGCCTCGGCGCGGCGCCCGGTTTCAGCAGCGATGCGTGTCGACAGCGCATCGAGCCGTTCGCGATTGCGGGCGACCAGGATCAGGTCGTGACCGCGACGCGCGAGCCGATCGGCGTAGATCGCGCCGATGCCGGACGAAGCACCTGTGATCAGTGCGGTACCCGGAAAACTGGTCTTCATGATTTGTCTCCGATCAATGTAAATGGGGGTCGAGGTGGCGCGATAGACCGGCGCCACCCTCCGTCCCCTGTGGTTGTGAGTCGTGTCTCCGCCGCTACCGCAGCGATTTGAATGCTGCGCGCAGTTCCTCAGCGAAGAGTTGCGGTTCTTCCCAGGCGGCGAAGTGACCACCCTTGTCCACTTCATTGAAGTAGATGAGCCGTGGATACGCCTGCTCTGTCCAGCTCTTCGGAGCACGATAGATCTCACCCGGAAACACAGTGACGGCAACCGGAACGGAGATCTCGCTGGTCTTCTGGGCGGCAGCGCTGAAGTTGTTGTTGTTGTTCTCCCAGTAGAGCCGCGCGGAGGAGATCGCGCTGTTCGTCAGCCAGTACAGCGTGATGTCGTCCAGCATTTCATCCCTGGTGAGCGAGCGCTCGGGTTCGCCGCCGCTGTACGTCCACTGCGCGAACTTGTCATACATCCACGCGGCAAGACCGACAGGTGAATCCGACAAGCCATAGCCCACGGTTTGCGGGCGCGTCACCATCATGACGCCGTAGCCTGCGTTCTTCGTGAAGAAGGTGCTGAGCGAATCGAACGCGGCTTTCTCTTCGGCGGACAGTCCGGCTGGTGCTGGATCGCCGTTGCCGATGAGCTTCGCGATGCTGCCGGGCACGGTCGCCGGCATGTTGACATGAATGCCCAGCAGTCCTTTCGGCGCCTGACGCCCCATCACGTCCGCAACGACGGAGCCCCAATCACCACCTTGCGAGACGTAGCGTGTGTAGCCCAGGCGCTTCACGAGCACGTCCCATGCGCGTCCCATGCGATCGGGATCCCAGCCCGTGTCCGTCGGTCTTTCCGAGAAGCCGTAGCCCGGCATCGACGGAATGATCACGTGAAAGGCGTCTTCCGCTTTGCCACCGTGAGCCGTCGGGTTGGTGAGCGGATCGATGGACTTGACGAGTTCGAGTACCGAACCGGGCCAGCCATGCGTGATGAGCAACGGCAGGGCGTTCGCGTGACGGGATTTCACATGAATGAAATGAATGTCGAGTCCATCGATCTCGGTCATGAACTGCGGCAGGGCATTGAGTTTCGCTTCGACCTTGCGCCAGTCGTAGCCCGTTCCCCAATAGCTCACCAGTGCCTGCAGCTTCGCCAGCTGCGCACCCTGCGATTGATCGACTACGGTTTCCTTGTCGGGCCATCGAGTCGCCAGCACCCGCTTGCGCAGATCGACGAGATCCGCTTCTGGAACGTTCACGCGAAAGGGACGAATGGAATCGTCCTTGCCTGCTGCGCGAAGTTTTTTCGGCACGACACTGGCTACGGAGACCTGGCCGTCGGCGCCCGGTGCCTTCTCGCCATAGCAGGGTGCTGCGAGCATGGCCAGACCGAAAGCACCTGCGGCGCTCGATGCAGCAACGAGGCGTCGCCAGATACTCCGGTTCTCTTTCGGGCGCGGAAGAGTCGGGAAAGGCGCGGGTTCTCTCAGTGCGGCACTGCGCAGGTTCTGGGTAGTCATGTTGGCTCCTTGAAAAGTGGTCCGATGCGTCGCAAGTCCAGTCGCTCAGCTGCGAGAAACAGGACACGGACAAGATCAGAACAGGAGCGAGGTGGCAGAGCGATTACACGATGGTGTCGGTCGATACGTTGGTATGGGCCGGCCGACAAATTGCCGAGTCGCCGGTCCGCCTCGCGTCGACCGCTGAAACGTCTGCTGCGAACTGATCGCGGAACCTGGCCTGCCGGACGAGTACGACAGGCGACTCGATGCTGTTCACGATGTAGGCGATGTGCTGCGCAGCCATCGTCAACCGAATGTGAACGCGAAGGCCTCCACGCCCGAATCGAGGAACTCGATCTCGAACAGGCGATCGTTGATGGGCAACGGCTGTCGAATGAGCTGGTAGAGCCGCGGCTCGGTCACCATGCCGTAGCCCCGATCGTCGACGTCGGTTCCATGAGCGGCGCCGGGCGCCTGTCCGTCAATCCGCACGCGAAACCGCACTGACGTTCCGTGCGCTGCCGCTCTCATGACGAGATGAAGATCGCGCGCGTGGAATCGGTACGCGATACGACCGTTGGCCTTGCGCAGCAGGACAGCCTGTGACTGCATCGTCCAGTCGCCCGCGAGCGCCCAGTGATTGAGCCGCAGCCGCGTGGGGATCGCGTAGGTACTGCGCTTGTCCGGGACCGCGTCGCCGGAGAATTTCCGTGTGCGTTCGTATCCCAGGTAGTTCTCGGCAGACTTCAAGTTTGCCCAGTCGGCAGCAACCTCCGGACCGCGCGCGTAAGTGGCAGTGGGGTCACGATTGACCTCGTTACCGGCTTCGGCCAGCAGTTGCTGAAGAACTCTCTCGGCTCGATCGTAGTCCCCCTCGCCGAACTGATGGTGCCGCACGTTGCCTTGCGCATCGATGAAGTAGAGGGCGGGCCAGTAGTTGTTCCTGAATGCCCGCCAGATCGCGTGGTTGCTGTCGACCGCGACCGGATAGCCAATCTTCATGTCCCTGGCGGCCCGGCGAACATTGTCGACGTCCTTCTCGAACTCGAATTCGGGCGAGTGCACGCCGATGACGATCAGCCCCTGGTCCTGGTACTTCTCACTCCACGCCCGGACATGAGGGAGCGTGCGCAGCCAGTTGATGCAGGTGTATGTCCAGAAGTCGACGAGGACAACCTTTCCGCGCAGGTCCGCCGCGGCGAGGGGAGGGGAGTTGAGCCACACAGTCGCGCCGTCAAGGGAGGGAGTCCTGCCTTCGACCGGCAAGCGCAAGGCCTTGCGTGGTTCGTCGGGTGCCGTTGCTGCATCCCTGGCCATGACTGCAATCAGAACCCCGAACGACACGAGGAGCATTGCGGCGGATACCAGCGTACTCGTCTTCACGACAACCGCCCTGAGCGGGTTGTGCTGCGTGCGACCATCAGGGCGCTGGCCCACCACTGAAGCTCATCAAGCAAGGTCTTTGAACCCTGATCGAGATACGCCAGATCCGTGATGGGCTTGCCCTGCTGCAGTACCGCCATGAAGTCGGCGCCCTGGATATGGATACCTGATCGCGTCGGCGCCATCTGCAGCTCCACGCAGATGAGCCGCAAGTGCTCAATGGAGCGGGCGGCACCGACGCTGCCATAGCCGACGAAGGCTGCGGCCTTGCGATTCCATTCCGGATACGCGTAGTCGAGGGCGTTCTTCAGCACAGCGCTGACGCTGCGGTTGTATTCAGCGGTCACGAAAACGTAGCCATCGAACTCGGCGATCTTCTTCTGCCAGCGCTGCGCCACCTCGTTCTGCGACGGCACCCATGCATTCGAAGCAGGTTCGTCGAAGAAGGGCATGGGATAGTCGCGCAGATCGATCAGCTCGACCGTCATGTCTGCCCGGCCGGCGGCGATGTCATAGATCCATCGCGCAGGTTTCTCGCCAAACCGGGTGGACCGCGTCGTGCCGATGATCACTGCAATGTTCGGATTCACCGTCATGCGACCCGTGCGGTCTCAGAGCACATTGATCACGGCGTTGATGTTGCCGCGCGTGGCCTTGGAGTACGGACACGTCTGATGCGCGGCATCTGCAAGCGCCTGCGCGACGTCGCGCTCCAGGCCCGGCAGGCTGATGTTGAGGCGTGCCTGGATGGTGTAGGCGTCGCCGGTCAGGAGCAGATCCACTTCGGCATCGATGGCCATGTCCGGCGGCAGTGCGACCTTCATCTTGCGAGCTGCAATGCCCATGGCGCCCTCGAAGCATGCGGACCATCCGGCGGCGAACAACTGCTCCGGGTTGGTGCCGGTACCAGGGCCGCCGGGTGTGGAGTGCTTGATATCCAGGCGGCCATCACTGCTGCGGGATGCACCATCGCGACCGCCCGTGGTGTGGACTTTGCCGGTGTAGAGAACTTTACCAACTGTGGTTGCAGGTACGGCGGACATGATGGCTCCTGGGGGTGAATTCGACTGCTGCGAGCAGCCTCGTCGGTGCAATGCGATACAGGAGTCATGACATCAGAGAAGAGCAGCCGCGGCGATTACACGATGGTATCGATCGTCTGGCTGGGACCGATACCAAAGTATCAGTCGTGTTCATCCTTCGAGTGGCGCATCCTCGACGAAGGCGCCAGTCACACCCAGGGACCGTCATGGAGAACGAACTCAGCCGCGTCGTCGATGCGCTTCCAGGCCTGGTGTGGACCGCGCTCCCCGACGGGCAGATCGACTTTCTCAATCAATATTGGCGCGAATTCACCGGTCAATGCATCGATGAGGCTTCGGGTCGGGGTTGGCTGGCCGCCGTACATCCCGACGATGTGCCTGAATTGAACGAACGCTGGCAGTCCATGCTGGTCGCCGGCAGATCCGGCGAGATGGAAATGCGTCTGCGCCGTTTCGACGGCGACTATCGCTGGTTTCTTCTTCGTGCCGCTCCATTGGCCGATGCCTCCGGACAGATCATCAAATGGTGCGGAGTCAACACGGAAATCGAGGAACACCGGCGTGCACAGGAAACCTCGCACGCACGCTGGTGGCTCTGGCCGCCTGCCCGCGAGCAGCATTTTCGCGCGGTCGTCGATGATCTTCCGGCCCACGCCATTCATCTGACGCCCGCCGGCAAAATCGACTACGTGAATCGCCAGGTCCTCGAATACTTCGGCGCCACGCATGGGGAGATGCAGGGGCGGGAACTCGGCGATCTCGTTCACCCGGATGACCTGCCAGCTATCACCGCAACGTTCCGCAAGGCGACCGAAACCGGGCGCTTCGACGACGTGGAAAGCCGCCTGCGCCGCGTCGACGGAGTGTACCGATGGTTTCGTACGCGCGGCTTTCCGTTGCAGGATGCGCAGGACCGCATCGTGCTGTGGTACCTGCTGCGGAGTGACGTCGACGACAGGAAAAGGGCGGAAGCACTGCTGTCTGGTGAGAAGCGCCTGCTCGAGATGGTCGCGAGCGGCCAGGCGATGCCGGAAATCCTCAAGGCGTTGTGTCAGCTCGTCGAGAGCACGACCGCGGGGTGCTACTGCAGCGTCGTGCTGGTCGATTCGACCGGCACACATCTCGAATACGGTGCCGCGCCCAGTCTGCCGGTCAGTTTCATCACGTCCATCATTGACCGGCCGGTCAATGCCGATTCGGGTCCATGCGCGATGGCGGTGTACTCAAAAAATCAGGTGCTCAGTTCGGACCTCACTGCTGAGATGCGCTGGGCCGCATATCAATGGTGTCCAATGGCATTGGCGCACGGACTGCAAGCGTGCTGGTCGACACCCATCCCGTCGACGACCGGCAAAGTGTTGGGTGCAATCGCCATCTACTACGACCAGCCGAGGACACCCACAGCCCAGGACCAGGATCTGATCGATCAGGTCACCCACATCGCGAGCATCGCCATCGAGCGCACACAATCTCAGGCGTCGCTGACCGGTGCACTCGATGAACTCATCAGATCGGAACGACGGCTGCGGACCATCATCGATACCATCCCCGCCAGTGTCTGGTACGCCCGGGCCGACGGTTGCGGTGAATTCTGGAACAAACGCTGGCAGGACTACGCGGGATTCGCTCCCGCGGAAACCTACGACGATTGGACGGTGATCGTTCACCCGGACGATCTCAAGGCGCTGGACGACGCAGTTCGCGCTTCCCTGGCGTCCGGACAACCTGGCCAGGTCGAGTCGCGCCTGCGGCGTTTCGATGGCGAGTACCGGTGGTTCCTGTCGCGATGGGAACCGCTGTGCGAGAACGGCTCGGTGATCAACTGGTATGGCGCAAATACGGACATCGACGACGCGAAACGGGCGGAAGAATCTCTCTGCAAGGTTCGGTCCGAACTGGCGCACGTATCCAGGGTCACGAGTCTCGGTGCATTGACGGCATCGATTGCGCACGAGGTCAACCAGCCGCTGTCGGGCATCATTACGAACGCCAGCACGTGCCTGAGGATGCTGGCATCGGATCCGCCGAATGTCGACGGGGCGCGTGAAACCGCCCGGCGCACGATTCGCGACGGTCACCGCGCATCCGATGTGATCGCGCGACTACGGGCACTGTTTGCAAAGAGAGGTGCCTCGAGCGAACCGGTGGATCTGAACGAGGCGACACGAGAGGTCATTGCCCTGTCGCTGAGCGAATTGCAGCGGAGCAGGGTGGTGTTGCAGACATACCTGGACGACACCCTGATGCCGGTCACCGGCGACCGCGTGCAACTGCAACAGGTCATCCTGAATCTGCTGATGAACGCGTCCGATGCGATGCGCGACATCGAGGATCGCCCGCGTCAACTGGTTATCAGAACAGCAGCGGATGAGGACGATCACGTCAGCCTGACCATGCAGGATTCGGGAGTGGGATTCGAACCTGAGCGAGCCGACAGATTGTTCGATGCGTTCTACACCACCAAGAGCACCGGCATGGGGATTGGCCTGTCGGTCAGTCGTTCCATCATCGAGAACCATCGCGGGCGATTGTGGGCGCAATCGAACGACGGTCCTGGAGCCACGTTCTCTTTTTCCATTCCCCGCAGTCCTTATGACGTGATGGAGGATATGGCAGGCGCGCACGCTCCCGGGACCATTCGGTCGCCCGCTGCGGAACGCGCGACGCATGCCATGGGAAATCCCTGATGGTCAACCGTTCACTCGTGTCGGTCATCGATGACGACGAGTCCGTGCGCGAGTCGCTGCCCGACCTGCTGAAGGAGTTCGGCTTTGCTGTCCAGGCGTTCTCTTCGGCGGAAGATTTCCTCGCATTGGGTGCTGTTCGCGAGACGCGTTGCCTGATTGTCGATATCGCCATGCCCGGTATGTCCGGTCCCGATCTGCATCGGGAATTGAAGCTGCGCCGGCAGGAAATTCCGATCGTGTTCATCACCGCGCACGCCGATCAGAGCGTCCGTCCACGCCTGCTCAGGCTGGGTGCAGTGGAATGCCTGTTCAAGCCATTCAGCGATACGGCTCTGCTTGGAGCGCTCAATACCGCGCTTCAGGAGCGTTGAGCCTGGAGATGAAGATGAAAATGTCATCCCTTGCGCTGCCTGTCGTTCCCACGGTATTCGTCGTCGACGACGACATCTCGGTGCGGGAATCATTGCAGCCCCTGATCCGTTTGGCAGGCTGGTTACCCGAAGTGTTCGCTTCCGCCCAGGAGTTCCTCGACCGTCCGCGACTGCTCTTCGCTCCCAGTTGCCTGGTGCTGGATGTCACCCTTCCGGGTCTCAGCGGCCTTGATCTGCAGAAGCTCCTCGGCGATCGGGTCGACATGCCGATCATTTTCATCACCGGTCACGGCGATGTGCCGATGACGGTCAAAGCCATGAAGGGAGGCGCCATGGAGTTCCTGACGAAGCCATTCGACGACGATGTTCTACTGAACGCGATCCGGCACGCCATCGAACACAGCCACACTGCACTGGATCACGAGGCGGAAATTCGCACCCTGAGAAATGACTACGCGTCGCTCAGCCCTCGCGAACGGGAAGTCATGGCCGCAGTCGTCGCCGGCAGGTTGAACAAGCAGGTGGGTGGCGAACTCGGCATCAGCGAGATCACGGTAAAGGCGCACCGCGGTAAGGTAATGCGGAAAATGAATGCGAATTCCCTCCCCGAGCTGGTGAATATGGCAGCGAAACTTCGCCCGGTCGCTGCACCGAAAGACTGAAGCAGACACAACCCATTGCCCCCGCTGCGCGGAGGAAGGGACGCATTGTTCGACGTCACCGCGGTTGGCCAAGGAGATTCCTACGGTTTGGCGCGATGCCGCTTCTCCAGCTCACCCACGACCTTCGCCAGCGACAGGCCGCGATTCTTCAGCAGGAGTGTCAGGTGATAAAGAAGATCGGCTGATTCGCTCACGAGGCGATCGTCTTCCTGCGTCACTGCCGCCAGCGCCACTTCGACACCTTCCTCGCCGACCTTCTGCGCCATGCGCGTCGTACCATCCGCCCACAGCCGCGCGGTGTAGCTGCCTTCCGGCCGCTCGGCGATCCGCTGCGCCAGCACCGCTTCGAGCGTGCTCAGAAATGCCAGCGGCGTCGCACCCGTGCCGACATCATCGCCGAAGCAGCTCATTGTACCGTTGTGACAGGTGGGCCCGTCCGGTCGCGCTGTGATCAGCAGCGAATCCCGATCGCAGTCGGCCGACACGGACACGACATGCAGGAAATTTCCGGAGGTCTCGCCCTTGGTCCACAAGCGATTCTTGCTGCGGCTGAAGAAAGTGACGCGACCCGAATCCAGCGTCTGACGCAGCGACTGCGTGTTCATAAAGCCGAGCATCAATACCTGGCCGGAGTTCGCATCCTGCACGATGGCGGGCAGCAGGCCGTCGCCCTTGCGCCAGTCGAGCCGGTCGATGTCTGCAATGTTCATGGGCGAATCTCGATCGAACGCTGACGCAGGAATGACTTGAGTGTCGGGATGGCAATCGCGCCGCTGTGAAAGATGCTGGCCGCGAGTGCACCATCGACGCGTGCTTCGGTGAATACACGTTCGAAGTGCTCGGATGCCCCGGCGCCGCCCGAGGCGATCAGCGGCACTTGGCACACCTGTCTGACTGCCTGCAGTTGCGCCAGGTCATAGCCGGTGCGGACAC
>CAYWHG010000160.1:0-2196 GCA_964457865.1 uncultured Steroidobacter sp.
CTTCGGCGGACCAGGTGCGGGACATGATGGATGGTGATGGAGTGATGAGGTGATGGAGTGATGAAGTGATGAAGCAAGAAGGGGGAGGCGCGGCGCATTCCTGCGTCATCACCCCATCACTTCATCACCTCATCACTTCCCTATCTATACCCCTTCGCCTGCAACGAAAACAGATGCGCATAGTGCCCATTCAGCCGCATCAGCTCGTCGTGGCTGCCGTGCTCGACGATGCGGCCCTCCTGCAGCACGACGATCTGGTCGGCCATGCGTACGGTGGAGAAGCGATGCGAGATCAGGATGGCGATGCGTTCGCGGGTCAGGGCGCGGAAGTGTTCGAAGATGGTCGCTTCGGCGGCGGCGTCCATGGCGGCCGTCGGTTCATCGAGGACGAGGATGTCGGCGCGCGAACGCATGAAGGCGCGCGACAGCGCGACCTTCTGCCACTGGCCGCCGGAGAGTTCGCGGCCGTCGTTGAACCACTTGCCGAGCGGCGTGCGATAGCCGGCCGGCAGTGATTCGACCAGGGGCGAAGCCATGCCTTTCTCGCCGGCTTCGCGCCAGCGGTCTTCGTCGGTGAAGTGCTGCACGTCGCCGGCGCCGATGTTTTCGCCGAGCAGCAACTGGTAGCGCGTGAAGTCCTGGAAGATCACGCCGATGCGATCGCGCAGCGCCGCTTCGTCCCAGTCGCGCAGATCCTGGCCGTCGAGCAGGATGCGGCCGGCGGTCGGGTGATACAGGCGCGTCAGCAGTTTGATCAGCGTGGTCTTGCCGGAACCGTTTTCGCCGACCAGCGCCAGCGATTCGCCGGGACGGATATGCAGGCTCACGTCGACCAGCGTCGGTGATTCCGCGCCGGGATACGTGAAGCCGACATGCTCGAAACGAATGCCGTCGTCGGGCTGCGGTCCGCGTACGGTGGTACCGGCATTCGCCTCGATCGGCGTTTCCAGATAGTCATAGAGCGTCGACAGGTACAGATTGTCTTCGTACATCCCGCCGATCGCCGACAGGATCGCGGACACGGCTGCCTGACCCTGGCGAAACAGCATCAGGTACATGGTCATCTGGCCCAGCGTGATGGCGCGGGCGATGGCGGACAGCGCGATCCAGGCATAGGCGCCGTACAGCGCCGCCGTGCCGATCAGCCCGAGAAAGAATCCCCAGGTATCGCGGCGCACCGTGAGACTGCTGTCTTCGCGATACAGCTTGTGGAAGATGTCGCGATAGCGCTGCAGGAACAGCGGCCCGAGCCCGAAGAGTTTGATCTCCTTGACGTGGTCTTCGCGCGCCAGCAGCGTTTCCAGATAGAGCTGCATGCGCGTTTCCGGCGAGCGCCACAGGAACAGCCGGAATGCGGCACCGGAAAATTTCGCCTCGGCGAGAAAGGCCGGCAGGCCCGCGAGTATCAACACCAGCACCGCCCAGGCGGAGAACTGGATCAGCAGCGTCGCATAGCTGATCAGCGAGACCGCATTCTGCGCCAGGCCGAACGTGCGCATGACCAGGGACAACGGCCGGCTCGATGCTTCGCGCCGTGCGCGCGTCAGCTTGTCGTAGAACTCGGAATTCTCGAAATGCGCCAGGTCGAGCGTCAGCGCCTTCTCCAGGATCATCACGTTCACGCGCTGTCCCAGTTGCGCGCGCAGCAGCGACTGGCACAGCGACAGGCCACGCTGTGCACCCGCCAGCCCGGCCACGAGGATGCCTTCTGCAACCACCAGCATCAGCGCATGCGAGGTCAGTGCGGCGTGGTCCGCCGCAGCGGCCGGAATCGCCGCCACCACGGCATCGACGATCAGCGCGCCCACATAGGCGATCGCCGCAGGGAAAATACCCGCAAGCAGCGTCAGCAGCGCCAGGGCGATGCTGAGCGGACGACTGGTCGTCCACACCAGTTCGAGCGCACGCCGGCTGTAGGCAAACACGCCGAGAAAGCCGCGCGCCAGCTCGGGCTTGTCGGAGGTCGGGCGCGGTCGTCGTGGATTCATTCGGGTCGTTGCGGCGAGGTCGATTTACCGGCGAAGTATTACCGATCGTCCCGCCCCGGACCGTGCAATTGCAATGACCTACACGCAGGACCAGAATCCGGCCATGCCGATGCCGGAGCAGTCCAGATGAACGAGCCGAAGAACCCGAAATCGCCGCGACCGGATCAGCCGACCGCCGTGGGCGAGAAGGGCAGCGACAAGCGCTCGG
>CAYWHG010000160.1:2296-10565 GCA_964457865.1 uncultured Steroidobacter sp.
CCGCGACCGGATCAGCCGACCGCCGTGGGCGAGAAGGGCAGCGACAAGCGCTCGGGCCGCGTGGCTTACGATTCGCGCGGCAACCCGACCTGGGAATGGCAGCTGGAGACGGGCGTCTACACTCGCGATGTAAGCACGCAGCGTCTGCGCAAGCTGGATCTCGGCGAGCTGTCGCTGGCCGAAACGGCGAAGCACCCGCAGATCGATCCGGCGAAAGCCGACGAGGCGCAGCGTCCCAAGGCGCCGGGCGGTGGTTTCAATCCCTACGACAACTCGCCCGCGCCGCAAGGCGGCAGCGGCTTCAATCCCTATGACAATGCACGCACGCTCGGCAGCAAACTGCGTCCGCCGACCGGTCCTGCCAGCGCCCCGGCGCAGCCGCCGCAGCGCAAGCCGCAGGATCTGCAGCGGCTCGAAGAATGGATGAAGGCAAAGAAGCGGGCGGAAGAGAACAAGGACGAGGACTAGTCGAGAGTGGGCGGGAGCCAGATCTATTTGATCGTTCCCGTTCACTACCCCGTTACTTCGTCATCCCCGCGCAGGCGGGGTCCATGTCCTTCAGCAAGATGGATCGCCGCCTGCGCGGGGATGACACCACTAGTTCGGTGCGTAGATCTGATCGAACACCCCGCCATCCGCAAAGTGCGTCTTCTGGGTTTTGTCCCAGCCGCCGAAGTCGGCGATCGTCACCAGCGGAATCTTCGGAAACTGCTTCGCGTATTTCTCTGCGACCGTCGCGTCGATCGGGCGATAGAAATTCCTGGCGATGATTTCCTGCGCTGCCGGGCTGTAGAGATGCTGCAGGTATTCGGTGGCGACGTCGCGCGTGCCGCGACGGAGTACGACCTTGTCGACGACGGCGACGGGCGGTTCGGCAAGCACACTCAGTGACGGCACGACGATCTCGACCTTGTCGGGTCCGAGTTCCTTGATGGACAGATAGGCTTCGTTCTCCCACGCCAGCAGCACATCGCCGATACCGCGCTGAACGAACGTCGTGGTCGAGCCGCGTGCGCCCGTGTCGAGCACCGGCACGTTCCTGTAGAGCTTGCGCACGTATTCCTTCGCGCTCGCTTCGTTGCCGTCCGGCTGTTTGAGCGCCCAGGCCCACGCGGCCAGATAATTCCAGCGCGCGCCGCCCGAGGTCTTGGGATTCGGCGTGATCACCTCGATTCCCGGCTTGGTGAGGTCGCCCCAGTCCTTGATGCCTTTCGGATTGCCCTTGCGCACCAGGAACACGATGGTCGAGGTGTAGGGCGAGCTGTTGTGCGGCAGTCGCGACTGCCAGTTCACCGGCAGCAGCTTGCCGTTGGTCACGAGGGCATCGATGTCGCCGGCGAGTGCCAGCGTCACGACGTCGGCAGGCAGACCGTCGATGACGGTGCGCGCCTGCTTGCCCGAACCGCCGTGCGACTGCCGGATCGCGACATCGTCGCCGGTCTTCGCCTTCCAGTATTTTGCGAACTCCTTGTTGTAGTCGTCGTACAGCTCGCGCGTCGGATCGTAGGAGACGTTGAGCAGCGTCGTCGAGGCAGCGTGGGCCGCGGATGCACCGAAGGTCAGAGCGAAGGCGAGGCCGGCGATCAATGAGCGTCGCGCGCGGGAACTAGGGAACTTCATGGAAGGGTCCTGTCGTGGAGGCGCATGACGCGCCTCCACAGGATGCGTGACGAGTGTGAAAACTTCGTGACGGAGAGGAGCGTCAGAACGACGCTCGCACCGTGAGGCCATACGTGCGCGGATCGCCCGGCTGGCCGATGACGAGACCGGTGTTGCCCGACTGCGTCGACAGGAAGTCGAAGTACTCCTCGTCGAAGGCATTGCGCACCCAGCCGTACACATCCCAGCCGTTGCCGGTGCGGAAGCCCGCACGGAAGCTCGCCAGCGAGTAACCGTCGACGTCCGTGTAGATCGAGCGCGACGGATTCGAGGAGAACTTCGAGCGATACAGGCCATCGAACGCGAAGTACACGCCGCCGTTGCCGCCGAGTGCGGCGAGCGGCAGTTCGTACTGCAAGCCGTACGACGCCGACACCTTCGAAATACCGGGCAGCCACTGGCCGGAGATATCGCACGAGGCCGGGCTGAAGCCGCCGGGCGTACCGGGCGCGCTCGGCGGATTGGCCGCCGACGCTGCCGTACCGCCGGACAGTTCCGGCGGGCACGGTGCGTCGGGGAAGCTCGTGTACTCGTGATCGTTGTAGGCACCGTTCGCGTAGAGCGTCAGGCCGCTGACCGGCTGGGCGGAAAGATCCAGCTCGACGCCGCGCACGCGGATCTGGTCGGCATTCGCGAGATAGCCGCGGATCACGTTGGCCTGGCTGTTGGTCACCGTGGCCTGGTAGTCGTTGATCTCGGTCCAGAAGCCGGCGAGATTGGCGGTGAACCGGCCATCGAGCCACTGCGACTTCAGGCCGATTTCGTAGTGATTCACGTCTTCGGGCTTGACCGTCTCGACGGCGGTGATCGGCTGACCGTTCGCATCGAGCGGCAGGCCGGAGAGATTGATGCCGCCCGACTTGAAGCTCTTCGCGTACGTGGCATAGCCGAGCAGGTTGTCGGCGATGTCGTACGACACGGTGAAGTCGCCCGATACATTCGTGTCGCTGAATTCGGGTTCGTAGCTCTGCGGCGCCAGCACGCCCGTCTGGGCGGGTGTCAGCGGCGTGTTGGTGGCGTTGGTCACGGTCGCGATGTACTTGCCTTCCTTCCTGTCGTAGTTGACGCGCAGGCCGGGCTGCAGACGCAGGTCATCGGTCAGGTGCCAGGTCAGCTGACCGAACGCCGCGGCGCTGGTGTTCTTCAGGCCGATGTCGTTCTCCGAACGCAGGCCATCGAGGATGGAAGGATCATTGGCATTCGCGCCGCTCAGCAGCCAGCGGCTGGCCATCGGGCCCTGTTCCTGTGCGCCGTTGGTGTCGACGGTCTGGTAGAAGCCGTATACGCCGACGACATAGTCGATCTTTTCGCCGGTCGCCGCGTAGCGGACTTCCTGCGAGTACTGGCGCTGCTTCGACGGATTCTCGGAGATCGTGGTGATGGGCAGGCCGATGAAGTCGCGGTCGTTCTTCGGATACCAGTCCCACTTGCGATACGCAGACACTGACGTGAGCTGACCGGGACCGATGTCCCATTCCACCAACACGGAGGCGCCGCCGAAGTATTGCTCGGCCGTCAGTTCGGCATCGAGATCGGTCACGCGATCGAATGGGTTGGTGCTCGGTACCTGGTAGTTCGAGGCGGCGGCGAGCTCGGCGTACTGACGGTTCAGCGGACGCTGCGTCGAACCTTCGCGCACGTAGAGCTGGCCGAAGCCGAGCGGATCGGAGTGCGTGTAATCGGCGGAGAACTTGATGCTCAGCGCTTCGCTTGCTTCCCAGAGCAACTGGCCCTTGAAGCCGAGGTTGTCCTGTTCGTTGATGTCGTCGCCCGTCGCGGCATTGCGGATGGTGCCGTCGCGCTGCGTGTAAGAAGTCCCGAGCCGGAAGGCGAGCTTGTCGCTGATCGGGCCGGAGATCGAAGCCTTGCCCTGCACGAAGCCGTAGTTGCCGTAGCTGATCTCGGCATCGCCTTCGCGGGTGAAGCTCGGTTTGCGCGAGGTCACGCTGATGGCGCCCGAGGTCGTGTTCTTGCCGTATAGCGTGCCCTGCGGGCCGCGCAGGATTTCGATCTGGTCGACGTCGAGGAAGTCGAAGGTCGCCGTCGCGCTGCGCGCGTAATAGACCTGATCGATGTAGATGCCGACGCCCTGCTCGATGCCGTCGTTGGTGAGACCGAATGGCGCACCGATACCGCGGATGTTGGCCGCGGAATTACGCGGGTTGCTGGAATAGAACTGCACCGACGGCTGCAACTGGCTGAGCTTGCCGACGTTGAACGTACCGGTCTTCTCCAGCGTGCTCGCGTTCACGACCGAGATCGCCAGCGGCACGTCCTGCACCTGCTCTTCGCGACGACGCGCCGTGACGACGATGCTCTCCAGTGTCCCGGACGCGCTCGCGCCCTCCGCAGCCGCATCGGCCATGGCCGTGCCGCACAGCGCCGTGCCCAGTGCCACCGTAACCGCCGAAGCGACTCCACCCCACACAGCTCGCGAACTCATAAATCTCCCTCGTATATTCACAGTCATTCCGGACGCAGCAGCGCGCCGGCATGGGGTGAAATCCTACGAGGGCTGCCGTGAGGGATCAGTCGCGACCCGGTGACAAAGCGGTTAGCGGAGGTTAGGTGCCGGTAGTAGATGAGGACTGGGAGCGCGAGAAAGGCATCGCCGCAAAGAGGCGCATGGAATTAAGAGCCAGAAGAGAAGCAATGGCCGCAAAAAGGCGCAAAACGCGTAAGGTCAGAAAGAAAATTCCGATCTGATTTCCCTGTTGCGTCCTTTGCGCCTTTTGCGGCCATTACTCTTCTCCGATTCCCGCCCTTCACCGCAACGGAATCTTCACATCCGCGAACAGCGCCGCCACGTCTTGCTGCGAATCCGCCGCCATGGCGCGATCCACGAGTCGCCGGTTCAGATGCGGCGCGAAGAGCTGCAGGAAGTCATACATGTAACGACGCAGCAGGCCGCCGCGCGAGAAGCCGACCCAGGTCGTGTGGACCGGGAAGAGGTGCGAGGCATCGATGGCGACCAGATCTCGATCCTCGCGCGCATCCACTGCCACATCAGCGACGATGCCCACGCCGAGACCGAGTCGCACATAGGTCTTGATCACATCGGCATCGCGCGCCGTGAGTGCGACATTGAGCGCGAGCCCGGCCTTCGAGAACAGCTGTTGCAGCGACGACGGACCCGTGAAGCTGAAGACATAGGTGACGATCGGATACGCCGCGAGCTGCTTCAGCGTCGGCTTCTTCACCGAGGCCAGCGGATGATCGAGCGGCACGACGATGTGCCGGTGCCACTGATAGGCGGGCAGCAGCACCAGGTTACCGAACAACTGGTCGGAGCCGGTGGCGATGGCGAAGTCGATGCGATCCAGCGCGGCCATCTCGGCGATCTGTTCCGAGGTGCCCTGGTGCAGGTTGAGTTTCACATTGGGATAACGCGAGCGGAACTGCTGGATCACCGTCGGCAGCACATAGCGCGCCTGCGTGTGCGTCGTGCCGATGGAGAGCGAACCGCGATCCTCGTCCCTGTGCTCGTCCGAGATGCCCTTGATGTTCTGGACTTCGCGCAGGATGCGCACGGCGCGATCCACCACGTGCTGACCGGCCGGCGTCACCTTCGTCAGCGTGCGTCCGCTGCGCACGAAAATCCGGAAGCCGAGTTCGTCTTCGAGCAGCTTGATCTGCTTGCTGACCGCGGGCTGCGAGGTGTGCAGTTTTTCCGCGGCCGCCGTGATGTTGAGGCCGTTCTGCACGACGGCCGCGAGGTAGCGCAGTTGCTGGAGTTTCATTGGTATGCGTGTAGTAAGTGCCGCGATTGTGGCACAGCACACCTGCGGTGAATGACCAGTGACTGAAATGAGAGGAAGGCGTTACGCTTCCGTTACCGCGCACCTGATGCGTCATCGTCACGGGATCCCAAATGACCGATCTCACACCCGCTCCGAATCAGCAGGAACGCAACTGGGCGGTCGGCGTCCATCTCAGCGCATTGCTGGGACTCGTCACCGGCATCGGTGCCGTGCTGGGTCCGCTGATCGTCTGGCTGATCAAGAAGGACGAGATGCCCTTCGTGAACGACCAGGGCAAGGAGGCGCTCAACTTCCAGATCACCGTGTTCCTCGCGGCCATCGTCTGCGTGATCCTGATGATCGTCGCCGTCGGGTTCCTGCTGCTGCTCCTGCTCAGCCTGGCCGACCTGGTGTTCATCATCATCGCGGCCGTGAAGGCGAGCGAGGGAGTGGCGTACCGGTATCCGGTGAATCTGCGGTTGATCAAGTGAGAGAGAAAGTGACGAGGGTGACGAAGGTCACGCAAGCCACGAGGGTCGGAAACCGTTCTTGCGCCTTCGTCACTTCCGTCACTTTCGTGACTCTCGTCACCTCCCTTGACTCCCCCTCAGGCCGCCGGTAATACTCCCCGCCCGATGTATACCAGCGCTCACGTTCACGGTTGGTGGTGGCAGCACTCATAAGGAGAGGGCTGCTGGATTGCGCTGCGCTTAACAAAACACGCTAAAGAACCCAGAAAACCCATCTCCGAGCGACAGCCGGGATGGGTTTTTTATTGCCTGGAGAAAGTTGATGAAGTGATCGGGTGATGAAGTGATATCGCAAGAGGTCACGTCCGTCCGTCGTCATCACCGTATCACCTCATCATCCGATCACCTTATTCCCATGAAACCCCCCTTCGACATCGCCGCCGACCTGGATACCCCGGTATCGGCCTTCATGAAACTGAAGCCGTTCCGGCCGCGCTTCCTGCTGGAAAGCGTGGAAGGTGGCGAGCGGCTGGCCCGCTATTCCTTCATCGGCTTCGGCGACTGTCTCGAAGTCAGGCTCGACGAGCGCGGCCTGTCGGTCGACGGCAAAACCGCGGCGGCACCGCGCAACCAGCAGGAACTGCTCGATGCATTGCGCGCCGCGCTGGCGAAGGCGCCGCAGCCGCAGCCGCAGATTCCGGGCGTGCCGCTGCCGGGCGGTCTCGTGGGCGTCGCGGGCTACGATCTGGTGCGCTACTTCGAACGCCTGCCGAACCGTGCACGCCGCATCGAATCGACACCGGACGCGCACTATCTCGCGCCGCGTTCGATGCTGGTGTTCGATCACCTGACGCGCGGTGTCGCGCTGCTGCATGCGGGCAGCGAGAGCGAACGGCTGGCGCTGCGCAAGGACGTCATCCAGGCGCTGCGCGGTCCGATCCCCGCGCCCGAGAAGCGCATCAGCTATTCGCCGGCGGTCGGCAGCCTGAGCGAGGCGGAATTCCTGCAGGGCGTGGCCCGCACCAAGGAATACATTGCGGCCGGCGACGTCTACCAGCTCGTGCTGTCGGTGCGTTTCTCCGGCCAGTGCAGCCTCGATCCGTTCGAAACGTACCGCGCGCTGCGGCTGCTGAATCCTTCTCCTTATATGTACTACTGCGATCTCGGCGATTGCGTGGTCGTCGGCTCGTCGCCGGAAGCGCTGGTCAAGCTCTCCGGCGGGCTGGCGCAGATGCGACCGATCGCGGGCACGCGGCCGCGCGGCGAGGACGCGGCGCAGGACGAAGTGCTGCAGAAGGAATTGCTGGCCGATCCGAAGGAAAACGCCGAGCACGTCATGCTCGTCGATCTGGCGCGTAACGATCTGGGTCGCGTGGCGAAGGCGGGCTCGGTCGGCGTGCATCCCTATCGTCACGTCGAACGCTACAGCCACGTGATGCATATCGTGAGCGGCGTGAACGGTCAGCTCGCACCGGGCAGGGATGCATTCGATCTGTTTGCCGCGGCTTTTCCGGCCGGCACGCTGGTGGGTGCGCCGAAGGTACGCGCGATGGAAATCATCGATGAGCTGGAACCGGTGCGGCGCGGTTTCTATGGCGGCACGGTCGGTTACTTCGGCACCGGTGGGGACATGGACCACGCCATCACCATCCGCACGATGGTGTTCCGCGGCGATACCTACAGCTATCAGGCCGGCGCGGGCATCGTCGCCGACAGCGTGCCGCGGATGGAGTACCAGGAAGTGCTGGCGAAAAGCGCGATCCTGCGGCGCGCGCTGGCCCTGGCGGAGGAAGGTTTGTGAGCACCCCCATGAGCAAGCCGCGACTGCTGCTGATCGACAACTACGATTCGTTTACCTACAACCTGGTGCAGGCCTTCCTGGTGCTGGGCGCGGATGTGCTGGTCCATCGCAACGACCAGATCACCATCGACGAAGCCCGCGCGCTCAAGCCCACGCACCTGTGCATTTCGCCGGGCCCGGGCACGCCGCACGAGGCGGGTGTCTCCATGAAAATGATCGAGGCCTTCGCCGGCGAAGTACCGGTGTTCGGTGTGTGTCTCGGTCATCAGTCGCTGGTCGAGGTGTTCGGCGGCAAGGTCGTGCGGGCCGGCCGCTTGATGCATGGCAAGACTTCGCTGGTGCATCACGATCGCCGCTCGCTCTTTGCCGACATGCCCGAGCCGTTCGAGGCGGGTCGCTATCACTCCCTGATCGCGCAGCCGCAATCGCTGCCCGACTTGCTCGAAGTCACCGCGCGCACCGACGAAGGCGAGATCATGGGCGTCCGCCACCGGACACTCATGGTCGAAGGCGTGCAGTTCCATCCCGAAAGCGTGCTGACGCCGCAGGGGCCGGTGCTGATGGGCAACTTCCTGAAGCAGACCTCGGGCAAGCGCGAG
>CAYWHG010000161.1:0-10491 GCA_964457865.1 uncultured Steroidobacter sp.
CCGATCGTGGTCACACCGTTGTCGCTGGAGGCGAACACGGCGCCGCCATGCATGGCGGCTACCGCTTTCACGATCGCGAGGCCAAGGCCGTGATTCTCGCCGCCGCCGCTGCGGGCGCGGTCGGCGCGATAGAAACGATCGAAGAGACGCGGCAGCGCCTCCTCGGGAATGCTGCCGGGATTGCGGACCGCGATGCGTGCGTGATCGGCGCGCGGTTCGACCTGCACCGTGATCTGCGCGCCGCGTTCCGAATGCTCGATCGCATTCTGCAGCAGGTTGCTCATGGCGCGGCCGAGCAGCGCCGGTTCGATGGGGGAGCGTGCATCACCTTCCACCTGTACGCTCATGTCGGCGTCTTCCAGCAGGAATTCCAGGAACTCGACCGTGCGCTCGACTTCCTTCGCCACCGAGACTTCGACGCGGTGCCTGGCCAGTTCGCCGCGATCGGCGCGGGCCAGGAACAGCATGTCGTTCACGATGGCGCGCAGCCGTTCGAGTTCTTCGAGATTGGAGTACAGGATGTCCTTGAGTTCGTCGACGCCGCGCTCGCGCGACAGCGTCACCTGCGTCTGGCCGATGAGATTCGTCAGCGGCGTGCGCAGTTCATGCGCGACATCGGCATTGAATGCTTCGAGTTGCTGGTAGGCGCGCTCCAGCCGGTCCAGCGCGCCGTTGAACGAGGCGGTGAACTCCGCCAGTTCCTGCGGCAGGTGCGCCCGTTCGAGCCGGGTCGACAGGCGCTGCGGCATCAGCGACTGCGCTTCGAGCGAGAGTCGCTGCATCGGTCGCAGGCCGAGCCGCACGATGTAGTAACCGAGCAGCGCCGCGATGAGCGTGCCGCCGCCGACCAGTGCCACCAGCCAGAGCGTGAACACCTGCAGGGTTTCGAGGAACGGCGTGGAATCGAGCGCGACCATGAGGCGCAGGTCGGGCCGCTCGCCCTGGCCCGGCACGGTCCGCACCAGCGTCTTGCGCGGTGCCTCGCGATCGTCGTCGGCCAGTACACCGAAGCCCTCGGCGGCGCGGGCGCCGACCGGCAGCGGATCGCCGTAGGCGAAGCGCGGATCGTCGCTGAGGATGCGGTATTTGATACGCCCGTCGGCCGGCGTCATCGCGTCGAACTTGTCGCGCACGCGGAACCAGCCTCCGATGTGCTCCGTTTTTTCGATCAATGGACGGTTCACCTCGACGCGCGTCGTCAGCTCGCTGCGCTGATGCCGTTCCAGATTGCGCTCCAGCAGTGCATGGAGCGCGACGCTGATGACCGCGAGCAGCACGAAACTGGCGATGGCGAACATCACGGCGAGACGGCGGCTGATGGAAGGCGTCATGCCGTCTCGCCCGCTTCGCGCACTTCCAGCACATAGCCCATGCCGCGGATCGTGTGCAGCAGCGGCGTGGCGAACGGCCCGTCGATCTTGGCGCGCAGCCGCTTGATCGCCACTTCGACCACATTGGCGTCGCTGTCGAAATCCACGCCCCACACCAGTTCGGCAATGGTCGTCTTGGACAGGATCTCGCCCTGGCGGCGCGCCAGCGCCGCCAGCAGCGCGAATTCCTTGGCCGTGAGATCGAGGCGCCGGCCGTCGCGCCAGGACTTGCGCGCCATCAGATCGATGTGCAGGTCGCCCACGTAGAGCTGCGTCGCATCCTGGCCGCGGTTGCGGCGCGTGAGCGCATGCAGCCGCGCGACCAGTTCGAGAAACGAGAACGGCTTGACGAGATAGTCGTCCGCGCCTTCGCGCAGACCGCGCACGCGATCGTCGACGCCATCGCGCGCCGTCAGCATGATGATCGGCGTGCGCTTGCGCGCGCGCACGGCGTTCAGCGTCGCGAAGCCGTCGGCCTTCGGCAGCATCACGTCGAGGACGATGACGTCGTAGTCGTATTCGAGCGCCATGTGCTGGCCGTCCAGCCCGTCGCGCGCGACGTCGACGGTATAGCCCTGCTCCGTCAACCCGCGTTGCAGGTAGTCCGCCGTCTTCGGCTCGTCTTCGACGATCAGCACCTTCATGGTTTGCTTCAGCCCGAACCGGAGACCGGTTCGCTCGGCATGACCCCCAATGTCTGATACACGGTCACGAGCCGCAGCGCGACGTCCGCCGTCGCCTGGCTCGACTGCAACTCTACGAGGTACAGGCTGCGCTCGGCATCCAGCACTTCCAGCAGCGACAGCGTACCCGCAACGTACTGGCGACGCGCCAGGTCGGCGGCCGTTCGCGCCGACTGCGCCGCCAGATCCAGTTCCTGCTGGCGCTGCGCGCCTTCGGCATAGCGCACGAGCGCCGTCTGCGCCTCCTGCAGCGCGCCGCGGGCCGTGGCCTCGTAGTCGAGATACGCCTGTTCCTGGCGGGCATCGGCGATGTCGATGGCGGCGCGGATGCGGCCGAAGTCGAGCAGCGGCGCGAGGATGCCGGCGCTGACCGACCAGGTACGGGTGCCGCCGTTCAGCCACTCGCCGAGTTCATTGTCCGCGATGCCGAGCAGGCCGCCGAGCGAGATCTGCGGCAAGCGCAGCGCACGCGTCGCCTGATGACGATGCACGGCCGCGTTCAGGCGCTGCGCCGCGGCCTGAACGTCGGGCCGGTGCTCGATGACCTGCAGCGGTCCGAGCAGCACCTGCAGTGCATCGCTCTTCGGCAGCGTCGGTGCGCCGGCCGTGGGCGCCACGATGGCGGCAATGTCATCCGGCGTCGAAGCGGTCAGCAGGGCCAGCATCAGGCGCGCGCCTTCGGCCTGCTCGCGCGCGGGAAACATCTGCGCCCGCGTGGTCCGCAGCGTCGACAGCGTGCGTTCGAGATCGAGGCGGCTCGCCATGCCCTCCTCGAAGCGCGCGCGCGTGATGCGAACCGTTTCCTCCTGGGTCTGGGCATTGCGCAGCGTCAGCGCCGCCTGCACCTGGTTCAGCCGGTATTCGAGGTAGGTGCGCGCGATCTGCGCGTAGAGCGCGAGACGCACGGCTTCCAGATCGGCCGCGCTCGCCTGCAGGTCGGCCTGCGCGGCACGCGCCTGCTGGCGCAGCCGGCCGAAGACATCGAGTTCCCAGCTCGCCACGATGGCGGCGCTGCCCAGCTCGGTATTGCGCTGCTGCAGCGACGTGAAGCGCTCGGCGCCGATGGCGGCATCGAACTGCGGGGCGCGCTCGGCGCCGGCAGCGCGTTGCTGCGCGCGCGCCTCGCGCAGTTGCGCTTCGACCCGGCGCACATCGAGATTGCGTTGCTCGGCCAGCTCGATCAGCTGGTCGAGCGCGGGATCGTGGAAGCCCTGCCACCAGGCCAGCTGCCGGTCGGCCGATGCGACGGCAGGCAGATCGCTGGCGAGCCATTCGTTCTGCAGTTCCTGCGTCGGCAAGGTCTGCACCGGCACCGACGTGCAGGCTGCGGCGAGCGATGCGCCTGCGACGAGCGCCGACAGACGGATCAGGCGGGCGCTGCTCATGATGCCGTCACCGGCGTCGCGCTCACCGCAGTCTGCGGCCTGCGCTGATGGAACCAGCGATCGAGCGCCAGATAGATCACGGGCGTCGTGAACAGCGTCAGCAGCTGGCTGAGCAGCAGCCCGCCGACCACCGCGACACCGAGCGGCTGGCGCAGCTCCGATCCCGTGCCCAACCCAAGCGTCAGCGGAACCGCGCCGAGCATCGCCGCGAGCGTCGTCATGATGATCGGCCGGAAGCGCACCAGGCAGGCCTCGTGAATGGCTTCGAGCGGCGTGAGCCCATGGTTGCGCTGCCGTTCGAGCGCGAAATCCACCAGCAGGATGCCGTTCTTTTTCACGATGCCGATCAGCAGCACCACGCCGATCAGCGCCATGATCGAAAAGTCCTGCCCGACCATCCACAGCGCCAGCACCGCGCCGATGCCCGCCGACGGCAACGTCGAGAGGATCGTGAGCGGATGCACGAAGCTCTCGTAGAGCACGCCGAGAATGATGTAGACGGCGGCGAGCGCGGCGAGGATCAGCAGCGGCTGCGTCGCCAGCGATTCCTGGAATGCCCGGGCGTTGCCGCGGAACGTACCGGAGATCGTCGCCGGCAGGCCCATCTCGGCCTGGATCCCCTGCACGATATCCGTCGCATCGCCGAGCGCGACGCCGGGCGCAAGATTGAACGAGACGGCCACGGACGGAAACATGCCGTCGTGCGTGATCGCCATCGGCCCGGACGCCGGCGCTTCCAGCCGCGCGACGCTGCTGAGCGGCACCATCTGTCCGCTCAGCGGCGAACGCAGGTGAAAGTACTGCAGGCTCTCGACGCGGCCGCGCTGCGACGGATCGATCTCCAGCACTACCTTGTACTGATTCACTTCGGTCTGGTACTCGCTGATCTGGCGCTGGCCGAAGGCGTCGTAGAGCGCCTGGTCGATATCCTCGGCGCGAAAACCGAAACGCGCCGCCGCCGTGCGATCGATGGTCAGCCGCGTGATGCCCGCGCCGAGCTGCATGTCGTTGGAAACGTCCCTGAGCGACGCGTTCTGCTGCATCCGCGAGGTGAGTTCGGCGGCCCATTGCGACAGCTCCGTGCTGTCGGGGCCGCGCAGCACATAGACGTACTGCGCGCTGCCGCCGCCCGCTCCGAGGTTGATGTCCTGCGCCGTGCGCGCGAACAGCTGGATGCCGGGCACCTGTGCCACCTGCGGACGCAGCCGGTTGATGAACTCCTCGGCGGACACGTCGCGGTCGCCGCGATCCTTGAGCACGATGAAGATGCGTCCGCTCGCCAGCGTCGGCGTGGCGAAGCTCGCGCCCACCACGTCGGCATAGGCCTGCACCGCCGGATCGGCACTGATGATTTCGCTGAGCGCCCGGTGCTTGGCCAGCATGTCCGGATACGAAATGTTCTCCGCCGCCCGCGTCGTGGCGATCACGAAAGCCGTGTCCTGCAGCGGAAAGAAACCCTTGGGGATGTAGACGTAACTCGCGACGGCCAGCGCCACGGTACCGGCAAAGACACCGAGCATGGTGCGCTGGTGCGCCAGCGCCCATCGCAGGCCGACGTCGTAACGTTCCACCAGCCATTCGGACACGCCCTTGCGCCGGTGTATGTCATGCGACTGCGGCTTCATGAAACGCGAGGCCAGCATCGGCGCGAGCGTCAGCGACGCCGCCACCGAAATCAGGATCGCCACCGTCACCGTCGCCGCGAACTCGCGGAACAGCCGGCCCACCACGCCCCCCATGAACAGCAGCGGGATGAAGGCCGCGATCAGCGAGAAGCTGATCGAGACCACCGTGAAGCCGATCTCGGCCGCGCCGCGTTGCGCCGCATCGAGCATGGACTCGCCGGCTTCCAGGTGCCGATGGATGTTCTCCACGACCACGATGGCGTCGTCCACGACGAACCCCACGGAGATCACCAGCGCCACGAGCGTGAGATTGTTGAGACTGAAGCCGAGCAGGTGCATCGCGCCCAGCGTCGCTGTCAGCGATACCGCCAGCACGCAGCCGACGATCGCCGTCGCCGACAGCTGGCGCAGGAAAATGCCCATGACCAGCACCACCAGCACCACGGTCACGAACAGCGTGATCTCCACCTCGTGCAGCGAGGAGCGGATGGTGCGCGTGCGGTCGTTGACCACTTCGAGTTCGACGCTGGCCGGCAGCAGCTCGCGCAGGCGCGGCAGCGCGGCGACGATGCGGTCGGCCGACGCCACGATGTTCGCACCGGGCTGACGACGCACGATCAGCACCACGCCCGGCTTGCCGTTCTGCCAGGACTGCACGTAGTCGTTTTCCGCGCCGAACGCGACGCGCGCGACATCGCGCAGCAGCACGGGAGCGCCGTCGCGATACGCGACGATGAGACTCTCGTAGTCCGCGGGCTCGAAGAGCTGGTCGTTGGTTTCGAACGTCGACACGCGCTGCTCGCCGAACAGCGCGCCCTTCGCCTGGTTCACGCTCGCCGCCCGCACCGCCTGACGGATGTCCGCGAGCGTCAGGCCGAGCGAAGCCAGCCGCTCCGGCGAGGCCTGCACGCGCAGCGCCGGCTTGCGCTGCCCGTTGATGGGAATTTCCGCGACGCCCTCGATCTGACTGAGCTGGCGCGCCACCAGCGTTTCGGCCAGATCGCTCAGCTGTTCCAGCGACATGAGTTCCGACTGCATGCGCAGCACGACGATCGGACTGTCGTTCGGATTGACCTTGCGCCAGGTCGGCATGCTGGGCATGTCGGCCGGCAGCCGTCCCGACGCCGCATTGATCGCCGCCTGCACTTCCTGCGCGGCCACGTCGATGTTCTTGCTGAGCACGAACTGCAGCGTCAGCGACGTCGAGCCGAGGGTGCTGCTCGATGTCATGTCGGTGATGCCCGGCACGGCGCTGAGCTGCACTTCCAGCGGCGTGGCCACCGCCGAGGCCATCGTTTCCGGACCGGCACCGGGCAGGCTCGCGCTCACCTGGATGGTCGGCAGTTCGGCCTCGGGCAGCGGCGCCACCGGCAACAACGGGAAGGCAATGATGCCGAGCAGGACGATGCCGCAGGTGATCAGCGTCGTGCCGATGGGATGACGGATGAACCAGCCGGACAATCCGGCGCGCGTGAGTCCGGCCTGCGCGCGACTGGGCGCGTCGCTCATGGCGCGGCTCCCGCCGCCGCGACTTTCGCACCGGCGGCGTCGGTCTTCACGGCGGAGCCCGGCCGCAGCCGCGACTGTCCATCGACCACGACCACGTCGCCCGGCACGACACCCGCACTGATCACGGCAATCTCCGCCTCGCGATAGCCGACCGTGACCGGCACGACTTCCGCCCTGTCGTCGCGTATCCGGAAGACGAAGCTGCCGTTGAGTCCTTCCTGCACGCTGCGCGCCGGAACGACGGTCGCGCCGCCGCTCACCTGCGTCTGCAGTTGCACGGTGACGAACTGACCCGGCCACAGCGAACCCTGCGGATTCGCGAACTCGGCGCGCAGGCGGATGGTGCCGGTCGCTGCATCGATCTGGTTGTCGATCATGGTCAGATGGCCGTCGGCCAGCCGCGTACCGCCATCGCGCTCGAAGGCGATGACCGCCGCCGAACCGTCACGCAGCAGCGGCTGCACGCGCGGCAGCAGATCCTGCGGCAGCGTGAAGACGACGGAAATCGGATCGAGCTGCGTGACCGACACGAGTCCGGTCTGGTCGCCCGCCTGTACCAGGTTGCCCGCATCGACATGCCGCAGCCCGACGCGGCCGTTGATGGGGCTCGTGATTTGCGTGTAGGAAAGCTGCACCTGCGCGGCGGCAATCGCTGCTTCGTCGGCGAGAATCGCCGCGTGCAGCTGATCGACGGCCGCGCGCTGCTGTTCGAGCGTCTGCTGCGAAATGGCTTCCTGCTTCAGCAGATTGTCGTAGCGCGTGAGATCCAGCTCGGCACCCCTGAGCAGCGCGGCATTTCTCGCCTTCTGCGCTTCCGCCTGTTTCAGCGCGGCGGCGATGGCACGATCGTCGATGCGTGCCAGCAGGTCGCCGCGCCGCACCAGCTCGCCTTCCTTGAACAGCACGTCGGTCACGATACCGCTCACCTGCGGTCGCAGCAGCACGCTGTGCAGCGACTGCACGCTGCCGATGCCCGTGACGCGATGCGCCACATCGCGCTGCTCGACCGTGACGACACTGACGGGAACCGGCGGCGGCGCCGCGGCCTGCGGCTGCGACGCACCGAACGAGCGCCACAGCACGATGCCGATCACGATGCATGCCGTCACCGCGGCAACGAGGACGCGGCGATCCTTGAACAGGGAGCTGGACATAGACGGGGAGCCTGAAACCGGGAACGGCGGGACCGGGCGAACATACTCCCGACGCACGAACGTCAGACTGACGGGTCGCTGACGGCGGTGTAAGGATGCGGGAGCGATATGGCAGCCAGGCAATGGCTACGTCAGCTTCACCCTCTCCACGCCGCACCGCCTGCAGCGTTCGGCACTGACCAGCTTGCCCTGCTTCACATCGAAACGCCGCTCGCCGAGCGTCTCCCACTTGTGAAAACCGGACGTGCAGAGCGTCTTGCCCTCGGCACGCTTCTGTTTGTATTTGCGGAGATTGACGATGGACACGGGGAGGAGGTTTGCTGGCTGACTGGTCTCTGGTCTGCTGGTCAGAGTAAGAAAGAACTGGAGTCGTTGTCATCTTCTGGCAGTCGGTTCGTTTGCTGGAGGACTTTTTAAAGACTATATTCGGTCCTACCTTTCGGGAGCCATGCCATGCGCTATTCCACCCAGATCAAACCCATCAGCTATTTGAAGGCGAATGCCGCCGAAGTGCTGCAGGAACTGGCGGAGCAGCGCCGGCCGCTCGTCATCACCCAGAATGGCGAAGCCAGGGCAGTGATCCAGGATGTGGCCAGTTATGAAGAGACCCAAGAGGCGCTGGCGCTGCTGAAGATTCTGGCGCTCGGGAACAAGCAGATTGCAGCAGGGAAGGTGAAGCCGGTTGCCGACGTGGTGAAGCGATTGCGGACACAAAGGACACCCGACTGATGCGCATGGAAGTACTGCTCACGGAAGATGCAGAGCGCGATCTCGAAGATCTCCATTCCTATATCTCCGAGTACGACTCACCGAAGAACGCCGACCACGTCCTGGACCGGCTGCTGGAAGTGACAGAAAACCTGGCATCGTCGCCGGAACGCGGCTCGGTACCGAAAGAACTGCGCGCATTGGGTATCGACGAGTATCGCCAGGTCTTCTTCAAGCCTTATCGCGTCATCTATCGAGTCATGGACACGCGCGTCGTCATCTACGTGATCGCCGATGGCCGGCGAGACATGCAGAGTCTGCTGGCGCGGCGGCTGATCGGTTGAGCAGAGAACCCACGGGGACAGACTTGTTGCCCGATGCTCTCAATCGACGGCGATCGATATTTGCCGGCATGAACGCGATATGCCGATCTCAATCCGGCGCGTGCCCGAATGATCACAGCCCCGCAGGGCTAAGGTACGATCGGCGCGCGAAAGGAAACTGGCGATGAACCAGTTGTCAACCAATGGTTGACAACTGCCGCCGATGGCAAGAACTACCGGGTGGCCCACTACAACCTCGACGCCATTCTCGCCGTGGGCTACCGCGTGCGCTCGCCGCGCGGCATGCAATTCCGTCGCTGGGCCAGCACTATCCTGAGCGAGTACCTGCGCAAAGGCTTTGTGCTGGACGATCAGCGCCTGAAAAACCCGGATGGCCGCGCCGATTATTTCGACGAGATGCTGGCGCGTATCCGCGATATCCGCGCCTCTCAATGCGTCATCGCATACGTCACCACATTCACCCCCATCATGTACGAGCGTGTGGAGAACGTTTCGAAATACCACTCGCCGTAGGCTTCGCGTTCCCAGCCGTCGCCGATGTCGGTGTTGTGGGTGGCGACGACCATGACGCGGCCGTCGTCGTCGAGCCAGGCGCGCATCTGCGGTTCGCGCAGTGAACCTGCAGGGTATTTATGAGCGCCGGCGGGTTCGGCGGTGTCGCCGCCGGGACTGGCGAACGGCAGTGCGGGGATCTGCGGCATTTCCTTGAGATCGAATACGGTGTGGAAGATGGGATGCTCGGGCGTGAGCACGCGCCATTCGCGACCGGGCAGGACTTCGCGCATGACGGCGGCGAATTGCTGCCACTCCGCATCGCCCCAGAAATCGTCGACCCAGACGAAGCCGCCGTTGGCGATATAGCGCGTGAACGCCGCGATCTCTTCGCGCGACAGCACCATGTAGCCGGGGTCGGACATATAAAGAAGCGGGAAGTCGCCGAGATCGGGCGCCGTCAGCAGTCGGCTGGCGGCTTTCGGCTGCACATCGATGCGCGTCAGAGTCGCGAGCCGGCGGCTGAAGTTGTCGTCGCCTTCGGGGAAGTCGGTTTCCCAGCGCGCCCAGAAGCGGCCGTCGTAAACGTAGTACGCCTCGCCCATGCCGCCTTCGCTGTTGTAGATGGCGCGGACGAAGTTGAGCTTCGACAGATCCGGCTTGTCGCCGGAGCGGCCGCCGTCGCCGGGCAGGTCGGTGTCGGCGGCGGCGAGCGCGGCCACGAACAGCACGACGAGACTGGCGATGGGACGACGTGTGTTCAGCATGCGTTCGCACCTTCCGCGTTGGTGCAGGCACCGCCGAGCCGGCGGTAGTACTCGGCCACCGCTTCGCGATACTCCGCTGCCTCCGGAACCGCGGCCGGCGTATGGGCGGAGGGCGCATTGCGCGATTTCTGCAGCGCGGCGAGCGTGGCGAGTTCCAGACGATCGACGGCCTTCGACAAGGCCGCGAGCCGATCGGCCAGCGGCTGGTTGCCGAGTCCGCGCGCCTCGCGTGCCATGCGTCGCAGCGCCTGGATGTCGGCGGCCGACAGGTTCAGGCCCTGCGGACGTTCCGCCAGGGCTTCGAGGCGTTGCGCAATCTCGGCGGCCTCGCGCGACCGGAACTGACCCGCGCCATTCTCGCGCGGCGCAGATGTCGCGCCCGGGTTCCAGGCATTGAGTGCATTCGGGGATGGATCGGCGGTCGCTTCACTCTGGCCTTTATTTCTCTGGCCTT
>CAYWHG010000162.1:0-10467 GCA_964457865.1 uncultured Steroidobacter sp.
GCAACCGCACATGCCGACGGTGAAGGGCGTGAATCGCGCTCCGACCGCCGCGACGGTCGCGATTTCGAATCGCGAGTGGCCGTTGGCTACGATATCTCGCCGGTGGAACTGAATCTGCGCGGCAGGAATCGACTGCTGGTGGGTCTGGGCAGCTATCTCGTCAATGCATCGGGCGCCTGCAACGACTGCCACACGAATCCGCCGCATGCTCCGGGCGGCGATCCCTTCCAGGGCGAAACCGAGATCATCAATGTGGCGCAGTTTCTTGCGGGTGGACGCGCCTTCGGACCGATCATCGCGCCCAACATCACTCCAGACGAAAACGGTCGACCCGCAGGCCTGACGTTCGAACAATTCGAAGCCATCATGCGCACGGGACGCGATCCCGACGATCCCGCGCGCATCCTGCAAGTGATGCCATGGAACGTGTACGGCAGGATGACCACGCTCGATCTGCGCGCCATGTACGAGTATCTGAGCGCCATCCCTTCGCTGCCGGACAATACCGGCGCCCGCAACGCCGCTGCAGCCATCCCGTGATGAGGCGCCATGACCCTCCTCTGGGTGCGAGAGCCTGCAGCAGCGCTTCGGGAAGTCCGTACTTCGGAGTGGCGTTCCGAGTGAAGGTTCCGTGAGGAATCTTCTTCGTCCTGTGGACCGGGCTTTCCCGCCGGAAGCCGCTCCTGCAGGAAGGGAACCTCCATCTTCGCGCCTTCTCCTGCCGGTCCATTGGGTATAGGCTTGCCCGATCGATTCAGATGCGATGTCAACGAACATCGCACGATCGCTGCGAGGGGGCTTGATTCACGGTGGATCCGACCGATACCCGCAATCCCGACTACTTCCATCGAGTCGTGGATTGCCAATGGGCCTGTCCGGCCCACACTGACGTCCCCGAATACATACGACTCATTGCACAAGGAGAGTTCACGGAGGCCTACATGGTCAATCGTGAATCGAATGTCTTTCCCGGCATTCTCGGTCGCGTCTGCGACCGGCCGTGCGAACCCGCCTGCCGGCGCGGTCGCGTCGAAGAGAAACCCGTTGCGATCTGCCGCCTGAAGCGCGTTGCCGCGGATCATCG
The DNA here is from genome assembly GCA_964457865.1 of uncultured Steroidobacter sp. Classification (GTDB taxonomy): domain Bacteria; phylum Pseudomonadota; class Gammaproteobacteria; order Steroidobacterales; family Steroidobacteraceae; genus Steroidobacter. The sequence continues at coordinate 1,085 of CAYWHG010000162.1, forward strand.
CGACGACGTCACCTCGCTCCTGCCGCGCGCGCCAAAGCAGAAGAACGGCAAGCGTGTCGCCTGCATCGGTGCCGGGCCCGCCTCGCTGACGGTCGCGAACGATCTGATGCCGCTGGGCTACGACGTGACGATCTTCGAGAAGTGGGACACGCCGGGCGGGCTGATGCGCACCAACATCCCCTCGTTCCGCCTGCCCGCCAGCGTGCTGTCGGAGGAGATCGGCTACATCATCGACATGGGCGTCGACCTGCGGCTGGGTTCGCCCGTCGACAGTCTCAAGGCTCTGCTGGACTCGAAACAGTTCGATGCGGTTTTTGTCGGCAGCGGTGCGCCGAAGGGCAAGGATCTGGACCTGCCCGGGCGCAATGCCTCGGATGCGGTCCGCGAACACATACATATAGGTATCGACTGGCTCGAATCCGTCGCCTTCGAACACATCAAGGCCATCGGCCGGCGCGTGCTCATCATCGGCGTCGGCAACACGGCGATGGACTGCTGCCGTTCGTCGCTGCGCCTCGGCGCCACCGACGTGAAAGTCATGGCGCGCAAGCCGCGCAATTTCTTCAAGGCTTCCGACTGGGAACTGGAAGATGCCGAAGACGAGAACGTCGAGATCGTCATCAACCATGCGCCCAAGACCTTCGTGGTCGAGGATGGCCGGCTCACCGGGATGATGTTCGAGCGCATGGAGTACCAGCTCGACGGCAATCGCATCGTGTCGGAAAAGGTTGCGGGCGAAGTGTTCTTCCCCTGCGACGACGTCATCCTCGCGATCGGCCAGGAGAACGCCTTTCCCTGGATCGAGAACGGTCTGGGCATCGAGTTCGACAAGTGGCATGTGCCGAAAGTCGACAAGGTCACCCACCAGTCGACGCGACCGAACGTGTTTTTCGGCGGTGATGCGGCCTTCGGTCCCAAGAACATCATCTGGGCCGTGGAGCACGGGCATCAGGCGGCGATCTCGCTGCATCGCTACCTGCAAGGCGAGAGCGTGACGGAGCGCCTGCCGCCGCTGCTGAATCTGTCGAGCCGCAAAATGGGCCTGCACGAGTGGTCGTACAAGAACGACTACAACCCGGTCGAGCGGCGGCTGATGCCGCATGTGTCGCTGAAGGAACGCTTCAAGAAGATCAACATCGAAGTCGAGCTGGGCTTCGACGCGGAACAGGCGGCCGCCGAAGTGCAGCGCTGCCTCAACTGCGATGTTCAAACCGTCTTCGAAGCCAAACTGTGCATCGAATGCGATGCCTGCATCGACATCTGCCCGGTCGACTGCCTGACCATGACGGCAAACGGGCCCGAAGAAGAACTGCGCCAGCATCTGAAAGCGCCGGCGCTCAACCCGACTCAGCCCCTGTTCGTCTCGACGCCCCTGAAACAGACCGCACGCGTGATGGTCAAGGACGAAGACATCTGCGTGCACTGCGGCCTGTGCGCCGAGCGCTGTCCCACAGCCGCATGGGACATGCAGAAATCCACGATCAAGATTCCGCACGCGAGCGATCAACTTCCATGCCCAGCACCAGCGCTCAAGACCGCGTAAACGATTTCGTCATCAAGCTCGCGAACGTCAACGGAACCGGCTCCGCCAGCGCCAACACGCTGCTGATGAAGTCCATGTTCCGCATGGGCGTTCCCGTGGTGGGCAAGAACTACTTCCCATCGAATATCCAGGGACTGCCGACGTGGTACGAAATCCGCGTGACGCGCGACGGCTACGTGGCGCGCTCCGGCAGGATCGACATCATGGTCGCGATGAACGCCGAGACGTATCAGCGCGATGTGCGCGAAGTCGATGCCGGCGGCTATCTGATCTACGACTCGAGCTGGCCGCGCCCGACGCTGCTGAAGCGCGACGACATCACCCTTCTCGGCGTGCCGCTGGCGCGCATGTGCAACGAGACGTTCAAGGGCGTGCGGGCCCGCATCCTGCTCAAGAACATCATGTACTCGGGCGTGCTCGCTGCGCTGCTGGAGATCGATCTCGACATCATGCGTGCACTGCTGGCCGAGAGTTATGGCAGCAAGAAGGCGCTGCTCGATTCGAACGTGCAGGCACTGGAGATCGGCTACAACTACGCGCGCGAACATTTCCCGTGTCCGCTGCCGATCCGGGTGGCGCGCATGGACAAGACCGCGAATCACATCCTGATCGATGGCAACACGGCCGCGGCACTGGGCTGTCTGTACGCCGGCGCCACCGTCGGTGCGTGGTATCCGATCACGCCGTCGACGTCCGTGATGGATGCCTTCAAGAGCTTCTGTCAGAAATGGCGCGTCGATCCGGAAACCGGCAGGAACAACTACCTGATCGTGCAGGCCGAGGACGAGCTGTCGGCCATCGGCGCGGTGATCGGCGCTTCGTGGAACGGCGCGCGCGCCTTCACACCGACCAGCGGCCCGGGCATCTCGCTCATGAACGAGTTCATCGGCCTCGCCTACTACGCCGAGGTCCCCGCCGTGCTGTTCGACATCCAGCGCGTCGGTCCATCGACGGGCATGCCGACGCGGACGCAGCAGGGCGACATCATGGCCGCCGCCTATGCCTCGCACGGCGACACGCGCCATGTGCTGCTGTTCCCGGCGAATCCGGAAGAATGCTTCCACATGGCCATCAACGCCTTCGATCTCGCCGAGCGCCTGCAGACGCCGGTGTTCGTGATGTCGGATCTCGACATCGGCATGAACGACTGGATGTGTCCGGTCCTCGACTGGGACGAGAGCTATCAGCCGGATCGCGGCAAGGTCCTGACGAAAGAGCAGATCGAGCAGCTGCCAACGAAGTTCCATCGCTACCTCGATCTGGACGAGGACGCGATTCCGTACCGCACGCTGCCCGGCGTGCATCCGAAGGGCGCGTACTTCACGCGCGGCTCCGGCCACAATCAGTACGGCGGCTATACCGAAGACGCGGACGACTACCAGGTCGTGCTCGATCGCCTGAAGCGCAAGTTCGAACGCGCGAAGTCACTGGTGCCGAAGCCGATCATCGAAACGTCCGGCAATCAGGCCGCGATCATCTCCGCCGGCAGCAGCGATGGCGCCGTGCACGAGGCACTGCATATCCTCAAGGCTCGCGGCGTGACTCTCGACTACATGCGCATCCGCAGCTTCCCCTTCGGCCAGGAAGTGGAGAAATTCCTCGCCACGCATCCGCTGCTGTTCGTCGTCGAACAGAACCGCGACGCGCAACTGCGCAGCCTGCTGACGCTGGAAACCGCCGTCGAGAAGCAGCAGCTCCGCTCGATCCTGCACTACAGCGGCCTGCCGATCTCATCGAGCTGCATCGTCGATGGGGTGCTGGCTGAACTTGGCTCCGCCTCGCGTGCGCGCTCGGCGGTTTAGGACCATCAAGACAATGGCCGCAAAAAGCGCAAAAGGCACAAAAAAGAGACAAACGATTTCTCTCTTCCTTTGCGCTTTTTGCGCCTTTTGCGGCCATTCTTCCTTCCGGATCTCCTCATGAGCTTCATCACCAAACCCAAAGTCACGCATCCCGGGCTGCCGAAGAACGAACTCGGGTTGACGCGCCGCGACTACGAAGGCGGCATGTCGACGCTGTGCGCCGGTTGCGGACACGACTCGGTGACTGCTGCGATCATCGAGGCCGTGTGGGGGCTGTCGATCCGGCCCGAACAACTGGCGAAGCTGTCGGGCATCGGTTGCTCTTCGAAGACGACGGCCTACTTCGTCAGCGGCGGGCATGGATTCAACAGCGTGCACGGGCGCATGCCATCGATCGCGACGGGTGCGGCCGCGGCCAATCGCGATCTCCACTACATCGGTGTCTCCGGCGACGGCGACACGCTCTCCATCGGCTTCGGCCAGTTCGCGCATGCGATCCGTCGCAACGTGAACATGCTGTACCTGATCGAGAACAACGGCGTCTACGGTCTGACCAAGGGCCAGTTCTCGGCGTCGGCGGATATCGGCTCGAAGGCCAAGCGCGGCGAGGAGAACCAGCAGCCGCCGGTCGATCCCGTGCTCACTGCGCTGACGCTCGGTGCCACCTTCGTGGCGCGCAGTTTCTCCGGCGACAAGCAGCAGCTCGTGCCGCTGATCAAGGCCGGGCTGATGCACAAGGGATTCGCGCTGATCGACGTGCTCTCGCCCTGCGTGACGTTCAACGATCACGAGGGGTCGACGAAGAGCTACGAATTCGTGCGTGATCACTACGATGAGGTCGTGCATACCGACTTCGTACCGCCGGCGCAGGAGATCACGACGAGCTATGCGGAAGGCGAAGTCACGCCCGTGATCCTGCACGACGGCAGCCGCGTCCTGCTGCGCAAGCTCGATGCCAGCTACGACCCGACGCATCGCGGCAAGGCCATGAACTACCTGCGCGAGAAGCTGCGTCAGGGCGAGCACGTGACGGGACTCATTTATATGGATGAGAAGAGCCCCGAGCTGCACGCGGTGAACAACACCACCAGCACCCCACTCAACACCATGCCGTACGAGAAGCTGACGCCGGGTCGGAAGGGGATGGAAAAGATCATGAGCCGGTATCGGTAGGTCGCAGCGACGACGCCCCCATCAAGCACAGTGCTGCTTTCCGATTCCCTCCCCTGCGAAGCGGGGGAGGGCTAGGGTGGGGGCGCCACGACTGGCATACACTCCAACCATGGACACCCAGTTCTGGCTCGACCGCTGGTCGAACAACGAAATCGGTTTTCACCAGCGCGGCGTCAACGAGTACCTGCAGCAGTTCTGGCCGCGGCTCGATGTACCGTCGGACTCGACCGTCTTCGTCCCCCTCTGCGGCAAGAGCCTCGACATGCACTGGCTGCGCGAACGCGGCCATCGCGTCATCGGTATCGAACTGGCCCATCAGGCCGTGGCGGATTTCTTCAGCGAATGGGGCGTGACGCCGCAGATCACTCAGACGGGTCTGTTCGAGCGCTGGCGGGCGCAGAACATCGAGCTGCTCTGCGGCGATTTCTTCGATCTCACGTCCGATGACGTCGCGAGCGTGTGCGCCGTCTTCGATCGCGCCGCACTGATTGCGTTACCGCCAGACCTGCGCGAATCCTATGCGACGAAGTTGCGCGATATTCTTCCGCACGGCACGCCGACGCTGCTCATCACCGCCGACTATCCGCAGCACGAGATGTCAGGTCCGCCCTTTTCCGTGAGCGACAACGAGGTAAGGAAGCTGTTCGGCGATGACCGCGTTCGATTGCTGGCCGAGACGGACATCCTGCCGCGGCCGGAGAACGAGCGGTTCAGGCAGCGCGGACTGACGCGGCTGGTCGAGCGGGCATATCGGATTGGCAGTTGATAGTTCCGTTCACTGAGATTCTATGGACGGCCGCAAGAGCCGGAGTGCTTCGACAGGCTCAGCACGAACGGAGAAAGAGTTGAACCCTCATTCCGTTCGCCCTGAGCCTGTCGAAGGGTTCTTTTCCCGGGAAAACTACGCAGCAAGATCGTTTCGACCCTTCGGCCCTGCGTCAGGCTCAGGCTCAGGACTCAACGCGAACGGATTTCAATTTTGAGATAGGTTTTATCCACTTCCGCTCAACCCATGTGCAGTCCGCCGTTCACCGAGAAATCTGCACCGGTGGCGAAGCCTGATTCATTCGACGCGAGCCACGCGACGATCGAGGCAATCTCGTCCGGTTCACCGAGCCGCTTGACCGGGATCGTGCCGACGATCTTGTCGAGCACGTCCGGGCGGATCGCGCGGACCATCGACGTGCCGATGTAGCCCGGCGACACCGTGTTCACGGTGACTCCCTTGCCCGCGACTTCCTGCGCCAGCGCCATGGTGAAGCCATGGATGCCCGCCTTCGCGGTCGAGTAGTTGGTCTGGCCGAACTGACCCTTCTGGCCGTTCACCGAGGAAATATTGATGATGCGGCCCCAGCGCCGCTCGAGCATGTCCTCGATCACCTGCTTGGTGACATTGAACATGCTGTTGAGATTGGTGTTGATGACGCTGTACCAGTCGTCGCGGCTCATCTTGTGGAAAGTGCCGTCGCGGGCGATGCCGGCATTGTTGACCAGCACGTCGATCGGACCGACGCCCGCCTTCACTTTCGCGAAAGCCGCCACCGTCGAATCCCAGTCGCCCACATTGCCTTCGGAGGCGACGATGTCATGTCCCTGGGATTTCATTTCCGCGAGCCAGGTGGTCTTGCGCGGCGAATTCGGCCCGCAACCCGCAACGACCCGGAAGCCCTCGCTCGACAGTCGCCGGCAGATCGCCGTGCCGATTCCACCCATGCCGCCGGTGACATATGCGATGCGCTGAGACATTGACGAACACGCTCCAGGCGGTCGTGCGCGTGCACGCCGCGATGCAGAAAACTGGGGATGCCGCCGAGAAGCGGCCCGCGCATGATACTTCGCGCCGGCGATGGGATCGCGACTAACTGCTATTGCAGCGCAACGTGTTTATCAACTGTGCTTATCTGGGCGACGAAGCCAGACGTCGCGGCCAACGAAAGCACGCGCGATCAACGCGCCTGCAGCAGGCGACGCAGGCGCAGCAGCACCGCTTCAGGACGATGGAACAGATCGCGGCGACTCACGACGATGACGCGATAGCCGAGCGATTCGAGAAAGCGCGCCCGCGCATCCGTTTCGCTGGCGGGTCGGGTGAGATCGATGACGAGGGCCTGTTCGGGACACAGATGATCGACGATGAAGGGACCGATCTCGCAGTCGCTGACGAAGGTGTACTGCCGCAGGCTGCGCGAACGCAGCAACTGTGTCAGCGCGTCATCGCCGGAATGGGCCGCACGTTCCCGGGTGAGGACGGTTGTTTTCGGTCGGGATCGCAGCACGCCGGTGAGCATGCTGCCAACGGTAGTCCGCGACGGCGCCGTGAAACGCGCGAATTACTGGACGGATGCCGAGAAAGGGGATCAGCCCCACGCACGCGTGGAGCGCACAGCCCACAGCGAGCACACCGGTGCATTCACCTGGGCACTGCCGACGCGACGATGACCGACACCGTCCTGCAGGCATCGCGGATCGTGGGCCCAGCGCAGGGCGTACACGATGGGATCCAGTCTCGCCGTCACCAGGTCGTTGAGATGCTGCCGCCAGCGCTTGTTCGTGTTCATGATCGACTCCACAAGCCCAATCCTGTTCACCGTTGCAACGCCGTCGGGATGAAGTCGGTTCCTTCAGCCCCTGGTCAATCCATCGGCGCGGGTTGCGCGGGGTTGAATTTCCGACAGCGATCGTCGGGCACTGGCGACAAATAATGAGAAATGAGTCGCAGGTCGTCCCTGGCCCGCGACATCGACCGTCAGTTGAGCCGACTCCTGCCCGCATTCGAGTTGTCGATGACACGCCATAAGCAGCGCGCATGACCCGGTCGGTTCCCTTCATCTTCGCGTCCGCATCGCAGCACTTCGCAACCACTTGCTGAATCTTTGATGCGACCTGCCAACGCCGTTGGCTATGATCCCGCCCCCGCGTTCCATACCCGACATTCCACTGGGGGCATCCGATCATGCAGTTCGAATACACCGATAAAGTGAAGACGCTCGTCGCGCGTCTCGAAGCCTTCTTCGACGAGCACATCTATCCGAATGAAAAGGCCGTCGCGGAATTCGTCATGGGTCGCGAAGGCAAGTCGCGCTGGGAGCCGATTCCGATCGTCGAGGCATTGAAGCCGAAGGCGAAGGCGGCCGGCTTGTGGAACCTGTTCCTGCCGCATTCCGACAGCGGTGCCGGACTCACCAATCTCGAGTACGCGCCCCTGTGCGAAATCATGGGTCGCGTTGCCTGGTCATCGGAAGTCTTCAACTGCTCGGCGCCCGATACCGGCAACATGGAAATCCTGGATCGTTTTGCCAGCCCTGCGAACCGGGAACGCTGGTTGAAGCCGCTGCTGAACGGCGAGATCCGCTCGGCTTTCTGCATGACCGAGCCGGCGGTGGCGTCGTCCGATGCGACCAACATCGCCACGCGCATCGAGCGCGACGGCAATGACTACGTGATCAACGGCCGCAAGTGGTGGTCGTCCGGTGCGGGCGATACGCGCTGCGAAATCCTGGTCGTGATGGGCAAGAGCAATCCGGATGCGCCGAAGCATGAGCAGCAGTCGCAGATCCTGGTGCCGATGAAGACGCCGGGCGTGAAGGTCCTGCGCCAGTTGCCGGTGCTCGGCTTCGACGATGCGCCGCACGGGCACTCGGAGATCGTGTTCGAGAACGTGCGCGTTCCGGCCGACAACATCCTGCTCGGCGAAGGCCGCGGCTTCGAGATCGCACAGGCGCGCCTCGGACCCGGACGTATCCATCACTGCATGCGCAACATCGGCGTCGCCGAGCGCACGCTCGAAAAGACCTGCAAGCGCCTGCTGTCGCGCGTCGCCTTCGGCAAACCGATTGCAGATCAGTCGATCTGGCTCGAACGCATCGCCAACTGCCGCATCATGATCGATCAGGCCCGCCTGCTCGTGCTGCATGCCGCCGACAAGATGGATCGACTCGGCAACAAGGCGGCCCGTCGCGAAATCGCCATGATCAAGGTCGCGGCACCCACGATGCTGAACTTCGTCGTCGACTGGGCGATCCAGGCCCACGGCGCTGCCGGCGTGACAACCGACTTCGGCCTCGGCCACGTCGCCGCCAGCGCCCGCACGATGCGCATCGTCGACGGCCCCGATGAAGTCCATCGCAACCAGATCGGCAAGATGGAACTCGGCAAGTACAAGCCGGCGAAGCAGTAAGACTCAAGACATTTCACACGGAGTTCACGGAGACCACGGAGAGATCGAAGAGATCTTCATCTTCAGAACTCCGTGTTCTCCGTGAACTCCGTGTGAACCCTCCTCTCCCAGACACCCTGATAAGGAGCCACGAGATGGCCGTTTCATCATTGTTCGATCTGAAGGGCAAAGTCGTCCTGGTTACCGGCGCGAGCCGCGGCATCGGCGAAGCGATTGCGTATCGCATGGCCGAGCATGGCGCCAGGGTCGTCGTTTCCAGCCGCAAGCTCGATGCCTGCGAGAAGGTCGTCGCCGCGATCAAGGAAAAGGGCGGCGAGGCCTTCGCGCATGCCTGCAACATCGGTCGCAAGGAAGATCTGCAGAGCCTCGTCAATGCCACGATCCAGAAGTGGGGTGGCATCGACTCGCTGATCTGCAACGCCGCCGTGAATCCCTACTACGGTCCGGCGATCGACATGTCCGACGACGCCTATGACAAGGTGATGAACTCCAACGTGCGCAGCAACTTCTGGTTGTGCAACATGGTGCTGCCGCAGATGGCGGAACGCGGCGGCGGCTCGATCGTCATCGTCTCGTCGATCGCGGGCCTGCTCGGCTCGACGACGATCGGCGTGTATGGCATCTCGAAGGCGGCGGACATGGCGCTGGCGCGCAACATCGCGCTCGAATGGGGTCCGAAGAACATCCG
>CAYWHG010000163.1:0-10133 GCA_964457865.1 uncultured Steroidobacter sp.
GCAGGGGCCGGTGCTGATGGGCAACTTCCTGAAGCAGACCTCGGGCAAGCGCGAGGCGAACGCATGAGTGCCTTGCGCGACACGCTGGAGCGCCTGCTCGATCGACAGCATCTGAGCGAGAGCGAAGCCTCGAAGTTGCTCGTTTCATTGACGGATGAGAAAACTTCGCCGGCGATGGCGGGCGCATTGCTCACGGCGCTGCGCGTGAAGGGCGTGACGGCCGATGAGCTGCGCGGCTTTGCCACCTCGATGCGCGCACTGGCGCGCCGGCCGGTATTGCCGGAAGGTTCGCCGCTGGTCGACATGGTCGGCACGGGCGGCGATGGTTCGGGCAGTTTCAATCTGTCGACGGGCGCCGCACTGCTGGTTGCTGCGATGGGCATTCGCGTTGCGAAGCACGGCACCAGCTCCATTTCCAGCCGCAGCGGCAGCGCCGATGTCATCCGTGCGCTGGGCCTGACATTGCCGCTGGATGAAGTCGTTGCGGGCGAGTGTCTCGCCGCCACCGGATTCACGTTCTTCTTTGCGCCGCATTTCCATCCGGCCATGAAGACCATCATGCCGATCCGTCAGGCGCTCGGCGTGCGCACGGTGTTCAACGTGCTCGGGCCGCTGCTCAATCCGGCCGCGCCGCCGTACCACCTCATCGGTGCATATCACATCGATGCCGCCGCGCTGATGGCGGATGCGCTGGCCGGCATGCCGATCGAGCGCACGTTTGTGGTTCACGGCCATCCGGGCTGGGACGAGGCCACGCCGGTCGGTCCGTTCGAGTTTTTCGATGTGCGTCCCGGCAAGGTGACGCGTCGCGTGCGCGATGCCGAGGAATTCGGCCTGCCGCGCTGCAGCGCAGAAGATCTGAAGGGAGGCGATGCGGCGCACAATGCGCAGCACCTGAGCGCCGTGCTGGAAGGCCGTGATCGCGGTGCGCATCGCGATGCCATCGTGTTGCAAGCCGCACTTGTTCTGGAGTTGCTCGGCAAGGCACAGTCGCCTCGCGAAGCGGCGCAGATCGCCGGCGCGGCCATCGACAGCGGCGCCGGCAAACAGATCCTGGAAAAGATCACGGCTTTCGGACGAACCCGGCAATGAAAACTCTGGCCCCCGTCACTTCCGTCACCTCGTCACTCTCCCTATGACCGGCCTGCTGACTGAAATGACGCAAACGAGCCTGGTGCGGCTCGAACAGGCGCGCGCGAAAGAATCCGAACAGGCGCTGTGGACGCGCGTTTCGGACCTGCCGCCGCCGCCGCGTCTCAAACTATGTGCCGAAGGCTTCGATGTCATCGCCGAATGCAAACTGCATTCGCCCTCGTCGGGCGATCTGTCCGCGCACACCAGCGGCGTGGAAGCGCGCGTGCTGGCGTACGCGCAGGGCGGCGCCTGCGCGGTGTCGGTGCTGACGGAACCGAGCCGCTTCGGCGGCAAGCTGGAAGATCTGGCGAAGGCGGCGGCGATCCTTGCGCCTCACAAGATTCCGGCGATGCGCAAGGACTTCCTCGTCGATCCTTACCAGGTCATGGAAGCGCGCGCGGCGGGCGGCGGCGGCGTCCTCGTGATCGTGCGCATGCTGGATCGCAGCCGCATCACCGAGCTGCTCGACTGCGCCGCGATGCTGAGAATGTTCGTGCTGCTCGAAGCCTTCGATGCCACGGACCTGCAGACCGCGCACGAGGTACTGGCGCTGCGCAAGGCGCACGACGAGCGCATCCTGGTGGGTCTCAACTGCCGCGACCTGGAAAAGCTGACCGTGGAGTTCAGCCGGCTGGAAGAACTCATCGACCAGATGCCGCCCGGCTACGCGCATGTGGCGGAAAGCGGCGTCGGTTCGGCGGACGACGTGCGGACCGTGGTCGACATCGGCTACCAGGTCGCGCTCGTCGGCACCACGCTGATGCACTCCGACAAGCCGCGCGAGTTGCTGAGCAGGCTGCTCGCCGCCGGCCGCGAGCGGGCCATGGCGACCCGTACCCGCAGGATCCGCAATGCCGGAGAGGATGAATGAGCGCCGGTTTGCGCGCATGAGTCTGTGGATCAAGATCTGCGGACTGACTTCCCGGGAGGCCATCGAAGCAGCGATCGACGCAGGCGCCGATGCCATCGGCTTCGTCTTTGCGCCGTCGAAGCGTCAGGTCACGGCACAGCGCGCGGTGGAGCTGGTCGATGCGATGCAGATCCGCGTGCCGCGGATCGCGGTCATGCAGCATCCGGCGCAGTCGCTGCTCGATGAAGTGTGGCGGGTGTTTCGTCCCGACGTGCTGCAGACCGATGCGGAGGATCTGCGCACGCTGAGTGTCCCCAGTGGTCTGTCCGTGTTGCCGGTGTATCGCGCCGGTCGTGCGCCGGCAGCGTCGTTACCGGAACGATTGCTGTTCGAAGGCCCGGTGAGCGGTACGGGCATCACGGCGGACTGGAAGGCGGCAACGGCGCTGGCGACGCAGACGCAGCTCGTGCTGGCCGGTGGCCTGAACGCCGCGAACGTGGCGCAGGCAATCCGCAGCGTGCGGCCCTTCGGTGTCGATGTGAGCAGCGGCGTCGAAAGCGCGCCGGGCATCAAGGACACGAGAAAGATCCTCGAATTTGTGCGTGCGGCGCGAGCTGCACATGGCGGAGCAGATCAATGAAAGCGGATGTGAAATCAATCGATACACAGGCGGTACTGGCCGCCGTGATGAACGATGCCTACCCGGATCGCGCCGGCCGGTTCGGCCCCTTCGGCGGCCGGTTCGTGCCGGAGACACTCGTGCCGGCACTGGATCGCCTGCAGGTCGGTGTCGATCGTTATCTGCGCGATGCCGATTTTCTCGCGGAGTTTCATGCCGAGCTGAAGAGCTGGGTCGGGCGTCCCACACCGCTCACGCATGCGCGCGGCCTGTCAAAGCGCTGGGGCGCGGATGTCTGGCTGAAGCGCGAGGATCTCGCACACACCGGCGCACACAAGATCAACAATTCCATCGGCCAGGTATTGCTGGCGAAGAAGCTCGGTGCGAAGCGCGTGATTGCCGAGACCGGCGCCGGCCAGCACGGCGTGGCGTCGGCTGCGGCCTGCGCGCGACTCGGCATGCCCTGCACGGTGTACATGGGCGCGGTCGACATGGAGCGTCAGGCGCCGAACGTCGGTCGCATGAAGCTGCTCGGCGCCACCGTGATGCCCGTGACCAGCGGCGACAAGACGCTGCGCGCGGCGGTCGATGAAGCGCTGCGCGACTGGGTCTCGGATCCGAACGGCACGTACTACTGTCTGGGCTCGGCCATCGGACCGCATCCCTATCCCTACATCGTGCGCGAACTGCAGTCGGTGATCGGCCGCGAGGCACGCGAACAGATGCTGGCGCTGACCGGCAAGCTGCCGGACATCGCGGTGGCCTGCGTCGGCGGTGGCTCGAATGCGATCGGCCTGTTCCATCCGTTCGTCAAGGATCGCGATGTCGCACTGCTCGGCCTGGAAGCCGGCGGACTCGGCGGCGGGCTCGGCCAGAATGCCGCATCGATTGCCTACGGCACGCCCGGTGTACTGCAGGGTACGTACTCGCTGCTGCTGCAGGACGAGAACGGACAGATCCAGGAAACGCATTCCGTCTCCGCGGGACTCGACTATCCCGGTGTCGGGCCGGAGCATGCGCTGCTGGCGACGATCGGGCGCGTGAAATACGAGGCGGTCAACGACGATGAGGCACTCGATGCGCTCGCTGAGTGTTGCGCGGCCGAAGGTATTCTGCCGGCGATCGAATCCTCCCATGCACTCGCGGGCGCGCGTCGCTACGCGAAAGCGAATCCGGGCAAGCGCATCCTCATCGGCCTCTCCGGCCGCGGTGACAAAGACATGCCGACGCTGCAGAAGACATTGCTGAAGGGATTGATCTGATGAACACGGGCAGCTCCATCAGCACGGCGATTCGCGAGGCGAAGGCGAAAGGCGGTCCGGCGATCGTCGCCTACATCACCGCCGGTTTTCCGAAGCGCGAGGAATTCCTGACCCTGCTGGGCAAGGTGGCCGACGCGGCCGACGTCGTCGAGATCGGCGTGCCCTTCAGCGATCCGATGGCGGACGGCACGACGATCCAGCGTTCGAGCCGGGTGGCGCTCGATCAGGGCGTGTCGCTGAAATGGATTCTTGCGGAGCTGACGCGTGCGACTCCCAGGCCGCGCGCGCCGCTGCTGCTGATGAGTTATCTCAACCCGCTGCTGGCCTACGGACTCGACAAATTGCCGCAGGCCGCAGCCGAGGCGGGAGTCACCGGCTTCATCGTGCCCGATCTGCCCTACGAGGAATGCGACGATCTGCGCCGCGCCCTCGAAGCGCGCGGCATCGCGCTGGTGCAATTCGTCACGCCGGTCACGCCGCTCGATCGTGTGCAGATGTTGGCCGACAACACCCGCGGCTTTCTTTACGGTGTGACGATGACGGGCACGACGGGCAAGAACGTCGCCGTGCCGCAGGAAGTGCTCGACTATTTCGCCGCCGTACGGCGCATCTCTCCCGCACCGGTGTGCGCCGGCTTCGGTATCCGCAGCCGCGAGCAGGTGGCGAAGATGGCGCCCTACGTCGATGGTGTCATCGTCGGTTCGGCGCTGGTGGAAGTGATCGAGCGCGGCGAAGACGCCGCGGCGTTCCTGCGCTCGCTGCGCGGCTGAGAAGTACGCAATTCACCGACATCGCGAGTCGGCGTCACTTCGGTCCAATTGCTGGAAGTCCCGGTTCGCGGAACATTCTCTGCATGCTTTCTCTTGAGCACTCGAAGCGGCGCATCGCCGTCATCGAGCGGGAAGGGGCGAGAGAATCCATGGCGTCGAAATCATCGTGGCAGGCATTCGCGGACTGGTTCAAACCGCGCCGTCCTGCGACTGCGAAGGCGAAAAAAGGAGCGACGGGCAACCCATCCAGCCCCTATCGCGCCGTTTCCATTCTTCCGGGCAAGAACGCCTGCGCCGCCGCGCATCGGTTCAAGGGCCTGCGTTTTCTTTCGCGTCAGGCGCCGCGATTGCCGCTGCCGACCTGCGAGGCGGCGCAATGTGACTGCCGCTTCCGGCACCACGCCGACCGGCGTGCCGGTCCGCGACGTCGCGGTGAGCAGGGGATGATGCAGCCGTTCTGGCAGGGTTCCGAGCGGCGCCGTGCCGGTGGGCGGCGCGCCGATGATGTGTAGTCCCGTTGTGGGTTCGTTCTTACTGTGGGGCCGGCTTTAGCCGGCCTGGGAACTGTCAGGCTAAAGCCTGACCCACAGGAAGAGAGTCCACGGCGCTACCGACTCACCCAGGCGTGAACGCCGACAACCGGCTCTGCGTACGCAGCATGTCGGCCTCGGTCAGCTCCGGACGTTCGGCCCGCAGCCGCAGAATCAGCGCGGCGAACTCGTCTGCCGTCACCGCCGGACTGCAGTGATAGCCCTGATACTGATCGCAGCCGAGCTGGCGCAGGAACTCCAGCTGATCGGGGCTTTCGACCCCTTCCGCGACGACGCGCAGACGCAGGCTGTGGGCCAGCGAGATGATGGCCTTGACGATGGCGGCATCGTCGGGATTGTTCATGAGATCGCGAATGAAGCTGCGATCGATCTTCAGCTTGTCGAGCGGGAAGCGGCGCAGGTAGCTCAGGCTCGAATAGCCCGTGCCGAAATCGTCGATCGAGATGTGCGAGCCCATGGCACTGAGCGAAGCCAGTGTCTGGGTCGATTTTTCCGGATCGTGCATCACGGAGCTTTCCGTCAGTTCCAGTTCGATGAATCCCGGTTCGATGTGGGCGGCGGCGAGCGCCGACTGCACGATCGAAGTCAGGTTGGCCTGACGGAACTGCTTGGCTGACAGATTGATGGCCACGCGCAGCGGCGGGATGCCGGCGTCCAGCCAGCGACGCACCTGCTGGCAGGCTTCGCGCAGCACCCATTCGCCGATCGGTACGATCAGGCCGGTTTCTTCGGCGACCGGGATGAACATCATCGGCGGCACCAGTCCGCGCGTCGGATGACGCCAGCGGATCAGGGCTTCGCAGCTGCGCACGCGATTGGTCGCGATGTCGACTTTCGGCTGATAGTACAGCTCGAGTTCGTCGTTCTCGATGGCGCGCCGCAGTTCCACTTCCAGCGTCAGCCGATCGTCGGTGAAGGCGCTCATCTCCGCGGCGTAGAACCCATAGCCGCCGCGCGCGGCATCCTTGGTATAGCGCATCGCCGCCTTCGCCCGGCGCAGCAGCACCTCGAAGTTTTCGCCGTCGAGCGGGAAGGTGCTGATGCCGATGCTCACCGACGGATGCACTTCCACTCCGCCGATGCTGAAGCGCTGGCCCAGCGCCTCGACCACTTTCTCGGCAACGGCCTCCGCATCGCGGGCATTGCGCAGTTCGGTCACGAGGATGGTGAACTCGTCGCCGGCGAGACGGGCCAGCGTGTCGTTGTGTCGCAGCAGTCGGCGCAGCCGGCGCGAGAGTTCCGCCAGCATTTCATCGCCGGCCTGGTGGCCGAGCGAGTCGTTGATGGCCTTGAAGCGGTCGACGTCCAGCATCAGCACCGCAAACTGGCCGTTCTTTTTCTGCGCGCGCTCGATCGCAAGCTCCGCCGCTTCTTCCAGCGCGACGCGATTCGGCAGGCCCGTCAGCGCGTCGGAACGGCTCGAAGCCAGGCGATGCTCGCGCAATTCGTCGGCGCGTTCGGTCTGTTGCTGCTGCATCCAGGCGTCGTACACCGCGGTCAGCAGCGCAATGATCATGATGCCCATGGCCAGCAGCGCCAGGGCGATGCCGAACCAGGCATTGTCGAGGCGTGCGCCAGGCAGGCAGTAGGCACCGGCGCCGATATTGGCGGCCGACATGCCCGTGTAGTGCATGCCGCTGATCGCCAGTCCCATCACCGTCGCCGCGGCGATGCGCGACAGCGCCATCTGCCACGAGTTGCCGTGACGCAGATGGAACACCAGCCACAGCGCAGCGAACGAGGCCGAGATCGCCACGCCGACCGAAGCGGCAAACAGCATCGGGTCATAGGTGATCTGCGGCACGATGCGGATGCCGGCCATGCCGGTGTAATGCATGGAGGCAATGCCCGCGCCGAGCAGGATCGCGCTCAGCAGCAGCCGGACCATGCTGAGCGAATCGCGGCCGGCAATGGTCAGTGCAAAGGCCGAGACGACGATGGCGATGCCGAGCGACGCGGCCGTGGTGCGAATGTCATAGGTCAGGGAAATCGGCAGCGAGAAGGCGAGCATGCCGATGAAGTGCATCGACCAGATGCCGATCCCGAGTACCGCCGCGCCGCCGATGAGCCAGGCGTGGCCCGCGCGGCCGCGCGCCACGGCCACGCGCGAGGCCAGACTGAGCGCCGTATAGGAGACGACGATGGCCACGGCGATCGAGAGACAGACCAGCCAGGGAGTGTAGGAACCTTGCATATATCGGCGAATGAAGTCGGCGGAACGCTGTGCGTCAGACAGTGGTATCGGGCCGACGTCGGGTCACTTGAGGCAAGAATGTCGCCCAACGGTTGCTGCAATGCGTATGGAAGTGTGAACTGCGACGTACTTCCACACGCGACCGGCGGGCGCGGGGCGAAGGCAGTGTTTCCCGCAGGCCGCCGTGCTGCGTTTGCCTGCATGGAATGCTTTACATAAATGTGCCGCAGGTAGAATCCTGCACCCATGAAATCCCTCTGTGTGTTTTGCGGTTCGAACTCCGGCAACCAGCCGCGTTACCTGGAGACGGCACGCGCGCTGGGCAGCCTGCTGGCGCGGCGGCAGTGCACGCTCGTCTATGGCGGTGGCCGGGTCGGATTGATGGGCGCGGTGGCTGACGCCGCCTTGCAGGAGGGCGGACGCGTCGTGGGAGTCATCCCGCAACTGCTGCTCGACAAGGAAGTTGGACACGCGGGACTCACGGAACTGCACGTCGTCCAGACCATGGCGCAACGAAAACAGATGATGGGCGATCTCTCGGATGCCTTTCTCACCCTGCCGGGAGGCATTGGCACGATGGACGAGCTGTTCGAAGCCTGGACCTGGACGCAGCTCGACCTGCATCGCAAGCCATGCGGCCTGCTGAATCAGGCGGGCTACTACGATCCGCTGATCGAGTTGATCGCGCGTTGCCAGTCGGAAGGATTCCTGCGGCCGCGACATGCCGCCGCCTTGCTGGTCGAGACGGAACTGGAACCCCTCGTCGAACGGCTGGCGGCGGCGTGCTGACCGTTCCTATCCGCGGCGTCAGCCTGTAGCCTGTCGGCCCGTTTTCTTCTGACGTTGCACTCCATGCGCCCGACCCTGCCCTTGCATGCCGTAGCCGGTGGCCCGTAATCCATGGAACTCATTCACTGGTTCATCGACTTCGTCCTGCACCTGGACCGTCATCTCTCCGAACTCGTCGCGCAGTATCACTACTGGGTCTACGGCATCCTGTTCCTGATCATCTTCTGCGAGACCGGCCTGGTGGTGACCCCCTTTCTGCCCGGCGATTCGCTGCTGTTCGCCGTCGGCGCGCTCGCGGCCATCGACGATACGGGTACGCTGAGCGCCACGTGGCTGTGGCTGCTGCTGATGGTGGCCGCCATTCTCGGCAATGAAACCAATTTCAGGATCGGCCGGGCCATCGGTCCGCGTGCCTTCAGCGGCAGTATCCGCTGGCTGAAGCAGGACTACCTGCTGCGCACGCAGGCGTTCTATGAAAAGCACGGCGGCAAGACCATCGTGCTGTCGCGCTTCATGCCGATCATCCGCACGTTCGCCCCCTTCGTCGCCGGCGTCGGCATGATGCAGCGCCGGCGTTTCGCGACTTACAACCTCGTCGGCGCGTTCGCCTGGATGACGAGCTTCATCTGGGGCGGCTACCTGTTCGGCAACATTCCGCTCATCAAGAACAACTTCGGCATCGTCACCATTCTCATCATCGTCGTGTCGCTGCTGCCGGTGGCGTGGGGACTGCTGAAGTCGGAGCCGAAGAGCTGAGCGAGGGCGCAGATCGTCAGGCCGCCCGTACCTTCACTACTCGACTCTCCGATGCCGGCGGCGGCACCGGCTCGCCTGCATCACGCAGCGCCTGGATGTGAAGTGCGATGCCTTCGCGGATGAGTTTCATGACTTCGCGTCGCGATTCGCCTACTGCAACGCAGCCAGGAAGATCCGGGACGTATGCCCCGTAACTCTTCGCGCCTTTCTCCACGACAACCAGGTATTCCATTTCGGCGTTCCCGCAGGTCACTCGAATCCGGCTTGTTTCAGAATACTCTTGAGCGTGCCGATTGGCACGTCCACGCCAGCCTTGCCAGCGACCGTTACGGTACCCGGCTTTGTGGGGTGCTGGAACTGACGGTGGCTTCCCTTCGTGCGCACGAGTCGCCAACCCTGCCGCTCCAGCAGGCGAATCACATCTCGAACCTTCATCTCGACATGCCCTGCGCGTGCGATGGTGCGCAGCGGTGCACCTGTCACAGTATGTCGAGGTGATCTTCGACTCATGCGGCCGAAAACTTGGGGAATCGGGCAGAAATGCAGGCGAAAGTCAGTGCCTAGCGTCTCGCGTACCAGAGCGATACCGCGCTCGCTAGGACGAGCACGACGCCCGGCCACAGCGGATCGCGATGCAGGGCGAACCAGAAGATGCCGCCGAGCAGGGCGATGGCTGCGATGACGGTGACGTCGCGTCGGCGCGCGTCAGCGCGGATTTCCTCGCGCAGGATTTCCAGGTCGCGCGATTTCACCGGGATGTCGAGGCGACCGTCGGCGGCGCGCTGTACGACCTGCTGGATCAGTTGCGGCGTGGTGCGCAGCGCGTCGATCAGTCCCGGCAGCTGTTTGCGCGTCTGACGGACCATGGACTTCACGCTGTAGCGCTCCTGCATCCATTGCTTGAGCAGCGGCTGCGCCGTTTCCCACAGATCGAGATCGGGATAGAGCTGCCGGCCGACGCCTTCGATCTGCAGCAGCGTCTTCTGGATCAGCATGAGCTGCGGCTGCATCTGGGCGTCGAAACGCTGCGCCGCCTCGAACAGACTGATCAGCACCTGGCCGAAGGAGATTTCCCGCAGCGGCTTGTTGGCTATGGGTTCGCAGACGGTGCGCACGGCGGATTCGAGTTCATCGACACGCACGTGCGACGGAATCCAGCCCGAGTCGATATGGAGCTGCGCGATGCGCCGGTAGTCGTGATCGAAGAA
>CAYWHG010000164.1:0-10092 GCA_964457865.1 uncultured Steroidobacter sp.
TTCCCGACCTTCCGCCCCGCCTGCCGGACTGCTACCGTGCGCGCCCCATGCGGCGCGCCGACTTTGCCTACGATCTTCCTGCCGAACTGATTGCCCAGCGCCCGCCGGCGCAGCGTTCAGGCAGCCGCCTGCTGCGCCTCACGCCCGACGCCCGCTGCGAGGACCGGCAGTTCACCGACTTTCCCGGCCTGCTGCGGCCGAACGATCTGCTCATATTCAATGACACGCGGGTCATCCCGGCGCGGGTCTTCGGGGTCAAGCCGACCGGCGGGCAGGTGGAAATCCTGCTCGAACGGATCCTGGACGGCCGGCGCATCATCGCGCATGTGAACGCGAGCAAGGCGTTGCGCGCCGAGGTGCCGGTGCTGCTGCAGGATGGAGCGGAGGCGCGCTTCGTCGGCAGACGCGACGACCTGTTCGAGCTGGAACTCAATGTCGATCCGCTCGCGTTCTTCGAGCGCCATGGTTCGATGCCGCTGCCGCCGTACATCGAGCGGTCGACCGAGGCCGACGACGCGACGCGCTATCAGACCATCTATGCGCGCGAATCCGGTGCGGTCGCGGCACCGACCGCCGGCCTGCATTTCGACGACGCCATCGTGGCGCGCTGCGCCGAAGCGGGGGCGCGCGCTGCGTACGTGACGTTGCATGTCGGTGCCGGGACGTTCCAGCCAATCCGGGTCGACGATCTCGACAGCCACCGGATGCATCGCGAACGCGTGCAGGTGAGCGCCGAAGTCTGCGAGGCGGTGGCGCGTGCGCGGGCCGACGGTGGCCGGGTCATTGCGGTCGGAACCACCGTGGTGCGCAGCCTGGAATCGGCCGCGCAGGGCGGTTCGTTGTTGCCGTTTTCCGGGGAAACCCAGCTTTTCATCCGTCCGGGCTACCGCTTCAATGTCGTGGACGCGCTGCTCACCAACTTCCACCTGCCCGAGTCCACATTGTTGATGCTGGTGTGTGCCTTCGGCGGGTACGATGCCGTCATGAATGCCTATCGACACGCGGTCGCGCAGCGTTATCGCTTTTTCAGCTATGGCGATGCGATGTTCCTGGAGCGCGCCGCTTGAGTCTTGCCTTCGAACTGCTGAAACGCGACGGCCGGGCGCGCCGTGGTCGCCTGACGTTTCCGCGCGGCATCGTCGAGACGCCGGTGTTCATGCCCGTCGGCACCTACGGCACCGTCAAGGCGATGACGCCGGAGGAACTCACGGGCATCGGTGCGCAGATCATTCTCGGCAATACCTTTCATCTCATGCTGCGTCCGGGCATGGACGTGATGCGTGCGCACGGCGGACTGCATCGTTTCATGCACTGGCAGGGGCCGATCCTCACGGATTCCGGCGGTTTCCAGGTCTTCAGTCTCGCCACGCTGCGCAAGATCACCGAGGAGGGCGTGAATTTCCGCTCTCCGGTCAATGGTGATGCGATCCTGCTGACGCCGGAACGCTCGATGCAGGTGCAGCGCGATCTCGATTCCGACGTCGTCATGATCTTCGACGAATGCACGCCGTACCCTGCGACCGAAAGCGAGGCGCGGCGTTCGATGGAGCTGTCGCTGCGCTGGGCCGCGCGCAGTCGCGCCGAGTTCGATCGGCTGGAGAATCCGCATTCATTGTTCGGCATCGTGCAGGGCGGGATGCATGACGCCCTGCGACTGGAATCGATCGCCGGACTTACGCAGATCGGTTTCGATGGCTATGCGATCGGCGGGCTCGCCGTCGGCGAGCCCAAGGCTGAGCGCGAGCGCGTGCTGGAAGCGATCGAATCGGCGCTGCCGGCGCAGCGGCCGCGCTATCTGATGGGCGTCGGCACGCCGGAGGATCTGCTCGAAGGCGTGCGCCGCGGCATCGACATGTTCGACTGCGTGATGCCGACGCGCCATGCGCGCAACGGGCATCTCTTCACGACCACCGGCGTCGTCAAGATCCGCAATGCCCAGTACGAGGCGGACACGCGTCCGCTCGACGAAGCCTGCGGTTGCTATACCTGCGCGAACTACTCGCGCTCGTACCTGCGTCACCTGGATCGTTGCGGCGAGATCCTCGCCGCGCGCCTCGGAACCATCCACAACCTTTACTACTATCTCTCGCTGATGCAATCGATCCGCGCCGCCATCGAGCAGTCGCGCTTCGACGAATTCAGTCGCGAGTTTTACGCGCTGCGCAGCGCTGCCGTGCCGGAAGCCGCCGCGGCTGCCGACACTGTCGAGGATCGCTGATGCTGGCCGACCTGCCTACCGCTCCCTGGTTTCGTCGCGTGCTCGTCGCCGGCCTCGTGCTCGGCATCGTGCTGCTCACGTTCTCGGTGCTGCAGCCGTTCATCGTGCCGCTCATCTGGGGCGCCATCCTTGCGTACGTGAGCTGGCCGATGCACCAGCGCGTGATCCGCTGGTGTGGCGGCCGCATCGGGCTGGCCTCGCTCATCACCACGTTGCTGGTGACGATGGCCATCGTCATCCCGATTGTCTGGCTGATTCTGATGCTGCGGGTCGAGGCCATCAGCGGCTATTCGACGGTGCAGAACTTCCTCGCCTCGAAACCGACGCTGCCCGAAGCCATCCGCGATCTGCCCTGGATCGGACAGGCATTGCAGGACGCGTTGCAGCAGATGTCGGCGGATCCCAAGGCCCTCGGCCAGCGCTTCATGCTGGTGATGGAAGAATCGCAGGTCGAAGTCACGCGCCTGATCGGCGGTGTCGGCCGCAATGTCGCCAAGTTGTTCTTCGCCGTGCTGTCCATGTTCTTTCTGCTGCGTGACGGTCCGCGACTGCTGCACGAGGCGAGATCGATCCTCGAAGGCATCCTCGGACCAACCGTACGCGACTATCTCGATGCCGTCGGCTCGACGACGCAGGCCGTGGTGTATGCGCTCATGCTCGGTGCGCTGGCGCAGGGCATCGTTGCCGGCATCGGCTATTTCATTTTCGGCATCAAGGCGCCGGTGATGCTGGGAGCGGTCACCGTACTGGTGGCGCTCGTTCCGTTCGGCGCCCCGGTCGTATGGGGCACGCTGGCGACATGGCTGATCATCAGCGGTCATGTCTGGCCCGGCGTCGGCCTCCTGCTGTGGGGCCTGCTGCTGGTGAGCTGGGTCGACAACATCGTGCGCCCGCTGGTCATCTCGAACGCGACCCGCATGCCGTTCCTGCTGGTCGTGTTCGGCGTGCTCGGCGGCGTGCTGGCCTTCGGCCTGGTGGGATTGTTCATCGGCCCGGTCCTGCTGGCCGTCTCGCTGGCGCTATGGCGCGAGTGGCTGGAGCAGCATCAGAAGCCGGTGGAGGAATGAGTCACTTCCCCACCGTCAGCAACACCTTGTCGATCCTCACCCCGTCCATGTCGACGATCTCGATCTTGAGATCGCGCCAGGTGAGAGTGTCGCCGGCCTTGGGAATGCGGCCGAGGCGCGCCAGCACAAATCCGGCGACGGTGTGATAGTCGCGGCCGACCATGTCGCGACGGCCCAGCTTCTGCTGCAGCTCTTCGATCGACAGATGACCGTCGACCAGCCATGAACCATCCGCGCGCTGCAGCACTTCGGGGCGTTCGCGACTGCCCAGTTCCGGCAGCTCGCCGGCAATGGCTTTCAGGATATCGATCGGGGTCGTGATGCCTTCGATGTCGCCGTATTCGTCAGTGACGATGGCGAGATGCGTGCTCGATTTCTGGAACTGATCGAGCAGCTGCAGCACCGACAGCGAATCGGGGATGTGCAGCGGTGCGTGCAGGTCGCGTTCCGGATCGAGCCGGCCGCGATGCACGACCTCGCTCAGATCGGCGAGCGAGATCATGCCGAGCAGATTGTCGAGCTTGCCGCGCGCGACCAGGAAACGGGCGTGGCCGCTGTCCTTCGCCTGTTGCCATAGCGTTTCGAGCGGTTCATCCAGATCCAGCCAGATCACGTCCTGGCGCGGAATCATGATCGAGCCGACCTTGCGATCGGCCAGCGCCATCACGCCTTCCAGCAGGCGCCGTTCCGAGGCGAGGAAGACGCCCGCATGCGTGCCCTCGGCGACCAGGGCGCGAACGTCGTCTTCCGTCACGGCCGTCTGCGGTGCTGCCGAGACGGGGAGGATCCTCAGCACGAGATTCACCGAAGCGCGCAGCAGCCACACCGCCGGCGCCATGACGCGCGCGAAAATCCGCATCACTGGCGCGACGAACATGGCCAGGGATTCGGCATGGGTCATCGCCACGCGCTTCGGCACCAGTTCGCCGATGATCAGCGTCACGTAGGTGACGATCACCACGACGATGCCGGAGGAAATCTGTTCGATGTAGCGGCCGCTGAGGCCGTTGTCCGACAGCACCTGTGCCAGCCAGGCGCCCAGGGTCACGCCGCTGTACAGACCGGTGAGGAGGCCGATCAGGGTAATCCCGATCTGAATGGCCGACAGGAAGGTCGTGGGATCGTCCGTCAGGGCCAGGGCCCAGCGGGCGGCCGAGCGGCCCTGTGCGGCGGCTGCCTGCAGGCGGGTGCGCTTGGCCGAGACCAGCGCCATCTCCGACAGGGCAAAAAAGCCGTTGAGCAGGATCAGCAACAGGATGACGAGCATTTCGCCGGAAGGCATCGCGAGACCTGCAGGAGAACCTTACGACGCTGCAGTGTACTCAAGTGCACCGCCCGGGGAGAAAACCTCGGATTCCAAGGACCGTTAGGGGCCACGAAAGCCGCGTGTATAATGCGCCGCTCTTTGGGCCGGGCCGCCGCGGCGCGTTCCATCATTCCTTCGATATCCACAGGGGAAGCATTAATGGATTGGCTGATTTCGACCGCTCATGCGCAGGCAGCGGGTGCTCCGCAGGGCAGTGCCCTCATGCAGTTTCTGCCGCTCATCCTGATCTTTGTCGTCTTCTATTTCCTGTTGATCCGCCCTCAGACCAAGCGCGCCAAGGAACACCGCGAAATGGTGGCCGCCCTTGAAGTGGGCGCCGAAGTCGCAACCAGCGGCGGCATCCTCGGCAAGATCACCGAGGTCAGCGAGCAGTTCCTGACCCTCGAGATCGCCGACGGGGTCAATGTGAAAGTGCAACGTCACACCGTCTCCCAGGTTCTTCCGAAAGGCACTCTGAAGAGCGCCTGATCTCACTCGCTGGCAGCTTTCCCATGTACCAGTTTCCTACCTGGCGGTATTGGCTTGTCGCCATTGCCATGGTCGTCGGCACCTTCCTGGCGCTGCCGAATCTGTTCGGCGATGACCCGGCGCTGCAATTGGCGCGGGACGATCGTGCTCCCATGGATACGGCTTCCGAGCAGCGGATCCATGGACTGCTGGATGCACAGCAGATCCCGGTGACGGAGTCCCGCCTGCAGGACGAACGCCTCGTGTTGCGTTTCCCCGGTGTGGACGAGCAGCTGAGGGCCCGCGATGTCATCGTCGATGAGACGAAGGATGAGTACCAGGTGGCGTTGACCACCGAGCATCGCACGCCGGCCTGGCTGCGCTGGATCGGCGTCAAGCCCATGAGTCTGGGTCTCGACCTGCGCGGCGGTATCCATTTCATGTACGAAGTGGATGTGAAGGGCGCACTGGCGCAGTCGCTGGAGCGCATCGAGCGCGACATGCGCAGTCAGCTGCGCGATCAGCGCATTCCTTACGTCAACGTCGCGACGAAGGATGGAACCGTGCGCGCCACGCTGCGCGATGCGGCCAATCTCGACAGCGCGGCGGCGCTGATCCGCAAGAACGACAGCGGCGTGACCGTGACGACAGAGAACGCGGCCGACGGACCGACGGTCGTCGTTGCCATGACGCCGGACCAGATCAAGCAGCGTCAGACCTTCGCCATCCAGCAGAACATCACGACCCTGCGCAATCGCGTCAACGAACTGGGCGTTTCGGAACCCATCGTTGCGCAACAGGGTGTGGACCGCATCGTCGTGCAGCTGCCCGGCGTGCAGGATCCCAATCAGGCAATTCGCGTGCTCGGTGCGACCGCAACCCTGGAATTCCGCCTGGTCGATGAGACCAACGACCCTTACGAGGCCGAGCGGACGAAGCGCGTGCCGATCAGTTCAAAGCTCTACAAGAGCCGCGATGGCCGGCCGATCCTGGCCAAGCGGGACATCATCGTGTCGGGCGATCAGCTCGTCGATGCAACGTCCGCTTTCGTTGAAGGACAGCCCGCGGTCAGCGTTCGTCTGGACGATCGCGGGGGCAAGGAAATGCTCAAGACGACGCAGGAGAATGTCGGCCACCGCATGGCGGTGGTGTTCATCGAGAAAAAGCGCCTGGCGCCCGGCGAAACCTGCAAAGGCATTCGCAACGCCGATCAATGCACAGAAGAAGAGGTCATCAACGCCGCCACCATCCAGGGCGTGTTCTCTTCCAACTTCCAGATCACGGGTTTGCAGCATCAGGAGGCGCAGGAACTTGCGCTGCTGCTCCGGTCGGGTTCGCTCGCGACCGCCAATTACCTGGTCGAACAGCGCGTCATCGGACCCAGCATGGGTCAGGACAATATCGAGAACGGCAAGCGCGCCATGCTCATCGGCATCCTGCTGACCTACGCCTTCCTGATCCTGTACTACCGCGGGTTCGGTGTAATTGCGTGTGTCGTGCTGACAGCCAACGTGATCCTGCTCGTGGCGCTGATGTCGCTGCTGCAGGCGTCGCTGTCGCTGCCGGGCATCGCCGGTATCGTACTGACCGTGGGTATGGCTGCGGATGCCAACATCCTGATCTACGAACGTATCCGCGAGGAATTGCGGCTGGGCAACACCCCGCAGTCCGCGATCAATGCGGGCTTCGACAAGGCGTTCTCGGCGATCGCGGACTCCAACGTCACGACGCTCATCGCGGGCATCGTGCTGTTCGCTTTCGGTACCGGGCCGATCAAGGGATTTGCGGTGACCCTCGTGCTCGGCATCATGACTTCACTGTTTACGGCCATCATCGGCAGCCGCGCCCTGATCCAGGTGATCTGGGGACGTCGCCGCAAGCTGGCATCGATTCCGGTCTGAGCGAGCCGCCACCATGGAATTTTTCAAAAAAGACACGTCGATTCCCTTCATGGAGAAGCGGTTCTGGGCCTACGCCCTGTCCGTATTCCTCATTCTCGGATCGATCGTTTCGCTGGCGACGAAGGGACTCAATCTCGGCATCGACTTCACCGGTGGTGTCGTCATCGAGGCGGGCTATCCGAGCAGCGTCGATCTGAACAAGGCTCGCGATGCGGTGGAAGAGGCGGGCTTCCGCGATCCGCTGGTGCAGACTGTGGATTCGTCGCGCGAGATCATGGTTCGCGTCATGCCCGAAGCCGGCGAAGATGTGAATCATGTCGCCGAGCGAATCCTGGCCGCGCTGCGCACGATCGACCCGCAGGCACAACTGCGCCGTACCGATGTGGTGGGGTCGCAGGTGGGGGCGGACCTTGCCGAGAAGGCGGGCCTTGCCTTGTTGTTTACCTTCATCGGCATCCTCATCTACGTCGGATTCCGTTTCGAGAAAAAGATGGCGACCGGTACCGTGCTGGCGGCCCTGCACGATCCGTTCGTGATTCTCGGATTTTTCTCGATCACACAGATGACGTTCGATCTGTCCGTGCTCGCGGCTGCGCTGGCCGTGATCGGCTATTCGATCAACGATACGGTCGTGGTCTTCGACCGTGTGCGCGAAGAGTTCCAGAAGGGGCGCAATGTCTCTTCGATGCAGGTGCTCAATACGGCTGTCAATCGAACCCTGTCGCGCACCATCATGACCAGTTTCAGCACCATGTTCGTTGTCGCGTCGCTCTATGTCTTCGGCGGCGAGGCATTGAAGGGGTTCTCCGCAGCGATCATGGTCGGCATCGTCGTCGGTACTTTCTCCTCCATCTTCATCGCCGCTGCGCTGACGCTCGATCTGAAGTTGAAGGCGGTCGACCTCATGCCGCCGCAGGAAAAAGATCAGGAAGTGGATGCGATGCCCTGAGTGATACCTTGAGCGGATCGAGGGGACTTGAACGCAACTCCTGCTTCTGTTGATTCGTTGGTCGGCATGACTCCTGGATTCTCATCTTCGACCCGGACTCGCACTGCATGAACTGGATTGTCTGGGTCGGCTTCTTCGCGATTTTCCTGAGTGTGCTGGTGCTGGACCTGGCTGTCCTGCACCGGGAATCGCGCACCATGAGCGTGCGCCAGGCGCTCGGCTGGACGGTCGTCTGGATCTGTGTCGCGATGTCCTTCGGCGGCCTGGTCTACGGACTGTACGAGCACCACTGGTTCGGCTGGCATCTGGAGCCGGGCGCGCCGGGCGGTGCCGAGGCATGGCTGCAGTACGTCACCGGCTACCTGCTCGAATGGTCGCTCTCGGTCGACAACATCTTCGTGATCGCCGTGATCTTCACGTTCATGAAGATCCCGGCACAGTTCCAGTATCGGGTGTTGTTCTGGGGCATCGTCGGCGCCATCGTCCTGCGCGGCGTCATGATCGCGGCCGGCGCCGCGCTGATTCACGCCTTCGACTGGATGTTCTATGTGTTCGGCGCGATCCTGCTGTTCTCTGCGGCGCGCATGCTGAAGAGCGACGAGGAGTTCGATCCGGCCACCAGCGTGCTGGTGCGCATCGCGCGTCGCGTCTATCCCTTGACCGATCAGCTCGACGGCGACCGCTTTTTCACCAAGGTGAACGGCGCCCGCGCGGCCACGCCATTGTTCGTGACCCTGCTGCTGGTGGACTTCGCGGACGTCGTGTTCGCGGTCGATTCGATCCCCGCCATTTTCGCGGTCACGCAGGATCCCTTCCTCGTCTTCACCTCGAACGCCTTCGCCATCCTCGGCTTGCGCGCCCTGTATTTCGCGATTGCGGGTCTGATGGTGATGTTCCGCTACATCAAGTACAGCCTGATCGCCATCCTTGCCTTCGTCGGCGTGAAGATGATGCTGCACCATCACGTACATATCGCCCACAGCCTGTCGCTGGGCATCATCGTCGGCTTCCTGCTGCTCGGCATCCTCGCTTCGGTAGTGGTTTCGAGGCGGGAGAAGTCAGGTTGGAAGGAGTAACCGCATAGAACGCAAAAAAGCAATGGATTGGTTCTCGATTCCTTTTGCGTTCTATGCGTTCTTTGCGGTCACTCTTCTCTTTTTGTTCTCTTGGAGATTTGAATGGAGATGTTGTCGGATCCGCAGGTCTGGCTGGCGTTCGTCACGCTGACCGCGCTCGAGATCGTTCTCGGTATCGACAACATCATTTTCATTTCCATCCTCGTGGGGCGGCTGCCGCCGGAGCAGCGGGCACGCGGGCGGACGATCGGCCTGGCGCTGGCGATGATCACGCGCATCCTGCTGCTGCTGTCGATCACCTGGGTGATGAGCCTCAAGGCAGAACTCATACGTATCAGCGAAGTCGGGGTTTCCGGTCGCGATCTCATCCTGATCGGCGGCGGTATGTTCTTGCTGGCGAAGAGTACGCTCGAGATTCACCATGGCCTCGAGGGCGCCGAGGAGGATAGTCGGGACGGCGGCCCCAGGCATTCAACGTTTCTGAGCGTGATTACTCAGATCGCCATTATCGACATCGTCTTCTCGCTCGACTCCGTCATCACTGCCGTAGGCATGGCGGATGATGTCGAGGTGATGATCGCGGCGGTCATCGTCGCAGTGTTGATGATGATGTTTCTGGCCGGTCCGATCAGCGACTTCGTCGATCGGCATCCGACCATCAAGATGCTTGCCCTGTCGTTCCTGATCCTGATCGGCATGGCGCTGGTGGGTGAAGGCTTCGGGTTCCACATCCCGAAGGGGTACATCTACTTCGCCATGGCGTTCTCGGTGGCGGTCGAGGTGCTCAACATCCGGATGCGCAAGAAGCAGACCGTTGCAGTGGATCCGGTGAAGCTCAGGAAGAAGCTCGAGGACGAATAGGCAGTCTCAGGCGAAGCCGGGAGTAGAGTCGGAAAATCTCCACGGGGCACACGGGGGAAAGACAGGATTTTTTCTTGTCCGAACCCCGTGATCCCCGTGTGCCCCGTGGAGTTCTTTCTTCCCCGGGGGACTTTATTTCTTCTCCAGCACGCTGTGATGGCGGCTGTAAGCGAAGTAGATGATGAAGCCGACGACGATCCACACGCTCATCCAGAGCCAGTTGTCGAGGAAGGCGCGGAAGAACAG
>CAYWHG010000165.1:0-9695 GCA_964457865.1 uncultured Steroidobacter sp.
GGCTGCTGCACGGAAAACGGTAACGAAGATCACGTAAGTCACGAAAGTGACGAAGGCCAGAAGGAACCCTCTGCTGCGCCTTCGTCACTTCTCGTCACCCTGAATCAGTTCTGAACCTTCGTCACTTCGTCACCGCGTCACTTCGTCACCCTGAATCGCACCCGCGCTGACGCCCCGCTCATCAAGGTTCAGCCCTACGCGTCTGATACTCTCGCCGCATGAGAATCTTCATCAGCTACGCCTCGCAGGATCGGGTGCAGGTCGAACCCGTCCGTTTCGCGCTGGATGAACAGGGACATGACGTGTTCTTCGACCGCGACGATCTGCCCGCCGGCGAGGGCTACACCACGCGCATCCGCGCGGCCATCGAGCGCTGCGACCTGTTCCTGTTTTTCATCACGCCCGACACGATCGACGCGGGCAGCTACACGCTGAACGAACTCGACGTCGCGCAACGTGTCTGGCCGCAGCCCTCGGGTCGCGTACTGCCGGTGGTGCTGAAGCCCGTGCCGCTGGAGCAACTGCCGGCGTGGCTCAAATCCGTCACGCTGCTCGAACCCGCCGGCAACACGACTGCGGCAGTCGCCGAGGCCGTGCACCGGATCGCACAGGGACGCAGTCGCGAACGCAGGCGGCGCATGGCCTTGCTCGCCGCCGTACTGCTGATTCCCGCCGTCGCACTCGCGTGGTGGCTGACGCACCGGTCGGCCGTGACGACGCCGGACGGTGCGCCGCTGGTCCGCATCGAAGGCGGCGCCTTCACGTTCGGCGACGACGAGAACTCGCCGCTGCGCGAGGTTCATGTCAGCACGTTCCTCATCGACAAGTACGAGGTCACGACCGCGCGCTACGCGAAATTTCTCGAAGCCACGGGCGCAGTCGCATTGCCGGAGGAATGGGAACTGCTCGACCTGTCGACGCAGGGTGAACTGCCCGTCATCGGCGTGTCGTGGCGCGATGCCGAGGCCTACTGTCGCTGGGCCGGCCGGCGCCTGCCGACCGAGGCCGAATGGGAGAAGGCGGCCCGCGACGGCGACGCGCGGCTCTACCCCTGGGGCAATACAGAACCGACGCCGCAACTCGCCGCCTACGCACGCCGCGCGGCCGGCGCCTATCGCGGCGGCCTTGCGCCGGTGGGCTCGCATCCCGGCGGACAGAGTCTGGCCGGCGCGCAGGATCTAGCCGGCAATACCTCGGAGTGGGTGGCCGATCGTTTCTCGCAAAGTTTCCGACGCGACGACGTACGCGACCCGCAGGGCCCCGCCGAAGGCACCGATCGCGTAATCCGCGGCAGCGGCTGGCACGATCCCGCCGAGCGGCTCGCCGCCGCACGACGCTATCGCGCGACCGAAGGCACGCGGGCGGACGATCTCGGGTTTCGCTGTGCACGGGATGGCGCTGATAGATAACCGTCATCCTCCTGTTAACCGTCATCCCCGCGAAGGCGGGGATCCATCTTCCATCCGCAATTCCCGGAATGGATCCCCGCCTTCGCGGGGATGACGAACGTACGCCCGCCTTCCCTTCCGGGCCATCCTTCGCGCCCAGCGACGGCGCTACACTCGGCCCGCGATCCGGCAGCGATACGGGAGCCACCATGCCGCACGTCACCTTCATCCACGGGATCGCCAACAAGCCGCCCGCCGACGACCTGCTGCGCATCTGGCGCCGCACGCTCGCCGACGCTGCCGAACCGCTGCCGCTCGGCGATTTGGGCGTCACCACCTCGCTCGTGTACTGGGCGGACCTGATGTACGGCCAGCCCGATTCCGATCTCGCAGCACATGAAGGCGTGCTCGAGAACACGCCGCAGGCCGTCGACGGCGGCGGCGGTGAAACGCCGCCGCAACCGCGCAATGCCGAAGAAGCCCTCTTCCTGGAACGACTGCGCGCCGAGATGACGGCACTGTCGGATGCGCAGATCGAGGCAGCAGGCACGCCCGCGGTGCCCGCACAACCGCAAGGTGCGCTCGAACGCGTGCCGCTGCCCTGGTTCCTGAAGAAACGCATCATGAATGCCTTCCTGCGCGACGTGCATCACTACCTGTTCGACGTCGAATACGCGCCCGAAGGCGGCGCACCAGTGCGTATTCAGCAGACGATCCGCAAACGCTTCGTCGACGCCGTGTGCAATGTCGAAGTCTCGCGACCGCATATCATTGTTTCGCACAGCATGGGCACGGTCATCGCGTATGACTGCCTCAAACGCGTCGGTGCATGCGCCGAAGTCGATGGCCTGATCACCATCGGCAGTCCGCTCGGCCTCGATGAGATCCAGGACAAACTGCGACCGGAATGGAGTCGCGGCAGCGGCTTTCCGCGCCCCAAGGTCGCGAAGGACTGGGTGAATATTTTCGACCGGCTGGATCCGGTCTGCGGACTCGACCCGCTGCTCGCCAACGACTATCGCGAAAACGACGCGGGCGTCGTCAAGGACCACGTCGTCGTCAACGGCGGCGCCTGGCGTCACTCCGCCACCAAGTACCTGCGCCAGCCGATCTTCCGCGATTCGCTGCGCGGCATGCTCGGCCTCTAGCGATGGCCGATACCGCGACACACCTGCCCGACCTGCGCGACGCCGCGCGCCGCATGCTCGATTCGCTCGCGGGCCTGAACGCGCGGGCCTCACTCGCGCCGGCGCGCCAACTGCTCGAACCCCTGCGCGATGCACGCGAATACCAGGCGCTGATGCAGATTGCCGAAGTCATCGGCCGACTCGATCCGCGGGACTTCCGCACCCGACGCTTCTATGCGCAGGCACTCATCGAAGCCGGCAAGGTCACGGTCGCCATCGACGTGCTGCAAGCCCTCATCCATCGCCTGCCGGCGAACGATCACGAGCAGGTGGAAGCGATGGGCCTGCTCGGACGCGCTCACAAGCAGATCTTCTTCGATGCGCGCGACAAGACCGATCCCGGCGCACGTCATTCGCTGACACAGGCCATCGCTGCCTACCGCAAACCCTACGAGAGCGACCCCGCCAACATGTGGCACGGCGCGAACCTCGTGGCGCTGCTGGCGAACTGCCGTCGACTCGGCATTTCCGTCGCTACCGACCTGAATCCCGTCGATGTCGCCGAGCGACTGGTGGAATCGCTCGAAGCGCTGCCGCAGAACGAACGCAACGAGTGGTACCTGCCGTCGCTCGCCGAAGCCTATCTCGGCCTCGATCGCTGGGATGACGTCGAACGCACGGTGAAAGCGTTCGCCGCAGGCTCGAATGCGCGCGCCTTCCTGCTGGCGAGCGCGCTGCGCCAGTTCACCAAGGTGTGGAATCTGGAAGAAACGGAACGCGGCCGCGGTCTGGTCACGCTCCTGCGCGCCCGGCTGCTACAGGTGCCGGGCGGTGAACTGCGGATCGATTCGGGCGATCTGCAGCGACTGCATCAGCAACCCGCACCGAGCGATGCGCAGCTCGAAG
This sequence comes from uncultured Steroidobacter sp., assembly GCA_964457865.1. Classification (GTDB taxonomy): domain Bacteria; phylum Pseudomonadota; class Gammaproteobacteria; order Steroidobacterales; family Steroidobacteraceae; genus Steroidobacter. The sequence continues at coordinate 3,422 of CAYWHG010000165.1, forward strand.
CCATCCTCGGCAAACGCGGCGCGCAGACCTTCAAGTGGTGGAAGACCGGACTGGCGCGCGCACAGTCCGTCGCCTCGATCCGCCCGCGACTCGGCAGTCGCATCGGCACGGGATTCCTGATTCGCGCCGGCGACGTCGGACTCGCGCCAGCCGACGAACTCGTCGTGCTCACCAACTTCCACGTCGTCAATCCCAACGGCTCGAGTCCCGGCATCCGCCCCGACGATGCGGAAGTCGTCTTCGAGGCCGTGGATGCCGACACCGTCTACGAAATCGACAGCCTGCTGTGGAGTTCGGCACCCGAGCAATGCGACGCCAGCATTCTTCGCCTGAAGCCGCCCGTGACCGGCATCGATCCGCTGCCGGTCGCGAAATCGCTGCCCGTACTCGGCGAGGCGACACAGGTCTACGTGGTCGGCTATCCCGGCGGCCGCGACCTGTCGTTCTCGTTCCAGGACAACGAACTGCTCGATCACGAAGGCCCGCCGAACGGCGCGCCGCAGATTCCCGGCGTCTGCCGCGTGCACTACACGGCGCCGACTGAAGGCGGCAGCTCAGGCAGTCCGGTCTTCAACGCGAACCTGTGGCAGGTGATCGCCCTGCATCACAAGGGCGGCAAGAACGGCATGCCGAAACTCAACGGCGCGAGCGGCACGTACGGGGCGAACGAGGGGATTTCGATCCAGTCGATCGCGGCGTTTCCGAAGGGGGACGAAGCATCCGACGTTCCCTAGCTGCGGCCAGTCGGGCCAAAACCCGATCCGCTACCGGCATCGCAGCTCCGCAGAGTCCGTTCGCTCTACGGCGTCACCTCGCCCTTATAGGATCTGACATCCGTCACTACTGCCAGGCGATCGGGATCGATCACGAAGGCAGGCGTCGCGTCGACGCGCAGAGCGAAGGAAATGTGGGTTTTTTCTCCGCGGGGGCCGCTCGGGCTGAAGTCGGCATGCCTCTTCATCGCATACCAGATTGCGGGCAGATCCACCCAGGTAAGCACTTCGTTCACCTGACCGAATCCGGCCCAGCCGAAATACACCGGCTTCCAGGGTCGATAGCCACCGACATAGCCGTGCAACGAACCGTCGGGTTTCATCTCGAAGTCGATGCGTCCTCGTAGAATTTCCAGTCCGTTGCGCACCGCGCCTGGGGACGGATCGCGCATCATCCAGTCGACCGTATTCGTCGAGATGACGCGCCCGTTCTTCACCTGCGCCGCGAATATGCCTTCATATTTCGGGTTCGGCTTGATCGCAAAAGTGTAGTCGCGGGCGATCTCTCCGGTGCCGGACTTGACCATGACATCCGTGCTCGTATAGATGCCGACCTGTACGTTGTCGTCGTTCATCGGATCTTCGCCCTGACCGTGGATGACGATGAGCATCGTCCACGAACCATTGCGCATGTGATCGTTCACCGTTTGCCCACCGCTCGACAGACGCGGCGGGCCGCGGAAAGTCTTCCAGCAACCCAGTGCCTTGTAGAAATTGTTGTCTACGCCAGGCTCGCCCGAGGGGCTGGTGAATCCTGTCTTTGCGTTGGCATCGAGATCGATGCCCTCACCGATCGCGCCTTCGACTTCGTAAATGCCGGGATCGGGGGCAGATTCCGGATCTATGTAGACGCTGGCGAAGTTCCTGCCGCGCAAAGCCATCTTGGGATTGCCTGAGACCGCGCTGCGCTCTGGATTGGCCGGGTTCCGGATCCACTCGGCCTGCTCGCGGGTGTAGCCGCCCTTCATGAGCACCTCAACCCAGTTGGGTTCCGGGTTGGTCCCTTTAGGGCAATCCGTACCCGGGTCGATGACGCCAGCAGGCGCGCCGTAGTAGCTGGCGTGCTCGATCCAGTCGATTACGTAGGAACGCGTCCAGTCCGCGTGCGCCGCGTGCGCAGTTGCCATTGCGGCGATGCCAAGGACTACAGACTCGCCAATCTTTCCGACCATGCGCCCCCCTCGAAGTCATGGGCTCTGTCGTCCGCCCGATTTACCACGCCGAGCACGGGCGTGTCGTCACTGCAGGCGCGCCTGACCGTGGAGAAATGCGAAGGGCTTGAGAGGAACTCGACTTGCTGGCTTCCTAACTATTCCAGGTCAGCGCCAGGACATCCGGATGCTCGGGGCACTGGCTGATCCAGGCGGTGCCGCCGTCCATGAACCTGTGCGGCAGCGTCCATTCCGAAAGAATCTGGAAGATGACATCCATTCGCTGCCGGCAACGGGGGCAGGCGACATACTCGACGCCCTGCGGCCAGTCGGGCCAGCCTCCCAGCTTGTCTCCATGCCAGGCGAACTCGTCTCCATCGTCGATCATGATTCCGACTTGCGCGTCGGTGAGTTCGATGCCCGATCCCTCCACTTCTGCCAGCGATGGCAGATCCACGCGGCGCTGCCAGGCTTCGACGATCCCTTCGATAAAGGCATCCTCGAACGGCGGTGCCTGATATCGCGGTTGACCAACCGGCTTGCACAACCGCAGCAGCGAGGCTTCCGAAAAGCTCTCGTAGGGCAGCGCGCAGGTTCCGGAGTTGTAGTTGACCGTGACGCAGAGAAAGACCTGCAGCAAACCCGAGAAACGATCACTCATCTCGGCAGGCAGGTCCTTCGCATTGAGCTGAAGAAACAACTCCATCGGACGCGAACACACACCGCAGCAGGGCCATTCCTCATTCTGTGCAATGAACGCAGTCCCTCCCAGCTTTGAACTCGCGGGATCTCCTGGACGAAATGCGACCTGGGGAATCCACGCCGGGCGCGCGAATTCCTGCAGTGCTTTCTTCATGTCTTCCATCGTTTCGCCAACCAGGGTTCTATGAGAATCCGGGGCGGGCATGACGAACCCGTGATACGCGCTCTCGCGCTGGAGTCTCGGCAGGTCCGGCCACGGCGGCGACAGCGCTATGCTGGTTTCCGATTCCGGAATCTGGTCCAGGGGCAGCAGTACGAAACCGTCGTAGTACGCCAGGGCCAGCAGATCGTCGGTCGAGTCGACCGAGTGGCAGGAATAAGTCGGCACGTTGATCGTTCGCAGGGTGTTGCCATGCAACGCGCCAATACAAAGGACGTCTCTCCACGCAAGCGCGAGCTGGCCGTTCGACAGCCAATGCGCATAACCGCTGTTGTCGGCCTGGCTGCCCGCAGGCGGCGCGAACTCCCGTATCAGCTTTGCGGACTTCAGATCGAAAATGCTGATCGGCCTCGTCGCAAAGCCGGGAAATGCGATCAAGCCGTCGTTGCTGACACTGGAGCCATACGGCACATGCGGACGTTCGAGAATCGAACTCGGCTGAGAGCCGAAAGGCCAGTCCCAGACTTCAACGCGATCAGGTGGCCGTGCGCCCTCTCCCTGATACATCGGCATGAGCAGGAATGCCCACTGCCGGCCATCGTGCAGCGGCCAGACGTTGCTCAATGTTGCTCGATCGAGCACCCGTTCCCAGACAATGGCACCTGTTGCGGCTTCACGTAGTCGTGTTGTCCCTTGCTCGCCGCTGATGACGAATCGTCCGCAGGCAGACAGCCCATGGAAATCCATGCCGTAGGCGGTGGCTTTCTCACCCAGCGAGAAGGCACTCACCGTGTCACCGGTGAAAACATCGATGATCCGATATTTCTGATGCAGCCGCCCCAGCAGCAGGTGACCTGCCGGCTGAATGCAGATCGGGGACGAGTGCGTACGGACACGGAACAGCTCGTTCAGCTCGGGAACCGTCCAGCCACTGACGTAGCGGGCTGCGGTCACCAGTCGCGAGCCCACGAACCTCAGATGAGACATTCCGAGAAGAGGCTGCTTAACGACTACTGAGTCTGCGTTGAACACGATGTTCCTTCATCAGCTGGACCGCGCACCGCAACAGGAAGTCCGGGACACTCGCCGCCATTTTCAGTCGGCGAATGTCCCGGCAGGCTTACTTGACCGCCTTCGCTACGGCCGAGTCCTTGAGCTTCGCTTTCATCGAATTGAACGTCGCTTCATCCGACGGCGAGAGGTTCGGGCGACCGACCATGAAGCCCATCGAGAGCGAGCCCAGGATGTAGTACGTCTCGCCGGCCTCGACCTCCAGATTCAGGACATCCTTGGCCTCCGAGTGAACCGTGAACTCATGTGCGCCAGGAGGCAGTTGCGCGATGAAGTAGTTGCCGCTCGACAGCTTTCCCAGTTCGGTCTCCCCCTCTCTGACCTTGAAGCTGATGGCCGCACCGGCGAATTTGCTTTCGCGGAAGAACACGACGGTACCTTTATCCTTGCTCGTCGCGACTGTGGAACCGGCACTGGCTGCTGGAGCCGCTTTCACCGCGGGCGCGGGTGCAGCCGCCGGTTCGCTCTTCTTCTCCGGTGCACTTCCACCCGAACTTGCACAGCCCGCCAGAGCGAGCAGAGTGACCGATGCGGCGATTGCGAGGCTATTCCTGATCAGTTTCATTATCGTTGCTCTCCATTGATGACTCCTCCACGGAAGGCTGCGGGATCTCCGCAGTCTCCGTCCCCAGAACCGAAGGCAACGGCGTGTCGGCCGTCACCTTCGCATACACATCAGTGCCCGCGGGCAGGATCAGATTCTTGCCGACGACGAACAGCGCCGGGATGCCGAGCGTCACGCCGAGTCCCGTCGCGAGCGCATATCGATCCGCACCATTGCCGGCAGTGAACGAACGCAGCTTCACTTCGTGATCGCCGGCCTGCAGCCTGCGAACGACCAGGATGAGTTCGCCCGCCTTGCCCGACGCTCCCGGCTTGGCCGCATGAATGACCTCGCCGACAGCGGGCGATCCAGCCGGCACGATGACTTCGCCGTCGACCGCAATCAGTTCCGCGACTTCAAGCTTGAATCGGTCGCCTCGCCTGTGAGTGTGCGAAGCCACAGGCTCGAGCAGGCGCAGATGCACTTGCGTGCCGGCCGCGAGCACGCGGGATCCCGGGAAAACGTCGGCCACGGATTCGACCGAGGCAGCAGCGACATCGATCGACGGCGTTGTTTCGCCGTACAGAACGACAGGCACAAGCGTCAGCGCGACCAGGCACAGCCGTGTCGTGAAGTTGCTGCGCCCGTGCGCACATCCGCTGGCGAATGTCACCAGTAACGAAGGTGCTCCCATGCGTATCCGTGCCTGTTCTGGTTATTGGTAGCGGCAGACCGAGGATTCGGGTTCAGACGCGGTTTGTCAACGAGGCTCTCGCAGAGTTCACCGCCCCGGCACCAGCGCCAGATGCGCCGCGCCACGAAAGTCGGTCGGCTCCGGTTCCCCGTTCTTTGCCGCCCGCTCGCGCAGCAACCGGTGATTCATGTCGGCCGGCTGGAATGTCACGGATTTCTTGAGACGTCGGGCTTCCAGCAATTCATCGCGCGCCGCTTCGCCGCCACCGATCCCGATGAACACATCGCCCGATGACACGATGGCCTGCGACGTGGGCGACAACGTCTTCGTGCCCGGCAGGTAGCCACCCCACTGTGCGTCGCGCACATAGAAGACTTCGTCGACACAGTCCGAAAGCGGGGCGTTCTGATCTTTCGCCTGGCTCGATACGATCCCGATCGTCCCGAAGCCGCGGCGTTTCGCCAAGTCGTAGACAGCACCGATGCCTTCAGCGGTCGCGCCAATCGCAATCACCGTAGCGCGCGGATCCAGTTTTGCGAGCGTGACCTCCGCGAACCTGAGCATGGCCGGTTCGTCTTCGTAACCGGTGCCCGAGTAGCCCATGAACACGACGATCTTCTTTTTCTGCGACCGCAGTGCCTCGATGACCTGCTGCGGCGTCGCGGCTGCCATGATTGTCGGCGGTTTGCAGGGAGCAGCCATCGTCGAATGCCACGCACCAAGAAAAGGAACAACACCAGGAATCGCGCCGGCCAACCCTCGCCGGGGCCACCGGATGTGGCTGGTGAATACCGTCACTGCTAGCATAGCCGAGCCTCACCGGCTCACACCGAGCACGGTTCTTACCATAACTATTCAACGGGGCCAGCGGGAGGTTCCACATGCGATACGGATCGGTTGCACGCCTGCTCACAGCAATTGCTGCACTCGTGTCTCTTTTCTCTCTGTCCACTGCCAATGCCGGCATCAACAACTGGACCATCAAGGGTCCGCCAGGCGGCTTTTTCCGGAAGATGCAGACGAGCGACAGCAGTCCGGACATCACATACGGCGTGTTCAACAGATCCCTGTTTCGATCCACCGATCATGGGGCGAGCTGGCAGCTCGTACGGGACGTCAGCGGCCAGGTCAACGATCTCGCCATCGATCCGAGCGATGCAAACCGCGTCTACCTCGCGG
>CAYWHG010000166.1:0-9637 GCA_964457865.1 uncultured Steroidobacter sp.
CTCGAGTGGTGGCGGCGACGGAATAGGATCGGAATGCAGAAGGATCTCCACGGAGGACACGGGGAGCACGGGGAAAAGAAATTTCTCTGTTCCGACCCCGTGTTCCCCGTGGAGATCCTCTTGTTTCGACTTCCGTGATCCCTCTACTGGTTTACTTCGCCGTCTTCGGACCCGCGATGAGCCAGATGATGAAGCCGAGGACGGGCAGCAGGATCACTAGCACGGTCCAACCCACTTTGGCACCGGTGGTGGCGTTGCTCTGAAATATGTTGACGATCGCCCAGACGTCGGCGACCAGGACGATCAATCCCCACAATCCGTTCACGTTGCCCATCGATAGACTCCGGTGGCTGGCCAGGATGCGGCCATCATCTCTGCAGCCGTGCGCGGGCGACAGCCCGTATCTGCCGAAGATCCTTCCGTTCGCCTGCCTAGTGTTTTCCCGCCAGCACGGCCACGAGGCAGACGATCAGCAGCACGCTGTATTCCATGCCATTGCGTCCGAGACCGACCACGAACCAGCCGGCGGACCAGTGGACGAGCCAGATGCCCAGCATGGTCTGGACGATGAAGTAAGCCGCAATCGGTGCGCTGTAGCGGCCGAGGGCCAGCAGGATCCCGCCGACGATCTCGATGATCGTCACCGCCCAGGCCCAGGCGAGTCCGACAGGAAAGCCGCGTGCGCCGAGGAAGGCACCGAAGGGCGTGACGCCATCGGCGATGACGCGCGCGATGCCGTGGATGATGAACGTCGCGGCGACGGCAATACGAATGAGGGCGATGGACGAGAAGCGCATTCTTTTCCTCCGTGCAGGGCCAGGACTCCGGCGGCGGGATGATAGGCACGCACGTGATCCTGCGTCAGCACTGTCGTGCTGCGCCGCTGCTCACACTGTGTCTGCCGGGCGCGGGAGAATCCGGCGATACTTTCCTTCCGTCAACGATGCCGGCCTGCCATGACGACGCAACTTTCACAGCGACAGATCGTGGTGCTCACGGTGGCTGCCGCCGCGATCCTCATGATCACGATGGGTGTGCGCCAGACGTCCGGTCTGTTCCTGCTGCCGATCACGCAGTCCACGGGCGTCACCATCGTCGGTCTCAGCTTCGCGCTGGCCATCGGTCAGTTCATGTTCGGCGCGGCGCAGCCCGTGTTTGCAGCCATCGCCGACAGGTACGGCGCCATCCGCGTCATCATCAGCGGCGCGCTCATGATGGCGCTGGGCTCTATATTGACTCCGTACATGTCGAGCAGCAGCGGACTGCTCCTGACAATGGGCGTTCTCGGCGCTGCGGGCGCGGCGGCCGGCAGCTTCTCGATCCTGATCGGTATCGCTGCGCAGCGGCTGCCGGTGGAGAAGCGGTCGTTTGCCTCCGGGTTCATCAACGCCGGGGGTTCGCTGGGACAGTTTGTCTTCGCACCGCTGGTGCAGTGGGTCATCGGCGCGGCCGGCTGGATGTCGGCGATGTTCTTCACGGCGGCCGCCGCATTGCTGACGATTCCACTGACGTGGCTGCTGCGCGAATCGAAGCAGGACGCGGATGCGCCGCCGGCGACACCGGTGACGGTCCCGCATGTCGGTCTCGGCGAACAGTTGCGCGAAGCCATGCGCAATCCGAGTTACCTGTACCTGCACGCCGGCTTCTTCACCTGCGGTTTCCACATCGCCTTCCTGGTCACGCACCTGCCGAGCGATCTGCAGATCTGCGGACTCAATGCCTCCGTGGCCGCAAATTCGCTGGCATTGATCGGGCTGTTCAACATCGCCGGCAGCCTGGTCGCGGGCTGGCTCGGACAGCACTACCGCATGAAGTACCTGCTCGCGTGGATTTACGGCAGCCGCGCGCTGATCGTCGCCATCTACATGGTGATGCCGAAGACCGCATTGAATGTGTACCTGTTCGCCGGTGCGCTGGGCTTCACCTGGCTCGCCACCGTGCCGCCGACTGCCGGACTCGTCGGCAAGCTGTTCGGCACGCGTTACATCGGCACGCTCTTCGGACTCACGCTGGTGTCGCACCAGGTCGGCGGCTTCCTCGGCGCGTGGCTCGGCGGCGTGGCGCTGGCGCGCACCGGTACGTACGAGTGGATCTGGTACGCCGACATCGTCCTGGCGCTGCTGGCTGCCGTCATCAACTTCCCCATTCGCGAACAGCGGCTCGATGCGCGGGCGGTGCCGGCTTGAGCGTCGCGGTGTCGGAAAAAGAAAAATCTCCACGGAGGACACGGGGAGCACGGGGAAAAGAGGGAAGTCTTCTGTTCCGAGCCCCGTGCACCCCGTGTCCTCCGTGGAGATTCTTCGTTTCTTTACTGCCCAGTTCTGCGCACTGACCGGCGCGTTTCCGCCGTTCGCCGGCTCGGTGTTACGGGCCGATCGCCCGCGTCATACACTCCGCGCACAAATCAATCCGGGGATGCATTCTCATGTCCGCACTCGTTTCGCTGCGTGGAGTTACCAAGAGCTACGTTCGCGGCAAGCAGAAGGTCGAGGTCCTGCACGGCATCGACCTGGATATCCAGGCGGGCGAGTTCCTGGCGCTGATGGGGCCGTCCGGCTCCGGCAAGACGACCATGCTGAATCTGATCGCCGGACTCGACCAGCCCACCGGCGGTGAAGTGGTCGTCGGCGACAGCCGCATCGACAAGCTGTCGCGCGGAGCGCTGTCCGACTGGCGTGCCCGCAACATCGGTTTCATCTTCCAGTTCTACAACCTGCTGCCGGTGCTGACGGCTGAGGCCAACGTCGAAGTGCCGCTGCTGCTGACGAACCTGACGCGGGCGCAGCGCCGGCAGCGCGCGCAGACGGCGCTGGAACTCGTCGGTCTGGCCGATCGCGCCAAACACAAGCCGAACGAGCTGTCGGGCGGTCAACAGCAGCGCGTGGCGATTGCGCGCGCCATCGTCGCCGACCCGACCCTGCTGGTCTGCGACGAACCCACCGGCGATCTCGATCGTCAGAGCGCCGAAGAGATCATGAACATGCTGCAGGCGTTGAACCGCACGCAGGGCAAGACCATCGTGATGGTCACGCACGATCCGCGCGCCGCCGAATATGCGACTCGCGAACTGCATCTCGACAAGGGCCAGCTCGCCCGCGAAGAGGTGAGGCACGTCGCATGAAATACTTCAAGCTGATCTGGGCCGGGCTGTGGCGCAAGAAGGCGCGCACGATCTTCACCATGCTGTCGATCGTCGTGGCCTTCCTGCTGTTCGGGCTGCTGCAGGGAATCAACCAGGGCTTCAACCAGGCGGTGCAGAACCTCAATGTCGATCGCCTGTATGTCTCGGCGCGGACCAACATGACGGACGGCCTGCCGTTCGCCTACGCGGCACGCATCAAGGGCGTATCCGGCGTGCGTGCGGTCTCGCACTGGACCTACTTCGGCGGCTACTACCAGGATTCGAAGAATGTCATCCCGGCGTTCTCCACAGACGCGGAAGCCCTGTTCAAGGTGTATCGCGAACTGAAGATCAAGCCCGAGTACCTCGCGGCGATGACGCGCACCCGCACCGGCGCGCTGGTCAGCGAGAAGCTGGCGCAGAAATATCAGTGGAAAGTCGGCGACCGCGTGCCGATCGGCACATCGATCTGGACCGACAAGCAGGGCAGCAACACCTGGGATTTCGACATCGTCGGCACGTTCGATTCGTCCGCCGTCGGCGCCGGCATGCCGGAGTTCTACTTCAATCATGCCTACTTCGACGAGGCGGCCGCCTTCGGCAATGGCGTGGTGCACTACTACATCGTCGGCATCGACACGCCGCTCAATGCGGTGCGCATCTCGAAAGAAATCGACGCCATGTTCGAGAACTCGATGTACGAGACCCGCACCCAGACGGAGTCGGCGCTGATGCAGACGGCGATGAAGCAGCTCGGCGACATCAACTTCATCGCCAATGCCATCGTCGGCGCGGTGCTGTTCACGCTGCTGTTCCTGACCGCCAACACCATGATGCAGTCGGTGCGCGAACGTACTTCCGAACTGGCGGTGCTCAAGACTCTGGGCTTTCCCGACGGCAAGGTGCTGGGACTGGTGCTGACGGAAGCGCTGATGCTGTGCATCTTCTCCGCCGTCGTGGGGCTGGTCAGCGCGGCGCTGGTGTTTCCGGTGCTGAAGCCCATCTTCGGCGACTTCAAGATGCCGCTTGTCGTCCTGGCCATGGGCGGAGCGATGGCCCTGGTGCTGGCACTCGTGAGTGGCCTGCCGCCGGCGTGGCGTGCACGTCAGTTGAATATCGTGGACGCGCTGGCCGGTCGTTAGCTGGTGTCGGGAATTCGGATGAAGAAGGTTCACACGGAGGTCACGGAGATCACGGAGGAAGAAAATGTCGGAAAGCATCTGCATGCATCTTCCTACCTCCGTGTACTCCGTGACCTCCGTGTGAAATCCGCTCTTAAAAAGGTCAGAACATGAAAATGTGGCGCCAGATCGGCTCCGTCACCGCGATGAACCTACGCAGTATTCCGCAGCGCCTGAGCACGTCGCTCGTGATCGTGATCGGCATTGCCGGCGTGGTCGCCGTGCTGGTGTCGGTACTCGCGATGTCGACGGGCATGCTCAAGACCATGAACAGCTCCGGTCGTGACGATCGGGCCATCGTGCTGCGCAATGGCTCCGCTGCCGAAAACGGCAGCGTGCTGACGCGCGAAGCCGTGCGGCTCATCAGCGACGGCGCGGGCGTGAAGCGCGATGCCGACGGCAAGCCGATCGTGTCGGCGGAAGGACTGCGGCTGGTGAACATGTACAAGAAGCAGGACGGCGCGGAGGTCAACGTCGCATTGCGCGGCGTGGGCGCAAAGCATCAGTCGCTGCGTCCGGAGTTCCGGATTCTCGAAGGCCGCATGTTCAATGCCGCAGTGAACGAGATCGTGGTCGGCAAGTCGGCGCATGCCCAGTACAAGGGGCTGGGGCTCGGCGACCAGCTCACCACGCGCGGCGCGACCTGGACCGTCGTCGGCGTGTTCGCCAGCGGCGGCGACTCGCACGAATCGGAACTGCTCGCGGACATCGACACATTGAATTCCGCGGAGCGCCGCGGCAGCGGCGCGCAGAGCGTGAATGTGATGCTGCAGTCGCCTGGCGCTTTCCAGGCGTTCAAGGATTCGCTGACATCGAATCCGGCGCTGGCGGTCGATGTCTACCGGGAACGCGACTATTACCAGCAGCAGTCGAAGGTCATCGGTCGCGTCATTTCCGTGATCGCCTATGTGGTCGGCGGCATCATGGCCGTCGGCGCCATCTTCGGTGCACTCAATACGATGTATTCCGCCGTCAGCGCGCGGCTGCAGGAGATCGCGACGCTGCGCGCGCTCGGCTTCGGCGCGACCGCGATGGTCGTATCCGTGCTGGCGGAAGCCCTGCTGCTGTCCTGCATCGGCGGCGCAATCGGCGCAGTGCTGGCGTGGCTGTTCTTCAATGGCCACGTGGTCAGTACCGGCGGCACGGCCATGGGACAGCTGGTGTTCGAACTCAGCGTCAGTCCGCAACTCGTGACCATCGGCATCGTCTGGGCCTGCGCGATCGGACTCGTCGGCGGACTGTTTCCGGCGGTGCGTGCAGCGCGGCTGCCGGTTGCGACGGCGCTGCGCGCGGTTTGAAGGAGGCGACTGGCGACTGGCAAGAAGGGAGCAGTCCTGCTGCGATTCCGGCCAGTGGCCAGTCGCCAGCAGCCAGTTGCCAGAGTGCGCCGCCGGAGACGAAACTGCGCCGTCCATGTCCCGCGAGCCCATCTCATGACAGATTCCACGCACAATAATGCCGCGCAGATGGCGTCGCCGTCGTACCAGCTCGCGGCGCTCGATCGCGACTTCCTGCTCGGCGATTCGATGCGCGGCATCCGCTTCCTGCTCGAGTACGCCAAGGCGGAAGAGGCACTGCGTCGCTGGAACGTGCGCTCCACCATCGTCGTCTTCGGCAGTGCGCGGGTCCGCGAGGACGGGCCGGGCCGGCAGGCGTTCTGGTACGAACAGGCGCGCGCGTTCGGACGCATCGCCTCGCAGCGCGGCGGGGCGCTGCGCATCACCGGCGATGCCCGCGACAACGTGATCGCCACGGGCGGCGGTCCGGGGATCATGGAGGCGGCGAATCGTGGCGCGGCTGAAGTCGGTGCGCCATCGATCGGCTTCAACATCACGCTGCCGGCGGAACAGGAGCCGAACGCGTTTTCGACGCCCGACCTCACGTTCCGCTTTCACTACTTCGCGATGCGCAAGATGCACCTGGCGATGCGCGCGAAGGCGCTGGTCGTGCTGCCGGGCGGCTTCGGTACGCTCGATGAACTGTTCGAGATCCTCACGCTGCAGCAGACGCAGAAAGCGCCGATGATTCCCACCGTGCTGATCGACGAGCAGTACTGGCGTTCGGTATTCAACGTCCAGGCGCTGATCGAAAGCGGCATGATCGATCCGCAGGACACCGAACTGTTCTCTTTCGCCGCCGATGCCGAGGAGGCCTGGGCGAGGCTGGAAGAACGCGGCGTCGCCGGCGAGCGCAAGTAGCGAGCGCAAGTAGCGAGCGTAGTGCCGGCGGCTATTCCGTCGCCTGAATCACCTGCGCGTCGCCGTCTGCATCGGCGTCGGTGTCCTTCCTGCCGAACAGCCGTCGCAGATTTGCCTGCAGATCGTCGATCAGGGTGAAGATCACCGGCACGACGAACAGGCTGAGCGCCGTTGACGTCACCAGTCCGCCGATCACCGCGACGCCCATCGGTGCGCGAAAACTCGGATCGCCCGACCAGCCGGTCGCGATCGGCAGCATGCCTGCACCCATGGCGATCGTGGTCATCACGATCGGCCGCGCCCGCTTGGAGCACGAATCGATCAGCGCCTCGGCTCGCGACAGGCCTTCGTGTCTTGCACGCACCGCGTACTCGACCAGCAGGATCGAGTTCTTGGTCACGATGCCCATCAGCATCAGCATGCCGATCAGCGACGGCGTCGAAATCTGGTAGTCGAACAGCCAGAGGCAGAGCAGCGCGCCGCCCGCCGATGGCGGCAGTGCCGACAGGATGGTGATCGGCTGCAGGAATTCGCGGAACAGCAGCACCAGCAGCAGGTAGATGCACAGGATGCCCACGAGCATGGCCTGGCCGAAGCCGGCGAACAGGTCGAGCATGAATTTCGCTTCGCCGGACGGCACTTCGCGCACGCCATTGGGCAGGTGCTGCAGCGACGGCAATTGCCGCGCGTTGGCCAGCACGTCGCCGAGCGGTTCGCCGTTGAGATCGGCCTGGATCGTGACGTTGCGGCTGCGGTCGTAGCGCGTGATCTGCGCAGGTCCGGCGCCCAGCGACACTTCCGCGACGCTGATGAGCGGCACCGGTCCATGACGTCCCGGCACGGACAGCATGCGGATGCGGTCGAGATCGGTGCGGGCTTCATCGCGCAACTGCACGCGGATCGGAATCTGGCGATTGGCGAGATTGAGCTTGGCCAGGCTGGTCTCGACATCGCCGGAGGTGGCGATGCGCGTGACGGCGCCGAGGGTTTCCGTGGTGACGCCGAGTTCGGCGGCGCGATCCGGCAGCGGACGGATCACGATCTCCGGCTTCATGAGGCTGGCGGTGCTGGTCACATTGCCCAGGCGCGGCAGCGTGCGCAGATCGCGTTCGACGGCGGAGGCCGCGAGTTCCAGCTGGCGCGGATCGTCGCCGGCCAGCGTGATCTGCATCTTGGTGCCGACCTGCGCGCCGCCGAAGGAAATGCGTGCGCCGGGAATGTCGCGCGTTTTTTCCGCGGCCAGGTGCTGGAATTCCTGCTGCGTGATGTCGCGTTCGTCGGCCGGTATGAGCTGAATCGTGAGGCTGGCCCGCCGCACGTTGCCGGCGGTGTCGCCGCTGCCGCCCATGCCGCCGCCACCGCTGCCGGCGCCGACGATGGAATAGACGCTCTTCACCTCCGGCATCTGCGCCAGGCGCAGGCGGATGGATTCCGCAACCCGCGTGGTTTCTCCGAGCGTCGCGCCCGGGGCGAGTTCGACCGTCATGACGGCGAACCCGACATCGCCGGCCGGTGCGAAACCTTTCGGGATGAACGGCGTGAGCGAGAAGCAGGCCAGCAGGAACAGCGTCGCATAGACGAGCGTGCGCCGCCGATGCTGCAGGCACCACGCCACGCCACGCAGATACTGGCGCTTCATCCAGCCGTCATGGTTGCCTTCGTCATGCGGCTGCAGCATGTACGCCGCCATCATCGGCGTGAGCATGCGTGCGACCAGCAGCGAGAACAGCACGGCGACCGCTGAGGTGAAGGCGAACGGCCGGAAGAATTCGCCGGGAATGCCGCCCATGAAGGCGACCGGTACGAAGACGGCGCAGAGCGTGAGTGTCGTGGCGACCACGGCGAGTCCGATCTCGATCGCAGCGTCGGTGGCCGCCTGCAGCGGCTTCTTGCCCATGCGCAGGTGACGCACGATGTTCTCGACCTCGACGATCGCGTCGTCGACCAGCATGCCGACGACCAGCGACAGCGCCAGCAGCGTCAGCAGGTTCAGCGTGTAGCCGAGCAGGTGCATCGCCCAGAAAGTCGGAATGATCGCCAGCGGCAGCGCGGCGGCCGAGATCAGGGTGGCGCGCCAGTCGCGCAGGAAGATCCAGACGACGATGACGGCGAGCAGCGCACCTTCGAACAGCATTTCCATCGAGGAGTCATAGGAGCGACGGATGAACTCGACCGTCGAACTGACTTCATGGAACTCGACACCGGGATGCTGCCTGCCGAGCCGTTCGACGGCTTCGCGGGCGCCGGTGGCGACATCGATGGCACTCGCGCCCCAGGCGCGCACCACCTGGAAACCGACGACGGGTTTGCCGTCGAGCATGGCGAGTTCGCGCTGCTCGGCAGCCTGGTCGCGCACTTCCGCAATCGTGTCGAGACGTATGGTGCGACCGTTGCCGATCGCGATCGGCAGTGCCGCGAGTTCCTGTGCCGAAGACAACGTGCCGGTGGTGCGCACGCTCTGTTCCATGCCGCCGACGCGACCTTCGCCGCCGGGGAATTCGGCCTGTACCAGCCGTAACTGGCGCGAGACGTCGCCGGCGGTGACGCCGAGTGCGGCCATCTGGTCCGGATCGAGCGCGACGCGGATTTCGCGCGAGACGCCGCCGACCCGGCGCACGCTGCCCACGCCCTTCACCGCAGTGAGTTCGCGCATGACGGCGAGATCCACGAACCACGACAGCTCGGTGTCGCTCATGTTGGTGGATTCGACGCTGAACGTGACGACCGGCTGCCCGGCCGTGGTGATGCGCTGGATGATCGGTTCGCGCGCATCGGCCGGCAGATCGGAGCGGATCCGCGTCACCGAGTCGCGCACGTCGTCGACGGCTTCGTTGATGTCGCGTTCGAGCTGGAACGTGATCACCGTGGTCGATGCGCCTTCGTTGATCGTCGAGCTGATGTGATCGATGCCGGTCACCGACGAGATGGCATCCTCGATCTTGCGCGTGACTTCCGATTCGAGCTGCGAGGGCGGCACGCCGGGATACGGCACCGTCACGACGACGGCGGGCAGTTCGATGTCCGGCATGTCCTGGATGCCGAGCTTGGGAAAGCTGTACAGCCCGGCGGCGGTGAGTGCCACGAACAGCACGATCACCGCCATCGGATTGCGGATCGACCAGGTGACGAAGTTCATG
>CAYWHG010000167.1:0-9606 GCA_964457865.1 uncultured Steroidobacter sp.
CCGTAGGCACCCGCCGTCGCAATCAGCAGCACATCGCCTTCCTGCGTCGGCGGCAGCAGCCGGTCGAGACCGAGCTGATCGCCGGATTCGCAGATCGGGCCGACGACGTTCACCACCTCCGTGGCGAGATCCTCCAGGCGCGTGAGATTCAGGATCTCGTGATGCGCGCCATACAGCGCCGGACGGATCAATGAGTTCATGCCCGTCGCAACGCCGACGTACTGCACTTCACCCTTGCCCTTGAGCTGTGTGACCTGTGCGAGCAGCACGCCGGCTTCCGCCACCAGGTAGCGGCCCGGTTCGATCCAGAACTTCAGCTTCGGATGCGTGGCCTTCAGAGCCACCAGCGCCGCGCCGAATTCGGCGAGGACGACACCCTGTTGTCCCAGGCGCTCCGGCACACCGAGGCCGCCACCCAGATCGACCGTGTGAACGTGCGGGAAGCGCTGCGTCAGGCCCGTGAGGATTTCGCCAACCGACTGCCAGTTGTCGACACTGAACACACCGCTGCCGGTGTGCGCGTGCAGACCGACGACGCGGGCGCCGCTTGCCTTGACCAGCCGCTCCAGTTCATCCATCTCGAACAGCGGCACACCGAACTTCGAGTGCACGCCAGCGGTACGCACCTTGTCGTGATGGCCGCGACCGTAGCCGGTGTCGATACGCACGAACACGTCGCGTCCCTTGAACAGCTCCGGCCAGGCTTTGAGCGGATGCAGGTTGTCGAGCGTGACCCAGATGCCCTGTTCGAGGCCCCAGGCGTATTCATCGCGCGGCGCAAAGTTCGGCGTGAACAGGATCTTGTTGCGATCGAGATCCGGCAGCGTCGCGGTGACGTGTTCCACCTCGTTGCGGGAAACGCATTCGAAGCCGAGACCCTGTTGCTGGAACAGCTTCAGGATCTCGGGATGCCAGTTGGCCTTGAGCGCGTAGAAGACATCGTCGATGCCCGGCAGTGCCTTCAGCGCCTGCGCCCGTGCCGTCAGCGTGCCGCGGTCGTAGACGAAGGCGGCCGCATGCCTGCGACCGAGATCGACCAGTTCGTCGCGACGCACATGCCACCATTGCGTCGAGGTGTCGGTCGCCTTGTTGGCACCGCCGTAGAGTTCTTCCCACGTCGGTCCGAGCACGCGATCGGCCGTCATCTTGCGGATCGCGATTTCATGCAGGCGCGATACCAGCCGGTCGCCCTGCTCTTCGTCGATCACGAACGTGATGTTGAGATCGTTCGCCGCCTGCGTGACGAGATAGATCTTCTGTTCCTCGAAGAGTTCGAGCGCATCGCCGAGGCGATGCAGGATGGCGCGGATGTTCCTGCCCACGAGACTCACTGCGGCGCACGGGCCGATCACCTGCACGCGGCAGATTTTTCCCAGATCCAGCGTCAGCGCATCGAGTGCCGCCTTGGTCAGCGTGTTCGCTGCCGGATCGAGCGATACCGTGACGCTGGTTTCCGAGGTCGACACGAGGTCGATCGAGATGCCGTGATCCTTGAACACCTGGAACGCATCGGCGAGGAAGCCGACCGAATGCCACATCCCGACGGTCTCCATCGAGATCAGCGTGATGTTCTTCTTGATGGTGACGGCCTTCACCTGCGCCGCGACATTGCCGCCCTGCGCCGAGATCACCGTGCCTTCGAGCTTCGGTGTCTGGGTCGCGTAGACACACAGCGGAATGCCGTACTGCTTGACCGGCATGATGCAGCGCGGATGCAGGACCTTGGCACCGCTGCTGGCGATTTCCTGTGCCTCGTCGTACTCGAGCGCGCGCAGCAGCCGGGCGCGGGGCACCGAGCGCGGATTGGCGCTGAACATGCCGGGGACGTCGGTCCAGATTTCCAGCCGTCGCGCCTGCAGCTTGGCCGCGAGGTAGCTGCCCGAGGTGTCGGAGCCGCCGCGACCAAGCAGCACGGTGTCGCCCTTGTCGTCGCTGGCGATGAAGCCCTGGGTGATCCAGACGGTGCCGGGCGAAGACCAGCGGCGCTGCAGTTCGACATCGGGTTCGTAGCTGCAGGTTGCCGACAGATAAGTCGACCGCGCATTCGCATTGCGTCGCGGCTCCGCCTTGAGCACGGTACGCACGTCCACCCACTGCACATCGAGCCCTTGCGCCGTGAGGAAGGCAGCACCGAGACGCGTTGCCATCAGCTCGCCCTGCGCCATCACGCGGGCATGCAATCGCTCGCTCACTTCGCCCACCAGCGAAATGCCGGCGGCGATCTGGCGCAATCGCTTGAACTGGTCTTCGAGATCGGGAGAGGGAACGATGCCGAGGTCGCGGGCGAGATCGCGATGGCGCTGTTCGATCTGGTCCATCACGGGCTGCCATTCGCCGCCGAGCGCCTGCGTCAGCAATTGTTCGAGACGATCGGTGATGCCGGACAGCGCCGAGTGAACGACGACGGGACGCAGTCCCTCTGCCAGCCGGTCGCGCAGCACCTCGGCGACATTCTTCCAGTTGACGGCGGAGGACACGCTGGTGCCTCCGAACTTGAGCACGGCCCACGGTGACGTGCTGGGCGTAGTACCCGCGACGGATTCAGCCATCGTCATAGAAACCCCATCTGCCTTGAACGAGGGACGTCAGTCATTGCGTCCCGATTCGTCGATTGAAGCGCAGGTCGAGTGCGCCGGAAGCCCCGCAGGGCGTTGGCAGCCTCGGCTGCCTTCGGGCTGCCGGCCGGATCGGTGGGAAACCCACCTTCCGGCCGCAGCCTATTCTTCGTCTTCGAAGTCGTTGAGTTCTTTTTTCAGGCGGCGCTCGGCCAGAACGTCTTCCAGCTTGCTCCAGGCGGCCTTGCCCTTCTTGGTGTCTTTGGCGGCGCTGGGGCGCGCGCGCCTGGTATCGATGAATCGATCGAAATTCTGCTCTTCTTCGCTCTCGGCGACGAAGTCATCATCGATATCGAAGTGCTCGTCGTCTCTCTCCACCATGATGGTTCCTGGAAAAATCCTGATAAATCAATTAGATCGGGACCAGCGGGGACCCGCGGCCTGCGGACTATATACGATGCGCCGCCGTTTTCAATGGCCGGGTTATCCAGTACGGAAACTCCGGTCGGCAGCCGTCGAGCGTCCGGCCTGAATGGCGCTGGGCACGCCGGATTCAAGGGCTTGCGTGCGCAGGCGGCGAGCCGGGATCAGCGGCTGGAAATGACCACGGGCGCACCCCGCCCGAGCCCCAGGCCCTCGGCAGCGCTCTGTTCGGCCCGCGCCAGTTCCACGACCCCGAAGGAATTGACCAGGGCCAGGTATTCGCCGGGCTGGACGTCGCCGTAGGTCCGGCGCAGCGGGAAGCTGTGGCCGGCCGTGCGGACCACGGGATGGCTGAATCGCTCGATCAGCGTGGCGTCGATATTGCTGATCAGGTTGCCGAAGTGGTCGATGGTGATGATGACGCCGGCGACCTGGTCAGGCGTGCTGCTGGGTTCATCCACCCAGGCCGGCACGATGTCCGTGGTGGCCGGGCCGAGGTCGGCCAGGGCAATCCGCCCGGCGGCCATTTCCGCGGCCACAGGGGCGAAGATGTCCCGACCGTGGAAGGTCGCGCTGGGGGTCGGCAACTGCAGTCGCTGCCGGACTCTGGACAGGTCCAGACGCCAGATGCGGGCGGCGGTCGCCCGGCTCACGACCGGCGCCAGCAGGCCGTTGTCCGGCGCGAGGAAGCCATGGCCATCCGCCTCCACGGCAATGATGTCCCGATTGGTACCGACGCCAGGATCCACCACCGCCACATGGACGGTCCCGGCCGGGAAGTACTGATACGAGCGCGACAGCCAGAAACCGGCCTCCGCCGGCCAGTAAACCGGCACCTCGTGCGTCACATCGATGATGCGGGCAGCGGGCAATCGCGCCAGCATGCGTCCCTTCATCGTGGCGACGAACGGCCCCTGGTGGCCGAAATCCGTCGTGATCGTGATGACGCCGCTGGGCGCAAACATCGAGGCTTCTCAGGGTGCGTGGTATTCGAATCGTCCGAAATCTTCTACCACGGTGCCGCGCTGGCTGGCGACCAGCTTGAATGCTGCATCGCCGGGTCCGACTTTCCACACGTCGATGTGCAGCGGTTCGCCGGGGAACACCGGGCTGGTGAAGCGCACGTCGAGCCGGCGCAGCCGCTGCGGTTCGTCGTTGCACAGCGCCTTGATGAGCGAGCGCCCCACCATGCCGTAGGCCGCGAGGCCATGCAGGATGGGGCGATCGAACCCGGCCTGGCCGGCGACGTCGAGGTCGATGTGCAGCGGGTTGTAGTCGCCCGACAGCCGATAGATCAGCGCCTGATTCAGCGACGTATGGACCGGCACCTGAAGATCGGCGGCGCGATCGGCCGGCACCGCACGGGGTCTGGGCGCGCCGTCGCTCTTGCCACCGAACCCGCCGTCACCGCGCAGAAACACCACGCTGCCGAGCGTCACCATGAGATCGCCCGAGGCCTTGTCGAACAGCTTGCGCGTGAAATAGAGAACGGCGCCTTTGCCCGCACCCTTGTCGTAGATCGCGTCGATCTTGCCCTCGCTCACGATCGCGCCTTCCGGCGGCAACGCCTTGTGCACCTGCAACGACTGCTCGCCGTGCAGCAGCATCGTGTAGTTCACGCCGAACTTCGGATCCGACAGCCGCATCGCGCTCGCCCCCAGCACGACCGCCTGCATCGGCAACGTGACCAGGTCCTTTTCGTAGACGTACTTGAGTTCGCTGCGGTCGAACGGATCGGCGGCACCGACGCCCAGGCCCAATGCATAGAGGATCGTGTCGCGCTTCGTGTACGACTCCGTGACGGGTTCGAGGGGCATGCGCATCAGGCGGTCGTAATCGAGCGGCATGGCATTTCTCTTGGGAAGCGGGCGCTGGATTGTCCATGAAGCCCGGCCGTGCTGACTACTCCATCGGCCAATCTTCACGAAAGGGCTTCACCCTCGTTGCGCGTAACGGAACGCTTCCAGTAGCATCGGCCTCGCACATGTAACTGGCGTAGATGGAATAACCATCGGGAAGCATGTGTGCAGAGCCCGCCTCTGCCGACCGCCGCTCGCCTGGGCACCTTGTCCCACCTGTTCACAGGAGCGAGCCGCATGCACCCGACACTCGACCTTCTTCGATCCAGCGACCCCGACATCTACGCCGCATTGCTCGGCGAGGAACAGCGCCAGCGCGACGGGCTGGAACTGATTCCATCCGAGAACTATGCGTTCCCTGAAATCTACGCGACCAACGGCAGCGCCTTCGCCAACAAATATTCCGAAGGCTATCCCGGCCGGCGCTACTACGGCGGCCAGACCTTCACCGACCGCATCGAGACGCTCGCCATCGAGCGCGCAAAGCGGCTGTTCCGCGCCGAACACGCCAATGTGCAGGCACTGAGCGGATCACCCATGAACCAGGCCGTGTACATGGCGTGCCTGAAACCCGGCGACACCGTGCTCGCCATGGACCTGTCGCACGGCGGCCATCTCACGCATGGCGCACCCGTGTCCGCGATGGGCCGCATCTTCAACTTCGTGCGCTACCGGACTGCGCCGCCCGACGGCCATATCGACTACGACGCGGTGCGAGAACTGGCGCGCGAGGTGCGGCCGAAGATCGTGCTGTGCGGTCATTCGTCGTATCCGCGCGAACTCGACTACGCGCGCTTTCGCGCCATTGCCGACGAGGTCGGCGCACTGGCGATGGCGGATGTCTCGCATCTCGGCGGACTCATTGCCGGCGGTGTCCTCGCCAATCCGCTCGACGCCGGCTTCGACATCGTCACCACGACCACGCACAAGTCGCTGCGCGGACCGCGCGGTGGATTGATCCTGTGCAAGGCGGCGCTGGGGCCGCAGATCGATCAGGCGGTGTTTCCGGGCATGCAGGGCGGCCCGCACATGAACGCGGTCGCGGGCATCGCAGTCACGATGAAGCTCGCTGCCGAGCCAGCATTCAAAACCTATGCGCAGCAGGTGATTCGCAACGCGCGGCAACTGGCCGAGGAACTGCGTCGACGCGATTGCAGCTTGATCACTGGCGGCACGGAGAACCACCTGCTGGTGATCGACACCATTCAATCCTTCGGCATCGACGGACGCGTGGCCGAGACAGCACTGGATGCCGCGGGACTCACGGTCAACAAGCAAGTCATTCCCGACGATCCGCGTCCACCGCTGCGACCGAGCGGCATCCGCCTCGGCACGCCGGCCATGACGACACGCGGACTGGGTGAAAGCGAAATGATCCAGGTCGCCGACTGGATCTGCCGCGCGCTGCGCGCGGTGGAGGATCGAGCACAGCTCGAACGCATCCATGAAGAAGTCCGGGAACTGTGCGGGAGATTTCCTGTGCCGGGACTCTGAGCAGCGGTCGGGAAATTCCGGTTCTTCCTGTGGGGCCGGCTTTAGCCGGCCTGAAGAGATGTCAGGCTGAAGCCTGACCCACAGGAAGAAACCCACCCGATCTTCTGTTCTTCATCTTCAACTTGCTCAACGACGCTCACGGCCAACTACCCACAGCCTTGAGTAGGACTAAAGCCGCACCCCGCTCGTCGCGTCGAAGAAATGCAGCTTCGCCGCGGCGATGCCGAACAGCACCGACGTGCCGGGCGCCGGTACGTCGTGCGGCGTCGTGCGCGCGATCACCGGCCAGCCGCCGCTGGTCGCATGCACGAAGGCTTCGCTGCCGATGGTCTCCACCAGGTCCACTGTTGCCTCGAAGCGGATGGCATGCATCGGGTTATCCGCGGCAATCAGTTGCACATGCTCCGGCCGTACACCGACCACGATTTCCGAGTGCGATGCCAGCTGCGGCACGTCCGCGCCAAGCGGAATCGACACCTCACCTGCAACCAGCACCGTGCCCGACGCATCGCGACGCAGTGTGCCGCGCCAGCGATTCATGGCCGGGCTGCCGAGGAAGCCGGCCACGAACAGGTTCGCGGGGTGATCGTAGATCCGCATCGGTTCGTCGATCTGCTGGATCACGCCATCGCTCATGACGACGATGCGCTGGCCGAGCGTCATCGCCTCGACCTGATCGTGGGTCACATAGATCATGGTGGTGCCGAGCGCACGATGCAGGCGCGCGATCTCGGTCCGGGTCGTCATGCGCAGCCGCGCATCGAGATTCGACAGCGGCTCGTCCAGCAGGAATACCTGCGGCCGGCGCACCAGCGCGCGACCCAACGCAACGCGCTGACGTTGACCGCCCGACAGCTGCTTTGGCAGCCGTTTCAGCAAGGTGCCGAGTTCCAGCATCTCGGCAGACTTCTGTACGCGTTCGGCCACCTCGGCCGCGGAATGTCCACGCAGCTTGAGTCCGAAGCCGAGGTTCTCCTCGACCGTCATGTGCGGATACAGCGCATAGCTCTGGAACACCATCGCGATATCGCGGTCGCGCGGTTCGAGATGCGTCACGTCGCGATTGCCGATGAAGATCGACCCCGCGGTGACGTCCTCCAGTCCGGCGATCATGCGCAGCAGCGTGCTCTTGCCGCAGCCCGAGGGCCCGACCAGCACGAGCAGTTCGCCGTCGCGGATGGCGAAATCCGCATTGGCCACGGCCACCGGGCCGTTGCTGTAAACCTTGCGCACCGAGCGCAGCACGACATCAGCCATACGCGATCCCTGCTCCGTATAAACTGCCTGCCCCATGAACCGAACCATTCCCACCGACTGCTTCCCCACTGACTTCGTCTGGGGCTGCGCCACCTCCGCCTACCAGATCGAAGGCTCGCCGCTGGCGGATGGCGCCGGCATGAACGTGTGGCATCGCTTCAGCCACACGCCCGGTCGCGTCGTGAACGACGAGCATGGCGATGTCGCCTGCGATCACTATCGGAGGTACGAAGGCGACATCGATCTGATGCAGCAGCTCGGCCTGCAGGTCTACCGCTTCAGCATCGCCTGGAGCCGCATTCTTCCCGAAGGCACCGGCCGCGTGAACGCCGCCGGCCTGGGATTCTACGAACGACTGATCGATCGACTGCTGGCGAAAGGCATCCAGCCGACAGCGACACTGTTCCACTGGGATCTGCCGGCGGCACTCGACGATCGCGGCGGCTGGCTGAATCGCGACAGTGCGAACTGGTTTGCCGAGTACGCCGACCTCGTGTTCCGTCGCTTCGACGATCGCATCAAGCTGTGGGCGACGCTCAATGAACCGTGGGTCGTCTCGGACAATGGCTACCTGCACGGCACGGCGGCGCCCGGGCATCGCAATCTGTTCGAGGCACCGATCGCCACGCACAACCTGATGCGTGCGCACGGCGCAGCGGTGCAGGCGTATCGCGCCAGCGGCCGTCACCAGATCGGCCTGGTCGTCAACATCGAACCCAAGTATCCGGCGAGCCGGTCGGGCGAGGACATCGCGGCGACACG
This sequence comes from uncultured Steroidobacter sp., assembly GCA_964457865.1. Lineage (GTDB taxonomy): Bacteria > Pseudomonadota > Gammaproteobacteria > Steroidobacterales > Steroidobacteraceae > Steroidobacter. The sequence continues at coordinate 8,351 of CAYWHG010000167.1, forward strand.
ACGCGCCGAAGCGCAGATGAACCGCCAGTTCATCGAACCCGCGATGCTCGGCCGCTATCCTGACGAGATGCGCGAGATCTTCGGCGCTGCGTGGCCCGACTGGCCCGCAGGCGATCTGGCGCAGATCCGTCAACCCATCGATTTCATCGGCCTCAACTACTACACGCGCGCCGTCGTCCGGCACGATGCCAATGCCTGGCCGCTGCGCGCCGCGCCGGTGCGTCAGTCGCAGCACGCGCATACCGAAATGGGCTGGGAAGTCTTTCCGCAGGGACTCACCGACACCCTGCTCTGGCTCAAGGATCGCTACGGCAATCCGCCGCTCTACATCACCGAAAACGGCGCGGCCTTCGCCGATCCGGCCACCGCAACAGGCGCCGTGCTCGACGATCCGCAGCGCGTCGACTACTTCCGCACTCACATCCGCGCCGTTCACGACGCGCTGCGCGCCGGCGCCGACGTGCGTGGCTACTTCGCGTGGTCGATGCTCGACAACTTCGAATGGGCCCTCGGCTACTCGAAACGCTTCGGCATCATCCATGTCGACTACGCGACACAGCAGCGCACGCTGAAGGCCAGCGCGAAGTTCTATGCAGACGTCATCGCTTCCAACGGCGCGGTTCTGTTCTGAACCGAGACAGAAGAAGATCTCCACGGGGGGCACGGGGATCACGGGGTAAAGAGAAAAAGACGGAGAGCGACTTATTCCGGCCCCGTGATCCCCGTGTTCTCCGTGGAAATCTTCTTCTCCGCGCCTCTTCATTCCGAGAACTCGACCCGGAACGGCAGCGAACTGACCCGCAGATTGTTGCCGACCCAGCGCGCCGAGCCAGCAGTGATTTTCTGTTGCCCCTTCGGCCGGCTCGGGAAACTCAGCGCGATGCCGCCGACCGGCGCACCGGTCTTGTCGACTTCGAGCACGGTCGTTCCGCCCTCGACCTGGTACGAATAACTCAGTGTGCCGTACGGCGTTTGCAGTCCACGCACAGCGAAGCTTTCCTTGCCGAACCATTCCTCGGGCACGCCGCCCATCAGCAGCAGCGTTTCGTCGGACGGACGTTCGTACGCGAACATGTCGAGCAGCGAACGGCCGTAGTCCGAGGCGACCCAGCCGTGCGGCATGTCGCCGATGAAGCGCGTCTTGCGGACTTCGCGCCCCACCACTTCGGCCCACTGATTCCAGGTGGCCGGCCGGCGGTCATTCATGAAGAACGCCAGCAGTTCCTGCGTGCGCTCGCGCCAGCCGAGCCGCACGA
>CAYWHG010000168.1:0-9540 GCA_964457865.1 uncultured Steroidobacter sp.
TCGACAAAATCGGTGCGCAACGGTCAGAGGTCACTGCGCACCGCCCTTCACTGTGTGGTGATGAGGTGATGGAGTGATGAGGTGATGACGCAAGAGCAGAGCGGCCCTTCTTGCGTCATCACCCGATCACTTCATCACTTCATCACCGGCAATTTCTGAAATGGGGACATTCCTCATTTCCCTGCAACCCACTGGCAACCGCGCTCGCGCGGAAATAAGGAATGTCCCCATTTCAGAAATTGCCCTGAAACCACGCCTTCATCCGATCGAGTACGCCGCGTGCGTTGCCGGCGATCGGCGAATCGCGCCGGCCGCGCATGTAGTTTTCGCGGCCGTACAGCAGCAGGCCCACACCGGTCGAATGAATCGGATTGCTCACCACGTCGACCAGGCCGCTGATGTGCTGCGGAATCCCGAGTCGCACGGGCATGTGGAACACTTCTTCGGCGAGTTCGACGGCGCCTTCCATCTTGGCGCTGCCGCCCGTCAGCACGACGCCGGCCGCGATCACTTCCTCGAAGCCGGAGCGGCGCAGTTCTTCGCGCACCAGCGCGAACAACTCTTCGTAGCGCGGCTCGACCACTTCGGCGAGTGTCTGGCGTGCCAACCGGCGCGGCGGACGATCGCCGACGCTCGGCACTTCGATCGTTTCGTCGGAGTTCGCGAGCTGCGACAGCGCGCAGGCGAACTTCATCTTGATTTCTTCGGCGTGATGCGTCGGCGTGCGCAGGCTGACGGCGATGTCGTTCGTCACCTGATCGCCGGCGATGGGAATCACAGCCGTGTGACGGATGGCGCCGCCGGAGAACACGGCGATATCGGTCGTGCCGCCGCCGATGTCGACGAGGCACACACCCAGTTCCTTTTCATCATCGGCGAGCGCGGCATAGCTCGAGGCGAGCTGTTCGAGCACGACGTCTTCGACCGCCAGGCCGCAACGCTGTACGCACTTCACGATGTTCTGTGCCGCGCTTTCCGCGCCGGTCACGATGTGGACTTTTGCTTCGAGACGCACGCCGGACATGCCGATCGGCTCGCGAATGCCTTCCTGGCTGTCGATCAGGAACTCCTGCGGCAGGATGTGCAGGATCTTCTGGTCCGCCGGGATCGCCACTGCACGCGCTGCGTCGATCACGCGGTCGACGTCTTCCGAAGTCACTTCCTTGTTGCGGATCGCGACGATGCCGTGCGAGTTGAGACTGCGCACGTGACTGCCGGCGATGCCCGCGTAGACCGAGTGAATCTCGCAGCCTGCCATCAGCTCCGCTTCCTCGACCGCGCGCTGGATGGATTGCACCGTCGATTCGATGTTCACGACGACGCCCCGCTTCAGGCCGCGCGAGGGATGGGATCCCAGGCCGACGACCTCCAGCGAGCCGTCGTGAGTCATCTCACCCACGATGGCGACGACCTTGGATGTGCCGATATCCAGGCCGACGATCAGATTGCGGTCATTCTTTCTAGCCACTTCCCACCTTGCGAGTCAGATTCGTTGCATCAGGCATCCGGCAGCGTCGCGGTCGCGTCATGCGCCACGCGCGTTGCCGGGGGATTCCAGCCCACGGAGAAACCGTTGCTGTAACGCAGATCGACGTAGCCGACTTCGGTGCTGCGCGTCGCCACCAGCGGACTGGCAACGCGCAGAAAGCGTTCGAGACGCGCATGCACGTCCTGTCGGCCGAGTCGCACCTGAACACCATTGGAAAGCGTGAGTTGCCACGCACCGCGCGGATCGAGTTCCACCTTCGCGAGCCGCATGCCGACGGTCAGCAGGCGCGGATAGCTTTCCAGATACAGACGCGCCACTTCTTCTTCGGTGCCTTCGGGGCCGATCAGCTGCGGCAGCTCCGGCGGAATGTGTCGCGAGTGCTTGAGGAACAGTTCGCCGCGCAGATTCATCAGGCCGTCCTCGCCCCAGCGCGCGGCGGCAACATGCTCGGTGATGACGACGCGCACCGCACGCGGCCAGCGACGCTCGACGCGCGCGCGATCGACCCAGGGAATCGATTCGAGCGCGGCCTGCAGGCGATCGAGATCCACCGACAGGAAGCCGGCACCGCGGAACGGCGCCACGGCGCCGTCGATCTGCAACGGGGCGACGCGCTGGAACTGCGCCGCGACTTCGACCTTGGCGATCGGCCGATCGAGCGCGGTCATCAGTCCCCAGATGGCGAGCAGCGCACCGACGATCGCCCCCGACATGCCGAGCACCGGGCGAATCGTGTCGGCGAACAACGGCTGCAATGCGGCGAGCGACAGATTGCCGGCCGCACTGCCGCCTTCGGTCTTGCGACGATTGCGTTTCTTCGACGACATCATCACGGCCGTGACCCTCCGCGAGTCAGACTGGTTTCCAGCACGCGCCACACCAGATCGTCGAACTCGATGCCGGAGACGCGCGCCGCCTTCGGCACCAGCGAATGACTCGTCATGCCGGGCGCGGTGTTCACTTCGAGCAGGAAGTTGTTGCCGTCGCGATCGCGCATGACATCGACGCGACCCCAGCCGCTGCAGCCGGCGGACTGGAATGCGGCCAGCGACAGTGCGCGCATCTCGTCTTCGGCCTGGCCGGTGAGTCCCGGACAGATGTACTGCGTGTCTTCGGCGACGTACTTCGCGTGGTAGTCGTAGTACTCGCCGGCCGGCACGATACGGATGGTCGGCAGCGCCGTCTCGCCGAGAATGCCGACGGTGTATTCCTCGCCGACGATCATCTGCTCCATCAGCAGATCGCCTTCATAGCGTGCGGCGAGCGCCATGGCGCCGGCCAGATCCGCTTCGCTGAACACGCGACTCACGCCCACACTCGATCCTTCGCACGCGGGTTTCACGATCACCGGCAGACCGAGCGAACGCGCCGCCTTTGCCACATCGTCGCTGCGCATGAGACGTACATAGCGCGGCGTCGGCAGGCCGAGCGACAACCACACCTGCTTGGTGCGGATCTTGTCCATCGACAGCGCCGAACCCAGCACGTCCGAGCCCGTGTACGGAATACCGAAAGCATCGAGCAGTCCCTGCAGGATGCCGTCCTCACCGCCGCCGTGATGACCGTGCAGGATGTTGAAGACCCGATCGATGCGCTTGCCGACGATCTCCTGCACCAGCGCGGGAATGCCGTCGACCGCATGCGCATCGACGCCGCTACGCCTGAGCGCGTCGAGACAGTTGCGACCGGAATCGAGCGACACCTCGCGTTCCGACGACGTGCCGCCCATGAGCACGGCGACGCGGCCGAAGGCGCGGGGGTCGGTGATGCGGGAGTCGGCGCTCATGCGAGGAACTCGCCGGGGCCGCTGGCAACTGGCTGCTGGCGGCTGGCCAGAAACTGGAAATCAGCACGCGCTGCGCGCCAGTGCTTTGCGAGCAAACTGCGATGCAGCAGCGCGCGCTGCATGGACCGTTCACGCAGGAACGATTTCCAGGCCTCTTCTCTGGCCAGTGGCCAGCAGCCAGTTGCCGGCAGCCAGCTCATACTCTCTCTCCCACCATCCGCACTTCCGGCACGAGCTTCACGCCATGCACCTGCTCCACCGTCTGGCGCACGTGCGCGATCAATTGCTCGATGTCCGCCGCGGTCGCGGTGCCGTCGTTGACGATGAAGTTCGCGTGCATCTCGGAGACGCGCGCGCCACCGATGCGAAAGCCTTTCAGGCCCGCGCTGTCGATCAGTCGCGCCGCGTGATCGCCGGACGGATTCGTGAACACGGAACCGCACGACCATTCGCCGATCGGCTGCGTCGCCTTGCGACGCGCCAGCAGGAGGCGGATGTCTTCGCTGCTCACGCCGGGGCGCTGCTCGAAGCGCAGCCGCGCGCCGAGGAACCACTCTTCCATCGTCGGGTTGTCGGCTGACGGTTGACGGTTGACGGTCAATGCCGCGTGGCGATAACCCACCTTGAAATCGGACGCGGGCCGTTCGCGACGCACGCCGCTGCGATCCAGCGTCGCCACCGACACCACGTGATTCCAGGTCTCGCCGCCGAAGGCGCCGGCATTCATGGCGAGTGCGCCGCCGAGCGTGCCGGGAATGCCGGCGAAGAATTCCGCGGGGCCGAGACCCCACTTGATGCATTGCTTCGCGAGCTTGGCGCAGGCGACGCCGGCGCCCGCCCAGATCTCGTTGTCGCCGAGGCGATCGAGTTCGGCGAAGACGCCGTGCGTGTCAATCACCGCGCCGCGGATGCCGCCGTCGCGCACCAGCAGGTTGCTGCCGAGTCCGATCCACATCACCGGCATCGCGCGATCGAGGCTGCGCAGGAACGCGGCGAGATCGGCCACGTCGAGCGGCGTGAAGAACAGGTCCGCCGGTCCGCCCACGTGCCAGGACGTGTGCTTCGCCATGCGTTCGTTGCGCAGCACGCGCGTCTCGAAATCCGGTGGCAGCGCGAGGGAGTTCATGCGGCCCCCTTCGTCGCCAGCGTCATCGGCAGGTCGGACGCCACGGCGCCGATGCTGCCGGCGCCCATCGTCACCACCAGATCGCCGTCGCGCAGGATCGGCAGCAGCGTCTGCGGCAACTGTTCGGCCTTCTCGACGAACAGCGGCTCGACGCGGCCGTGCGAGCGCACGGCGCGGCAGATCGCCTTGCCGTCGGCGCCGGCGATCGGCGTCTCGCCCGCCGCATAGACTTCGGTGACGACGAGCGCATCGACACCGGCAAGCACGCGCGCGAAGTCATCGAGCAGATCGCGCGTGCGCGTATAGCGATGCGGCTGGAACGCCAGCACGATGCGCCGGTCCGGCCAGCCCTGGCGGATCGCTTCGAGCGTCGCCGCGAGTTCCGTCGGGTGATGGCCGTAGTCGTCGATGAGCGTGACGCGGCCGGCTGGCGTGTCGACATCGCCGTTCTGCTGCAGACGACGATCGATGCCCTGGAAACTGGCGAGCGCGGACTGGATCGCCGCATCCGGCACGTCCAGCTCGCTTGCGACCGCAATGGCGGCAAGCGAATTGAGTACGTTGTGCGTGCCCGGACGGTTCAGCGTCACCTGCAAGGCACCGGGCCGACCGGCGCGATGCACACGGAACTGCGTCTGCAGACCCTGGCGCACGATATCAGTCGCGCGCACATCGGCCTGCTGCTCGATGCCGTATGTCACCACCGGACGATTGATGCGCGGAATCATTGCCGAGGCGACCGCGTCATCCGCGCAGATCACGGCGAGACCGTAGAACGGCAGGTTGTGCAGGAAGTCGACGAAGCTCTGCTTGAGGCGCTCGAAATCGCCTTCGTGCGTGCCGAGATGGTCGTTGTCGATATTCGTGACGATCGAGATCATCGGCTGCAGATGCAGGAACGACGCATCGCTCTCGTCGGCTTCGGCCACGAGATATTTGCCGAGACCGAGCCGCGCATTCGTGTCCGCGCTGACCAGCCGACCGCCGATCACGAAGGTCGGATCGAGATTGCCTTCGGCGAGCAGGCTCGCGACCATGCTGGTCGTCGTGGTCTTGCCATGCGTGCCGGCCACCGCGATGGCGTAACGGAAGCGCATCAGCTCGCCCAGCATTTCGGCGCGCTGCACGATCGGTAGCCGTCTGGCGCTCGCCGCAACGACTTCCGGATTGCTCTCGCTCACCGCCGTCGAGACGACGACGACGTCGGCCTTGTCGATGTTCCCTGCCGCGTGCCCGATTATTACGCGCGCACCAAGACGCTGCAGTCGCGCCGTGACGGTATTCGGCTTCAGATCGCTGCCCTGCACGTCGTAGCCGAGATTGACCAGCACTTCGGCAATGCCGCCCATGCCGGCGCCGCCGATGCCGACGAAGTGGATGCACTGGATGCGGCGCATGCGGTCGGTCATGCCGCACCTCCCGCGAGTTCGATGCAGGCATCCGCCAGCCGCACATCCGCATCCGTGAGCGCGATCGAACGTGCCTTCACGGCCATCCCGGCAAGTGCCGAGCGCCCGGCCTGCAGCAACGTACGCAACTCGTTCGCCAGACGCAGCGGCGTCAGTTCCGCTTCGGGAATCAGCACGCCGGCGCCCGCGGCGACAGGAAAGCGCGCGTTGTGGGTCTGGTGATCGTCGACGGCCGCCGCGAAGGGCACGAACACCGCAGGCAAACCCGCGGCCGCAAGTTCGGATACGGTGAGCGCGCCGGAACGGCAGATGACGAGATCCGCCCAGGCATACACCTCGGCCATGTCGTCGATGAAGGCACGCACGTCGGCCTCGACGCCATGCTTCGCGTACGACTCGCGCGCCTGCGCGATGTGACGCTCGCCGGCCTGGTGCAGCACCTGCGGACGCAGCGACGCATCGATCATCGCCATTGCTGCGGGCACGACGACATTGAGGCGCGACGCGCCCTGGCTGCCGCCGATGATCAGCACGCGCAGCGGCCCGCGCCGTTCGGCGAAGCGCTTTTCGGGCGGCGGCAGCGCAGAGATTTCGCGCCGCACCGGATTGCCGACACGCTCGGCCTTGATCGACTTCGGAAAACTGGATGGGAAGGCCTCGAACACGCGCCGCGCGAGACGCGCCAGCATCCTGTTGGTCAGGCCGGCGACCGCGTTCTGTTCGTGAATCACCAGCGGCCGCCGCGTCAGCCAGGCGGCGATGCCGCCCGGGCCCGAGACGAAACCACCGGCGCCGAGCACCACGACCGGTTGCCGCCGGCGCATCACCTGGATGCTCTGCCACACCGCGCGCGCGAGCTGGAACGGCGCCGCGAGCAGCGTGGTCACGCCCTTGCCGCGCACGCCGCTCACTGAAATCCACTCGATGGGAATCTGCTGCGGCGGCACGAGCTTCGCCTCGAGGCCGCGCTGCGTACCGAGCCACACGGGTTCGAAGCCGCGCTCGCGCAGCACGCGCGCCGCCGCGAGCGCCGGGAAGACGTGTCCGCCGGTGCCGCCCGCCATGATGAGCACGGTGCGCGCCATCAGTCGCGCTCCTTGCGCACGGCGAGTCGTCCCGCAATGCTGGCTTCGTGATGGATGCGCATCAGCAGACCCAGCCAGCCGAGCGTGACGAGAATGCTGGAACCGCCGAACGACATCAGCGGCAACGTCAGCCCCTTGGTCGGCAGCAGGCCGAGATTCACGCCGACATTGATGAACGTCTGGAAGCCGAGCCAGATGCCGAAGCCGGCGGCGCAGTACGCCTGGAACGGCAGACCTGCATCGGCCGCGAGGCGCGAGGTGCGGAACGAACGCCACACCAGGATCATGAACAGCGCCAGCGTGACGATGACGCCGGCGAAGCCGAGTTCCTCTGCGAGGATCGCGAACACGAAGTCGGTGTGCGCTTCGGGCAGGTAGAACAGTTTCTGCACGCTCGAACCGAGACCGACGCCGAACCATTCGCCGCGACCGACCGCGATCAGCGACTGCGTGAGCTGGAAACCGGAGTTGAAAGGATCGGCGAACGGATCGAGGAATGCCGTCAGACGCTTGATGCGATAGGCACTGGTCACGGCGATCACGGCCATGCCGCCGGCGGCCAGCGCGACCAGCGCGAAGAAGTGACGCAGCTTCACACCTGCCAGGAACAGCACGCCCAGACCGGTGGTGACCAGTACGGTCGCCGCACCGAAATCCGGCTCCAGCAGCAGCAGCGCTGCCGCTGCCATCAGGATGCCCAGCGGCTTGAGGAAGCCACGCAGTTCTTCCTTCAGTTCCAGCTGGCGTCGCGCGACATAGCTCGCCAGGTACGTGAGCAGCAGGACGCGCGCCATCTCCGAGGCCTGGAAATTCATGAAGCCCGCGCGCAGCCAGCGACGGCTGCCGTTCACTTCGTAGCCGATGCCCGGAATCAGCACGGCGATCAGCAGCAGGAACGCAATCAGCAGCAGCGGCATCGCCAGTCGTTCCCACACCGACGTGGGGATGAACATCATGAACGCGGCGCAGATCAGGCCGATCACCACGCCCACGAGTTGCCGTTCGAGGAAGTGCAGCGGCTCGTGCAGCTGCCGGTCCGCCACCGAAATGGACGCGGACGTGACCATGACGAGGCCCAGCAGCAGGAGGCCGGCGACGCTCAGCAGCAGCGCCTGGTCGAAGACGAAACTCCGCGGGCGCGTGCTGGAGCGGGCGAAGGTCATGGTGGCGGCGCTCATGCCTGCAACCCCCGCACCGCTGCCGCGAACACGTCGCCGCGATGCGCGTAATCGCGAAACATGTCGAGGCTCGCGCAGGCCGGCGACAGCAGCACGGTTTCGCCGCGGCGCGCCGCACGTGCGGCGAGTCGCACCGCCTGCGGCATGTCCGGCGCGAATTCCAGCGTCGCGACGTCGGCGAGCGCGGCGGCGATCGCCTTCGCGTCCTGCCCCAGCAGCACGACGTGACGGACCTTGCCGCGGAACGCCGGCGCCAGCGGCGCGAAATCCTGGCCCTTGCCCTGCCCGCCGGCGATCACGACCAGCGAACCGGGCATGCCGGCCACTGCCGCAAGCGTCGCGCCGACATTGGTGCCTTTCGAGTCGTCGATGTAGCGCACGCCGTCGATGTCCGCGATCCATTGCGAGCGATGCGCGAGGCCGGAGAATTCGCGCAGCGCCTTGAGGCAGGCGGCGCGATCGAGACCGAGGGCGTCGGCCATCGCCAGCGAGGCAAGCGCGTTCGCTGCGTTGTGCAAGCCGGCGATCCTGAGTTCGGACAGCTTCACCATCGCTTCGCGCCCGTTCATCAGAATGACATCGTCGTCCTGCTCCAGCGCGTAGTAGGCCGCAGCAGGATCTTTCAACAGACTGAAGCCGATGACCTTGCGCGCAGCGTGTCCCATCTCGCGCACCAGCGGATCATCGAGATTGACGATGGCTGCGTCGCAGTTCGCAAAGATGCGCGCCTTCGATGCCGCGTAGTCGGCCAGCGTGTCGTAGCGATCCATATGATCGGGCGATACGTTGAGGACCGTTGCCGCTGCGGGACGCAGCGACTGTGTCGTGTCGAGCTGGAAGCTCGACAGCTCCAGCACATACAGCTCGGGCGCCGGTTCTTCGAGCAGTTCGAGCGCCGGTCGACCGAGATTGCCGCCGGCCAGCACGCGCTTGCCGGCCGAGTCGGCCATGTGGGTCACGAGTGTCGTGACCGTGCTCTTGCCGTTGGTTCCCGTGATCGCCGCGATGGGCGCGCGTGCCTCGCGCGCGAACAGTTCGATGTCGCCGACGATGGACACGCCGCGCGCCGCGGCGCGCTCCAGGAAGGGCTCTCGCAGCGACACGCCGGGAGAAGCGACGATTTCGGTCGCACCATCGAGCAGCGCCATGTCGAAGCCGCCGAAGGCAACGTCCGCATCGGGCGCAAGCTGGCGCAACGCCGCGGCTTCCGGCGGCGCGGCACGGCTGTCCGTCACGGCAAACTCGACGCCGCGCGATTGCAGGTAACGCGCGCACGCCATGCCCGTGCGCCCCAGTCCGACGACGACGGTGCGTCCGGACTGCGCGTTGCGGGAAGTGCGGGTGTCGACCTGCGGCGTCATGCTCAACGCACCTTCAGGGTCGCCAGGCCGACCAGCACGAGGATCACGGAAATGATCCAGAAGCGCACGATCACCTTCGGCTCGGCCCAGCCCTTGAGCTCGAAGT
>CAYWHG010000169.1:0-4354 GCA_964457865.1 uncultured Steroidobacter sp.
TCTTCAACTCGTTTGCCGACGTCAATGTGTCGGATCGCGGCATGGTCTGGAACACCGACCTGATCGAAACGCTGGAACTCGACAACCTGCTGGGCCAGGCCGTCGCCACCATGCACTCGGCCAGCAATCGCCAGGAAAGCCGTGGCGCGCACGCCCGCGAGGACTTCCCGAATCGCGACGATCAGAACTGGATGAAGCACACGCTGTCATGGGTCAGCGACCATGGCGACGTGCAGCTCGACTATCGCCCGGTGCACACGAACACGCTGACGAGCGATGTCGAGCCGATTCCGCCGAAGGCGAGGGTGTATTGAACGAGGCGCTAGGCCCTAGGCCCTAGGATCCAATTGGCAAGTACGGTTTTCTTTTGGTTCGATCTGGCGCCCAGGGCCTAGCGCCTAGCGCCTTCAGAGATCCAGGTATTACACATGGCCCAATTCCGCTTACCCGCGAATTCCAAGATCAAGCCCGGCAAGTCCTTCAAGGCGGCCGCCGGCGCGAAGGACGTGCGGTCGTTTCGCATCTATCGTTTCGATCCGGAGTCGGGCGAAAACCCGCGTGTCGATACCTACGAAATCGACATGGCCGCCTGCGGACCGATGGTTCTGGACGCGTTGATCAAGATCAAGAACGAGATCGATCCGACGCTGACGTTCCGCCGCTCCTGCCGCGAAGGCATCTGCGGGTCCTGCGCCATGAACATCGATGGCGTGAACACGCTGGCCTGCACACGCGCCTGCGACGACGTGAAGGGCGACGTCAAGATCTATCCGCTGCCGCACATGCCGGTGGTGAAGGACCTGGTGCCGGATCTCACGAATTTCTACGCGCAGTACGCCTCGGTGAAGCCGTGGCTGCAGACCCGCACGCCGGCACCGCCGGATCGCGAGCGCCTGCAGTCGAAGGAAGACCAGGAAAAGATCGATCGTCCTTCGGCCTGCATTCTGTGTGCGTGCTGCTCGACGTCTTGCCCGAGCTACTGGTGGAACGGCGATCGTTACCTGGGTCCGGCCGCGCTGCTGGCTGCTTATCGCTGGATCATCGATACGCGCGATGAGGCGACCGGCGAACGTCTCGATGCGCTCGAGGATCCGTTCAAGCTGTATCGCTGCCACACGATCATGAACTGCACGGAAGCCTGTCCTAAGGATCTGAACCCGGCACGTGCGATTGCCGAGATCAAGAAACTGATCGCCGAACGGCGTCATTGATCGCGCCGCCATGGACGGTACAACCCTTTCCCGGCTGCGGTGGCGCTGTCGCCGCGGCATGCGGGAGCTGGACGTGGTCCTGCAGCGCTACCTGGAACAGCGCTATGTCGCTGCGCCAGCAGAGGAGCAGGCGGCATTCGAATTGCTGCTCGAAGAACAGGATCCCGTTCTGCTTGACTACCTGACAGGCAGGGAACAGCCGCAGGATGCGCAGCAGGCCCATGTCGTCCGCCAACTCGCCAACCCTGCTTCTTGATCTGCGCCGCCGGCGGGGCGAGCGATGGGTCGTGCTGGGCGCTCTGAGCCTCGTCGGTCTCGTTCCCCTGCTGCTGATTCGGCTGGCCAGTCCCGTGGTCCTGTTCGCTGCAGCGCTGCTTGCCGTATCGCTCCCGGCGTGTGCATTCCGGGCGGCTGGTTGGCTCGGCGGTGCCCATGTCCTGGTTCGCGCCAGCTGGGTCAGCGATGGCACCTGGCGGCTGACGCTTGCCGATGGACGCGACTTGGAAGGCTGGTTGCTGCCCGAATCGAGAATGAGTCCAGTTGCGATCTGGCTGTGCTGGTCCCTCGAGCGTCCGGACCCTGGCGCCCTGAAGTGGGGATGGCGCGGGACCCGAACCCTGCTGATCCTTTCCGGAGACCTGCAGCCGGGAGATTTCCGGCGCCTGCTGGTCCGCCTGAGGTTGGATCGGTCAGAATGCGCCGCCCCGACCGCGGCGCAGGCGAATTCATGACCTTTTGCGATATCTCCCTAGTCCGTGACGCGATTCGCGTTGCATTTCGTTACGAAGTGCAACGGTCGGCGAACTTTCCAGGGGGGCGTCAGTCTATCGGTGCAGCCTTGGCCAAGCGCTCTGAAAGCGGGTTCATGCCTGGCGGGGTTGCGGGTCGATGATCGAGGACGACAATGACCAGCAGCTGGTGGAGCGGGTACAGAAGGGCGACAAGCGCGCCTTCGACCTGCTGGTTCGCAAGTACCAGCATCGCGTGCTGAAACTGGTGGGTCGTTTTGTGAACGACGCCGCTGAGGCCGAGGACGTTGCCCAGGAGGCTTTCCTCAAAGCCTACCGGGCATTGCCCGCCTTTCGGGGCGACAGCGCGTTCTATACCTGGCTGTACCGCATAGCGATCAATACGGCCAAGAACACGCTGGTGTCCAACCGGCGCCGGCCGGTGGATTTCGATCTCGACCTGCAGGATCCGGAACAGCACGACCGGCAGGCGAGACTCAGGGAAGGCGATACGCCGGAGGGCGTGCTGCTCACGGACGAGATTCGCGGTGTCGTGGAACACGCACTGGAGCAGTTGCCCGAGGACCTGCGCACGGCCATCGTCCTGCGCGAACTCGAGGGACTGTCTTACGAGGAGATTGCGGAGGCGATGGACTGCCCTGTCGGTACGGTCCGTTCGCGCATCTTCCGGGCGCGCGAGGCCATCGACAAAAAGCTGAAACCGTTGTTGGATTAGCGGGTCAGCGCGGAACGTTGCGTGGTGTCGAAACTGATGTTCGAGATCAAGAGTGCGGTGATGCGGCTATGACGGATCCGGTGAAAGAGCAACTGTCGGCCTGCCTGGATGGCGAGCTTCCCGAAGCGGAGCTAGGTCTGCTGTTGAAGCAGGTGGGGCGCGATTCGCAACTGCTGGAGTCGATGGATCGCTATTCGCTGATCAGCGAAGCCATCCGTGGACCCCGGCCTGCGGCTGCGTCGCGGGGATTCGCCGATCGCATCGCTGCAGCCATCGAGGCTGAGCCCGTCGGTCAGAAGACTGTTCCCTCACAAGCCGCGATGCTGCGGTGGCTGCGTCCCGCGGCAGGGTTCGCAATCGCCGCAGGTGTTGCAGCCGTCGCTGTCATCTCCCTGCAGCCCGCCGGCCTCGATGCACCGCCGGTGGCAGTGGTGGCAGACAATATCGCCGTCACCGACTCGCAGCCTGCACCCAGCTACACCGTTCCCACCAATGTCGATGCCACCAACACGGCCTACATTCCGGCCGCGCGTCTGACCAACTACGTGGTCGCGCACAGCGAGTATTCCTCGCCGCTCGGCCGCCGCACGGTGTTGAGCGGCGTGCTCTCGGACGATCAGGACCAGGACGCAGACATCGCCGTGAACGTGACGTCCACCGACTCCGTGGAGCCGCAACGCTGATGTCGTTCACCCGGTCCTGGTTCGTCGTCCTTTGTTGCGCCGTGATTCTGCCGGCGCATGCTGCCGACCCGGAGGCACGTGAATGGCTCGAGCGCATGTCGCGGGCCCTCTCTACCCAGAACTACGACGGACGCTTCTTTCATCTGCGCGATTCGAAGTCCGAGTCGATGCGCATCATTCACCGCGTCGACAAGGGCAAGATCACCGAACGCCTCGTGTCCCTGGACGGCAGCGGCCGGGAGATCGTGCGCAATGCGTCCGAAGTGATCTGCTACCTGCCCGACAAGCGCATGGTGTTCGTCGAGAAGCGCACGGACGAAAACTCGCTGGTATCGGCGCTGCCGGTCTACAACGAAAGTCTCGAACAGCTGTACCAGATCGAACGCTCCGGCGGCATCGTGAAGGCACACGGTCGCAAGACCCAGGTGATCGAGGTCAAGCCGCGCGATCAGTACCGCTATGGCTACAAGCTCTGGCTTGACCAGGAAACGGCCATGCCGCTCAAGTCCCAGCTCTGCGACCGGGACGGCAAGGTCATCGAGCAGATCCTCTTTTCCGAACTCAATCTGCGCGACCGCATTCCGGCCGATGAGCTGAAGGCCTCGGTTTCGGGTGAAGGATTCAAGTGGGTGCGACAGGAAGACACCCTGCCGCCGCGCCTCGCGAACGCCGTCGTCGGCTGGAGCGTGTCGCGGTTGCCGGCCGGTTTCCGCCTGACCACCTGGCGCATCCAGCTCATCGCCGGCTCGCCGACACCGGTGCGGCACCTTGTGTATTCCGACGGCCTGGCGTCGGTTTCCGTGTTCATCGAACCGCGCGACTCCCAGGCCCAGCCGATGCACGGTCTGGCCAAAGTCGGTGCCGCGTTCGCCTATTCGCTCGATCTCGACGGCCACCAGGTCACCGCCGTGGGCGAAGTGCCGGCGGCGACGGTCGAGGCGATCGCGGCCGGCGTGATGCGCCAGATCGATGCGCAGGAGGCGGCCACCCCGCCGC
>CAYWHG010000169.1:4454-9533 GCA_964457865.1 uncultured Steroidobacter sp.
CTGACCGGACGGCTTTCACTGCCGCGGGGCAGCGTTCCGCTATAATCCGCCGCCATTTGCCCGGCGCTGTCGCCCAAAAGTCCTTCCTGATGAAGCTGATCCGCAACTTTTCCATCATCGCGCACGTCGATCACGGCAAATCCACGCTCGCCGACCGCTTCATCCAGCTCTGCGGCGGACTGGAAGCCCGCGAGATGGAAAACCAGGTGCTCGATTCGATGGCCCTGGAGCGCGAGCGCGGCATCACCATCAAGGCGCAGAGCGTATCGTTGCGCTTCCGTTCGAAAGACGGCGAGACCTACCAGCTCAACCTGATCGACACCCCCGGACACGTCGATTTCTCCTATGAAGTGTCGCGTTCGCTGGCAGCCTGCGAAGGCGCGCTGCTGGTCGTCGATGCTGCCCAGGGCGTCGAGGCGCAGAGCGTGGCGAACTGCTACACCGCACTGGAGCAGGGACTCGAAGTCGTCCCGGTACTGAACAAGATCGACCTGCCGTCGGCCGAACCTGACAAGGTGATCAAGGAAATCGAAGAGATCATCGGCATCGAGGCGACGGATGCGCTGCGAGTCAGCGCCAAGACGGGCGAGGGCGTGCAGGAGCTGCTCGAGGAACTGGTCAGGCGCGTGCCCGCACCCAAGGGCGAGCCCGACGGCCCGCTGCAGGCGCTGATCATCGATTCCTGGTTCGACAACTACGTGGGCGTGGTCTCGCTGGTGCGCGTCATGAACGGCTCGCTGCGGACCGGCACGAAAATCCGTGTCTGGTCCACGGGGCGCGCGCACACCGTCGACAAGCTCGGCCGCTTCACGCCGAAGTCGCTCGCCGCGGACGCGCTCTATACCGGCGAAGTCGGCTTCGTCATCGCCGGCATCAAGGAAATCAACGGCGCGCCCGTGGGCGACACGATCACCATGGACTCGCGTCCCTGCGCTGCACCGCTGGCGGGTTTCAAACAGGTCCAGCCGCGCGTGTTCGCGGGTCTCTTTCCTGTCAACACCGAAGATTACGAATCCTTCCGTGACGCGCTGTCGAAGCTCAAGTTGAACGATTCGGCGCTGCACTACGAACCCGAAGTCTCCACCGCGCTGGGCTTCGGCTTCCGCTGCGGCTTCCTCGGACTGCTGCACATGGACATCGTGCAGGAACGTCTCGAGCGCGAATACAACCTGGATCTGATCACCAGCGCGCCGACGGTCGTCTACGAAATCCTGCGCACCGACGGCACCGTCGAATACGTGGACAATCCGGCGAAACTGCCGTCGAGCAACGAGATCCAGGATTTGCGCGAGCCCATCATCACCGCGAATCTGCTGTTGCCGCCGGACTATGTCGGCGCCGTCATCAAGCTCTGCACCGACAAGCGTGGCAAGCAGACCAAGATGCTGTACGTCGGCAATCAGGTGTCGATGCAGTACGAAATGCCGCTGGCCGAAGTCGTGCTGGATTTCTTCGACCGGCTGAAATCAGTGAGTCGCGGCTACGCCTCGTTCGACTACGAGTTCAACCGTTTCGAAACCGCGCCGCTGGTGCGTCTCGATGTGCTCATCAACGGCGATCGGGTCGACGCGCTCTCGATCATCGTTCACCGCGACAATGCCTATGCGCGCGGCCGCGAACTCGTCGACAAGATGCAGGAACTGATTCCGCGGCAGATGTTCGAAGTGGCGGTGCAGGCGGCCATCGGCAGCCAGATCGTCGCGCGTGCCAGCGTCAAGGCACTGCGCAAGAACGTGCTCGCCAAGTGCTACGGCGGCGACGCTTCGCGCAAGCGCAAGCTTCTCGAGAAGCAGAAGGAAGGCAAGAAGCGCATGAAACAGCTCGGCTCGGTGGAAATTCCGCAGGAAGCATTCCTGGCGGTGCTGAAGATCGGCAAGGACTAGGTGAGCAGAACAATGATCTTTGACTTCTCTTTCATTCTGACGGTTGCCACGCTGGTCACCGGTGTGATCTGGGGCCTGGATGCCTGGTTGTGGAAGCCCTCACGCCTGCAGAAGGCGGCGGCGGCCGGTACTCTGCCCGAGAACGTGCGCGAACCGATCGTGGTCGAATACGCGCGCTCGTTCTTTCCGGTCATCCTGATCGTGCTGGTGATCCGCTCCTTCCTGTTCGAACCGTTCCGGATTCCGTCCGACTCCATGATGCCGACCCTGCTGGACGGCGATTTCATATTTGTGAACAAGTTCTCCTACGGCCTGCGCCTGCCTGTGCTCAATTCGAAGGTAGTGGATATCGGCGAGCCGCAGCGGGGCGACGTGATCGTCTTCCGGCTGCCGAGCGATCCGTCGGTGAACTACATCAAGCGGCTGGTGGGGCTGCCGGGCGACCACATTTCGGTGCGCAACCAGCGGGTGTTCATCAACGATCAGCCGATGACGGTGACGCTCGATGGCACCTATCCGGGGCCGCGGAACACCGGGCCCCAGGCGGATGCGCTGCAGGGTGTGGAGGATCTCGGTGGAGTGGAGCACCGGGTATTGTTCATTCCCGATCGCGATTCGCGCGATTACGATCGGGTCGTGCCGGCGGATCATTACTTCTTCATGGGCGACAATCGCGACAACAGCCGCGACAGCCGCTTCCCGGAAGTGGGATTCGTCCCGGAGAAGAATCTGGTCGGCAAGGCGGTCCGGATCTGGCTGAACTGGGATCTGCCCGATGCGCCGATCTGGAACCGTATCGGCGATGCGATCAAGTAGACAAGTGCCGCGCTACCAGGCACAGACTTGGCAACCACAAATCAGGAGAATTCCAATGTTCGCTCGTCAGCGCGGTGCAACGTTCCTGGGGATGGTGATCATCCTGGCCATCCTGGGAGTCGCGCTCTATGCCGGCATTCGCCTCACGCCGCTGTACTTCGAATATATGGCGGTCGTACGTGCCATGGATCAGACGGCCAAGGAAGCCGACGGCGATCCGACGTCGCCGCAGCAACTGCGCAACGCCCTCGATCGTCGCTGGACCATCGAGGACATCAAGAGCATCGACCCGAAGGAAATCGAGATCAAGAAGAGCGCCGGCGGTTTCACGATGCGTGCGTATTACCGCGCCGAGTCGCCGTTCGTCGGCAACGTCTCGCTGGTGGTCGATTTCGACAAGAGCGTGGATGTCAAAGGCCCGTAACCCTTCTGGAATCGCTCCGGTCCTCGCGCCTGCATGCGCGAGGGCGTTCGGCGACCCTCTGGCGCCGACCGGCCGAGTGGCGCACAGTGCGCGCCTCGGCCCGCCACCGGGCGCCTGACTCTCCGTACGGAATCCGCATTGAAGACTGCTGCCACCTGGCTCCGGGAAGCGCTCGATTATGAGTGCCGCGATCCGGCGCTGCTCGAAGCGGCGCTCACGCATCGCAGCGCGGGCGGCCCACACAACGAACGACTGGAGTTTCTCGGCGACGCCATCCTGAACTGCGTGGTGGCGCGCCTGGTGTTCCAGGAATTCGCAGCGGCCGACGAGGGCGACCTGTCGCGATTCCGGGCCAGCCTGGTGAGCGGCGAGGCACTGGCGGTGATTGCCGCCGAACTCGATCTCGGACATCACGTCCGGCTCGGCTCCGGCGAACTGAAGTCCGGTGGTTTTCGCCGCAAGTCGATCCTCGCCGATGCGCTCGAAGCCCTGTTCGGCGCCGTCTATCTCGATGGCGGTTTCGAGGCGGCGGCCCGCGTCATCGAGCGCCTGTTCGTGCCGCTGCTGGACAAGTTGCCGAGCGCCGCCGAACTGAAAGATCCAAAGACGCGTCTGCAGGAAGCCGTGCAGGCCCGCAGCCTGCCGCTGCCGATCTACGCCGTCGAATCCATCCGCGGTGAAGCGCACAATCAGGTTTTCGAGGTGAGTTGTTCTGTCGAGTCGCTGGCGCTGCGGGCCATCGGCACAGGACCGAGTCGGCGACGTGCCGAACAGATAGCCGCCAGCGAAGTCCTCAATGCCTTGCCGGCACGACGTTCCAGAACGACTGCCGCGGACACCGGCGCCGATCCGATCCCTTCCAGCCCAGAACAGACATGACCGATCCAGAGATTCCTGCCGCCGAAGCGTCGAACCCGGAGTTCCGCTGCGGTTTCGTGGCCATCGTCGGCCGGCCGAACGTCGGCAAGTCGACGCTGCTCAATACGCTGCTGGAACGCAAGGTCAGCATCGTCAGCCACAAACCGCAGACGACGCGACATCGCATTCTCGGCATCCGCAGCAGCGAGCAATCGCAGATCGTGTTCGTCGATACGCCGGGACTGCATTCGGGCGGCAAGCGCGCCATGAATCGTCACATGAACCGGGCCGCCGTCACCTCGCTCAACGACGCCGACGTCAACCTGTTCGTGATCGAGGGGCCGCGCTGGATCGACGAGGATCAGCGCATCCTCGAGCAGCTTGTCGAGCGCGGCCGTCCGATCATTCTCGCCGTCAACAAGGTGGACAAGGTCACGCCGCGCGAGCGGTTGCTGCCGTTCATCGAGGAGGTGTCGCGCAAGGCACACTTCGCCGAAATCATTCCCATCTCGGGTCTGAAGCGCAGCAACCTGGATGTCTTGCCGGGCATGATCGCGAAATATCTGCCGCTGTCGCCGCCGCATTTCCCGCTCGATCAGGTCACGGATCGCAGTCCGGAATTCCAGGCGTCCGAGATCGTTCGCGAGAAACTGACCCAGCGCCTGCATCAGGAACTGCCCTATGGCCTGACCGTGGGAATCGAGCGATTCGCGCAGGAGGAGGGCAGGCTGCTGGTGAATGCCGTGATCTGGGTCGAACGCGCGGGACAGAAGGCCATCGTGATCGGCCACGGCGGCGAGCAATTGAAGGAAGTCGGCCGCGCGGCGCGCATCGAGATGTCGGAGCTGTTCGGCCGCTCGGTGCATCTGGAACTGTGGGTGAAGGTGAAGGAGAACTGGTCCGACAGCGAAGCCGCGCTGCGGCAGCTCGGGTATGAATCGTGAGATGAAAGTGACGGAAGTCACTTCCTTCCCCCATGTCCCGTCTCATCCAGCTCCAGCCCGCCTACGTTCTGCATCACCGGCCTTATCGCGATACCAGCCGGATCCTCGAACTGTTCACTCGCGATCACGGTCGCGTCACGGTCTTCGCCCGCGG
>CAYWHG010000170.1:0-9457 GCA_964457865.1 uncultured Steroidobacter sp.
GCAATTTGCCACCGAACAGGCCCTTGGCCACCGAGGCCATCAGCGTGGCCTGCGGTGCCTGCAATGAGCCGGGGCGAGTCGGATCACCGATACCGTAGGCCTGCGCCAGCAGGTTCAGCACCGGCGCCATGACGAGCGCGCAGGAGAACGCGCCGATGCCCAGCATCAGTTGCTGCTTCCAGGGCGTGGCGCCGACGAGGTAGCCGGCCTTGAGATCCTGCAGATTGTCGCCGCCGACGGCGGCCGCGCAGCACACCACCGCGCCGATCATGATCGCGGCCACTGCGCCAATTTCGGAATCGCTGCCCAGCAGCAGCATCAGCACGAAGGACGCGAACAGAATGGTGGCAATGGTGATGCCGGACACCGGGTTGTTCGACGAACCGACCAGACCCGCGAGATAGGCGGACACCGACACGAACAGGAAGCCGGCGACGATCATGATGATCGTCATCGGCACGCTCACCATCCAGTTCTGCACGATCGCCTGGTACAGGCCGGCCAGCGGCAGCACGAACAGCAGCAGCGCGACCAGCATCCACTTCATCGGCAGGTCGCGTTCGGTTTCGGGCAGATTGGCATCCGCACCCTTGCGCGCTGCCGCGATCCCGCTCCTGATGCCCGACAGCAGCGACTTGCGCAGCGAGAACAGCGTCCAGATGCCGCCGACCAGCATCGTGCCCACGCCGAGATAGCGGATGCGATCGCCGCGAATGATCGCCGCCGCTTCTGCCGCGGTCTTGCCGACCACCTTCATCGCGACTTCCGGATCGCCGTTGAGCAGGAACGCGTAGTAGAACGGGATCGCAATGTTGTAGGCGAGGATGCTGCCGGAGACGACGACGATGCCGATGTTGAGCCCGACGATATAGCCCACGCCCAGCAGCGCCGGCGACAGGCCGGTGCCCATGTAGCCGAGGTACTTGCCGAAGAAGCCGGCGGTGGCCGCGTTGTCAGGAATCATGCGCAACCCGCTTTCCGCGGCGAGCTTTACCAGCGCACCGAGGCCGGCGGAGAGCCCGAGGATCTTCAGACCCGGCCCCGGATTGTCGCCGGCCTTCAGGACTTCCGCCGCCGCCTTGCCTTCGGGGAACGGTAGCGGCTGTTCGACGATCATCGAGCGTCGCAGCGGTACCGAGAACAACACGCCGAGCAGGCCGCCGAGGCCGGCAATCGCCAGCACCCAGGAGTATTTGAAGTCCTGCCAGTAGCCGAGAATGATCAGCGCCGGAATGGTGAAGATCACGCCGGCGGCGATGGAGGAACCTGCCGACGCGCCGGTCTGCACGATGTTGTTCTCGAGGATGCTGCCGCCGCCCAGCAGGCGCAGTACGCCCATCGACAGCACGGCGGCCGGAATCGCCGTGGCGATCGTCAGGCCGGCGAACAGACCGAGATAGGTGTTCGCCGCGGCGAGGATCACCGCAAGGATCATCGACAGGATGATGGCGCGGGGGGTGAGTTGGCGGACGGGGGTGTTCATGAGTGGAGTGATGAGGTGATGAAGTGATGAGGTGATGGAGCAAGACGAGGGAGGAGCGAAGCGATCTTGCGTGATCACTTCATCACCCGATCACCTCATCACGAATAGTTCATTCCCATCCGCACTGCTGCCCCTTGTTCTGTTCTTCCAGCCACGCGGCCAGCGGTGCGAAGTATTCCATGATCGCCGCGGCGTCCATGTCGCGCGTGCCGGTGAGTTTTTCCAGCGTGTCCTGCCAGGGCTGGCTCTGGCCGAGCGCGAGCATGTCGCGGAAGCGGCGACCGGCCTCTTCGTTGCCGTACACCGAACATTCGTTCAGCGGGCCCTCGAATCCGGCCGCGTCGCACAGCGCCTTGTGGAACTGGAACTGCAGGATGAAGGAGAGGAAGTAGCGCGTGTAGGGGGTGTTGCCGGGAATGTGGTACTTCGCGCCTGGATCGAAGTCTTCCTCGCTGCGGGCGACCGGTGCCGCCACGCCCTGGTACTGCTCGCGCAGTTGCCACCAGGCGGCGTTGTAATTTTCGGGCGTCACTTCGCCCGAGAACACTTTCCAGCGCCATTCGTCGATCAGCTTGCCGAACGGCAGGAAGGCGATCTTGTCGAGCGCCATCTTCATCTGCTGATTGATGGTCGCCTGCTGACTCTGCTTCGTCGGGCCGGCAAGTCCGATGGAATGCAGATAGGCCGGCGTCATCGACAGGTTCACCGTGTCGCCGATCGCTTCATGGAAGCCGTCGTTGGCGCCGCTCTGGAACAGATACGGTTGATCCTTGTAGGAGAGGTAATAGAACACGTGACCGAGCTCGTGATAGACGGTCATCAGGTGTTCCTGCGTCGGCTCGATGCACTGCTTGATGCGCACGTCCTCGCCCGCATCCATCTGCCAGGCACTCGCATGGCACTGCACGTCGCGATCCGCCGGCTTCTTCAGCAGCGAACGTTCCCAGAACGTCTGCGGCAACTTGGGAAAGCCGAGCGACACATAGAAATTCTCGGCCGACTGCGTGATCTTCACCGGATCGTACTTCTGCTTCACCAGTGCGCTGGTGACATCGAGATCCGACACACCCGGATACGGCTCGACCAGGGGATAGATCTCGCCCCACTGCTGCGCCCACATGTTGCCGAGCAGTTGCGCCGGAATGGGTTTGCCGGCGAGCACGCGTTCGGCGCCATAGGTCTTCTGCAGCCGGCCGCGCACGTAGCAGTGCAACTCGCCGTACAGCGGCGAGACCTGCTGCCACAGGCGCGCAGCTTCCTTTGTGAAATCGTCGGCCGGCATGTCGTAACCGGAGCGCCACATCGCGCCAAGATCGGCGAAGCCGAGTTCGCGGGCACCTTCGTTCGCCAGTTCGACGAAGCGCACATAGTCCTTGCGGATCGGACGCGCGGTGGAATGCCAGCCGGTCCACGCCTCGGTAAGTTCATCGTAGTTGCGGCTGGTGGCGAGGATGTCGGTGAGTGCGCCCTGGTCCTTGCACGAGTCCGGGCCGCTCGGGCAGTACTTCGCAGCGCCGTACATGCCTTCCATTTTCGAGGTGAGGCCCGTGAGTTCGGCGCGCTTCGCCGGATCCTTCGGTGCCGGTGCAGCCACGCCGAGCTTCAGCAACGTGATGGCGCGGGCCGTGGACGGGCTGAGTGGCTGCCCTGCGTAGGCCTTCGCTGCTTCGACCGCCTTGCCGAACTGTTCGAGATAGCGTTCGTTCGCCTTGGCGTTGAGAAACTCGGTGTCCTGGTTGATGTAGGTCGCGTAGGCGAAACCGGCGGTGGCCAGCTCCTTGCCGGCACCCGCCATCTCTTCATTGGCGCGCGCCACGAACGCATCGGCTGTTTCCTTCGGCTTCGCGCCTTCGACCGGCGTCTTGCCGCAGCCCGCCGACAGAAGCGCCGCACCGATGGCAACGCCGAGCAGTCGATTCGCTTTCATGCGTCGCTCCCTTACTTCACGCCGACCATCAGCTTCTTCACCGGCTTCGACAGCAGCAGCAGCACGATGCCGGCAGCGACGATGAAGTACACGAACTTCATGTACTGCCCGGGCATGGCCGCGACGTTGTCGGTTTCGAAAATCCCGGAGAGCAATCCGGCCGAGAGATTGCCGAGCGACGTCGCCAGGAACCACACGCCCATCATCTGCGACACGAAGCGCGCGGGTGCGAGCTTGGTCACGTAGCTCAAGCCGACCGGGCTCAGGCACAGCTCGCCGTAGGTGTGCAGCAGATACGTGAGGATCAGCAGATACGGCATCGCCTTGCCGCCATCGGACACGATGTTCGCGGCCCACACCATGAACAGGAAGCCGAGGCCGAGCATGATGAGGCCCAGACCGAACTTGGCCGGCGCTGACGGATCGAGGTTGCGCTTGGCCAGCCCCACCCAGAGCATCGAGAACGGCACGGCGAAGATCAGGATGAAGAGCGAGTTGAAGGACTGGAACCAGGTGGTCGGAATCTCCCAGCCATTCAGCCAGCCGATCGTGCGATCGACATAGCGCTCGGCGAAGAGATTCAGCGATGCGCCCGTCTGTTCGAAGCCCGCCCAGAACAGCATGCAGCCGATGAACAGGAACAGGATCACCGCCATGCGCTTGCGCTCGGTCGAATCGAGACCCGCCAGCAGGAAGATGTAGGCGAAGTAGGCGATGGCGACCGCAAAAAGAATGAAACCCGTGGTCTGCGCCAGCGTCAGCGGATTGATCGTGTAGACCCCTGTGACTGCGAGCAGGTAGGCGGCGACGATGACGCCGACCATTGCGCCCACGATCATCCAGCTGTGTTTGCGATTCACGGCGCTGTGTTCGCCGTGTGCGCCCGACACGTGCATTCCGGCGTCGCCGAGGTAATTCCCCAGGAGCTTGTAGAACACCAGCCCGACGATCATGAAGACGGCGCCCGCGGCGAAAGCCACCTTCCAGCCGTAGTGCACGGCCAGCAGTCCGGTGACGATCGGGCCGAGGAAGCCGCCGATGTTGATGCCCATGTAGAAGATCGTGAATCCCGCGTCGCGCCGGCCTCCGCCTTCCGGATACAGGTCGGCAACCATCGCGCTGACGTTCGGCTTGAGCATACCGACGCCGCAGACGATCACGATCAGGCCGCCGAAGAACGTGGAGTAGGTGGAGCCCAGTGCCAGCAGCGCATTGCCGATCACGATGAGAATGCCGCCGTGCCACACCGCGCGCCGCGCGCCGATGAGCCGGTCGGCGATCCAGCCGCCGGGCAGGCACAGAATGTAGGAAGCCGAGATGTAGAGCCCGTAGATGGCGCTCGCAGTCTTGTCGTCGAAGCCGAATCCACCGCGCACCGAATCGGCGAGGAACAGGATCAGCAGCGCACGCATGCCGTAGTAGGTGAAGCGTTCCCCCATCTCGGTCAGGAACAGCGTCGCCAGTCCGCGCGGATGCCCGAGGATCTGCGGCCCGCTGGTGGAATCAGGGGGCGCTGTGCGTTCGATCGGCTGGTTCATTCGTGGGGCTCGCTCCGCCGGTGCGGGTTTGGGACGCTCAGGCGCGATGCCGGCGTCAGTTACCTGTTCTTGGATGCCAGAAGTGGTGACGACCGGGGACGGAGTCTCACCGATCTTCTGCGGCAGCGGCAAGGAGGTGAAACCAGCGAATTCCGCCGCAGCATATGTATACATGCGGCTGGCGCGCGGAGGCGGCAGCCTGCGGGCAGGTCAGTCGGCGTGCTGCTCTTCCTGCTGCCGGGCGGTGCGGTTCTTGAGCAGCACGCGCGCCATGATGATGCCGCCCTCGTACAGGACGTACATCGGGATGGCCATGAAGCTTTGCGAAATCGCATCCGGCGGCGTGAGGAAGGCGGCGACGATGAAGATTCCCAGAATCACGTAGCCGCGGTTCTTGGTCATCGTTTCGATCTTCACCAGTCCGGTCGACGCCAGCAGCACGGTGGCGATCGGGATCTCGAAGGCGATGCCGAAGGCGAAAAACAGCAGCAGCACGAAGTCGAGATAGTTCGACATGTCCGTCATCACCTGCACGCCGATCGGGGCGGCGCCGGTGAGGAACGCGAACATGAGCGGAAACACCACGAAATAAGCGAAGGCGACGCCCGCGTAGAACAGCACGATGCTGGAAAGCATCAGCGGCACGGCGAAACGTTTTTCATGGCGATACAGGCCGGGGGCGACGAACGCCCAGGCCTGATAGAGCACATAGGGCATCGCCAGAAACAGGCCCGCAAGCAGTGCGAGTTTCAGAGGCGCCATGAACGGCGCGACGACGCTGGTCGCGATCATCGAAGTGCCCTGCGGCATCTTCTCGATCAACGGCAGCGCCACGAACGTGAACAGTTCGTCGGAAAAGAACGCGCAGGGAATGAACATGATGAAGATCGCGATCACCGCCCGCAGCAGTCGATCGCGCAGCTCCATCAGGTGGGAGATCAGCGACCCTTCGGCGAGCGACTCGCGTTGCTCATCGGCACTCATGAAGCGTTCTTGGTGTCGTCAGGCGCGACGGGAGCCGGTTCCGGTTCGATGCCTGACACCATCTGGTCGAGATCGATCTCGGGTCCGTGATGCGGCGGCGTTTCGGGCGCCACCGCTTCGGTCTGCGGCGCAACAGCGTCCGAGGCGGTGCTGTCTGTCGTCGACGGCGGTTCAGGGTGAATGGTCGGATCGGGAGACTGCGCTGCGCCGGGGCGCGACTTGGCGAGTTCCTCCAGCGTGACTTCCTGCTCCAGCTGCGTCCGCAACTGACGCGCCATCGAGCGCGCACGGCCGGTCCAGCGACCGATTTTCTGGGCCAGTCCCGGAAGCTTCTCGGGTCCGAGCACAAGGAGTGCGAGGCCGAGGATCAGGACGATCTCGGTGAAACCGACTTCGAACATGGAAGCTCTGGTGGAAGGTCAGGCGGCGCGGCTGCGCGGCCGCTCAGGAATTCGAGGACTTGCTGCCGGACTTGGAGGCGGGCGTCGAATCGAAATCCGCATCCTTCTCCGCCGGCGACGACAACTGCTTGCTGTCCTCATCCTCGCCTTCGGCCATCGCCTTCTTGAAGCCTTTCACGGCACCACCCAGATCCGAGCCAATGGTCTTCAGTCGCTTTGCGCCGAAGATCACGAGCGCGATCACGAGAATGATCAATAGCTCTCGAAAACCAATACCCATTGCATCTCTCCGGGGGGAAACGCCGGCGATCATACGCCAATACGCCGGGCACAACAGTGAACCAAACCCGACGATTTCTTAAGAGCCCGACTCCATGAACGGTGCGGGCTCCACCCGTAACCAGAAGGTCACGGGGCCGTCGTTGATCAGCGCAACGGCCATGTCGGCACCAAACACTCCGGTTTGGACCACCGGATGGATGGATCGTGCCCGCGACACCAGGTAATCGAACAATCGCTCGCCTTCCTGCGGCGCTGCGGCGGGACTGAAGCCGGGACGGGTGCCCGTGCGCGTGTCGGCGGCCAGCGTGAACTGCGGGACCAGCAGCAGCCCCCCGGCGATGTCCTGCAGGCTGCGGTTCATGCGACCTTCGTCGTCGGGAAACACCCGGTAGGTCAGCAACCGCTCCAGCAGCCGGTCGGCCTGGGCTTCCTGATCACCCCGCTCGACGCCGACCAGTACCAGCAGGCCCCGGTCGACTCGCGCACGCTCCTGCCCGCCGACACTGACATCCGCCCGACTCACACGCTGAAGAAGTCCGATCATGCCGCGAGGATGGCATGGTTGCGGCGCTTGGAGGAAACGAGGCATTGGGAACGCGGAATTTCGAAGAATTCAGCGGTCGTAGCGTGTTCTCCGGCAGTTTTTCCCACCTCTACAGGTAAATGGCAGGTGATAGGCCGATCTGAGCTGAGATTGTCACCATTGTCGACGTGGCTCCTGGATTCGCTGATAGATTCGAACTAATTGCGAACGAAGTAGGAATTAATAGGCCAATTGGCGGATGAATTCACCATGAAGTGGGTAGTGTGTCCCATACATGACTGTATCCGGTCGAACCACCAGTGCCATTACATAAGAATCCCGTCCCAACCGACTGACCCGTCAAATATTCTTCCCCGGACTGTCATCGCTTCGTCATTGCCCGCCACCACTGTGCGCACCAGCTCGGTACTGCACAGGTGACGTATGAGCCCGAATCCGGCGCGTCCGGTGTTCCGCTTCCGCACGGTCTTCATTTCCGATGTCCATCTGGGGTTTCGCGGCTGCAGCGCGCGCTACCTGCTCGATTTCCTGCATTCGATCGAGACCGACACCCTGTACCTGGTCGGTGACATCGTTGATCTGTGGAGTCTGACGAAGTCGTTCTACTGGCCGCAGGAACACAACGACGTCATCCGCACCATCCTCGGCATGGCGAAGCGCGGCACGCGCGTCATCTATATCCCCGGCAACCATGACCGCGTGTTCCGCGACTACGACGGCATGGTCTTCGGCAATGTCGAGATCCGGCGCGAGGCATTGCACGAGACGGCCGACGGTCGGCGCTTTGTGGTGCTGCACGGCGATGAGTTCGACAGCGTCATCAAGGCGAGTCCGCTGCTCGAAGCCCTCGGCAATCGCGCCTACGCCTTCGTGCTGCAGCTCAACCGGCTGGTGAATTTTTTCCGCCGGCGGTTTGGCTTTCCGTACTGGTCCATCGCCGCGTATCTGAAGCACAAGGTGAAGAACGCGGTGAAGTACATCGCGAACTTCGAACAGGCGCTGGCGGACGAGGCGAAGCGTCGCGGCGTCGACGGCATGATCTGCGGCCACATCCATCGTGCCGAGATCACCAACATCGACGGCGTGCTCTATTGCAACGACGGCGACTGGGTCGAAAGCTGCACGACGCTTACCGAGGACTGCAACGGCCGGCTCGCGCTGCTGCGCTGGACGGAAACCCGCGAAGTGCTGACGCATCAGGAACTGCGGGTGCAGGTCGTCGCTGCGCGCGCCGCGTGAAGATCGCCATCGTCACCGACGCCTGGTTGCCGCAGACCAATGGCGTCGTCAAGACGCTCACGACGACGACGCAGCGCCTGCGCGAGCTGGGTCACGAGGTCTGCGTGATCGAGCCGGCGCAGTTCCGTACGTTTCCCTGTCCGACCTACCCGGAGATCCGTCTCGCCTGGTTTCCCTACCGTCGTCTGGACGCGTTGCTGCGCGCGTTCGCGCCGGAGGCGATTCACATCGCAACGGAGGCGACGCTCGGTGCGGCGGCCCGTCGATGGTGTCGATGTCACGGCTTCGCGTTCACCACCTCGTATCACACGCAGTTCCCCGAATACGTTGCGTCGCGTTTCCCGATTCCGCTGTCGCTGAGCTACGCGCACCTGCGCCGTTTCCACGCGGCCGCGGCGCGCACCATGGTCGCGACGCCGACGCTGCAGCGACAGCTCGAAGCGCGCGGCTTCGAGCATCTGGTGCGCTGGACCCGCGGTGTCGACGTCGATCTGTTCAGGCCGCGCGAGAAGACGTTCCTGAATCTGCCACGGCCGATCGCCGTGTATCTCGGGCGCGTCGCGGTGGAAAAGAACATCGATGCCTTTCTGTCCATGCCATGGAACGGCACGAAGCTCGTCATCGGCGATGGGCCGGCACGCGCCGGGCTCGAAGCGCGTTTTCCCGACGCCGTGTTCGTGGGCTACCGGTTCGGCGAGGAACTCGCACGCCATGTCGCCGCCGCCGATGTGTTCGTGTTTCCCAGTCGCACCGATACGTTCGGACTCGTGCTGCTGGAAGCCATGGCCTGCGGTGTGCCCGTCGCGGCATTTCCGGTGACGGGCCCCATCGATGTCGTGCAGAACGGCGTCACCGGCATACTGAGCGAAGATCTCGGCAGCGCAGCGCTCGCGGCACTCACGCTCGATCCCGCGGAGTGTCGCGACTATGCCTTGCGGCACACCTGGGAAGCGGCGACGCAGCAGTTCCTGGGCAATCTGGTGTGGCAGGAAGAGAAGAGTTTCACACGGAGATCACAGACCAGAACGGAAGAGATTTCGTTGGGAAATACGAGAGTGG
>CAYWHG010000171.1:0-9415 GCA_964457865.1 uncultured Steroidobacter sp.
TCGCTCAACTACCTGCTGTCGTCGCATGTCTGGCGCCAGGATCACAACGGCTTCTCGCACCAGGATCCCGGCTTCATCGATCACGTCGTCAACAAGAAGGCGTCGATCGTGCGCGTCTACCTGCCGCCCGATGCGAACTGCCTGCTGTCAGTGACCGATCACTGCCTGCGCAGCCGCAACTACGTCAATGTCGTCGTCGCCGGCAAGCAGCCGGCGCCGGTGTGGCTGACGATGGAAGAGGCCGTCAGGCATTGCGAGGCGGGCATCAGCATCTGGGAATGGGCCAGCAACGATCGCGGCGTCGAACCCGATGTGGTCATGGCGTGCTGCGGCGATGTGCCGACGCTCGAAACGCTGGCGGCCGTCGACCTGCTGCGCAAGTACCTGCCTGATCTGAAAGTGCGCGTCATCAATGTCGTCAACCTGATGAAGCTGCAGTCGCCGAACGAACATCCGCACGCGCTCAGCGACAATGACTTCGACGATCTGTTCACGCGCGACAAGCCGGTGATCTTCGCCTTCCACGGCTATCCGTGGCTGATCCACCGGCTGACATATCGCCGCACCAACCACGAGAATTTCCATGTCCGCGGCTACAAGGAGGAGGGCACGACCACCACGCCCTTCGACATGTGCGTGCTGAACGACATCGACCGCTTCCACCTGGTACAGGACGTGATCAACCGCCTGCCGCAACTAGGCGCGCGCGCCGCCTACGCCAAGCAAAAGATTCATCAGATGCTGATGGAGCATCGCGAGTACATCAACGAACACGGCGAGGATCACCCCCGCGTGCTCGGCTGGCGCTGGGGCCAGGAACCGGTCGCCGGCGACGTGCACAGCTCCACTGAAGGGGACAACGTTTGAATTGGCGGTTGACGGTTGACGGTTGACCGTTGACGGTCAGAGCGGAGGTAAAGAAGAGCGCAGTTGGGCATCTGGCTGTCAACGGCCAACCGTCAACGGTCAACCCGTCAGAATGTGCGCCGTTTGCCGATCGTGTGGCTCAGTGCGCTATCGAGTTTCTTCAGTGCGCCATCGATGGCCTGCTTGATCGACGGGGCTTCGTGCGAGACCGCGACGGGCTGGAGACGATCGAGCCGCGCTTCCAGCGTGCAGCGCTTGTCCGCTTCCCCGTGTTTGCCGCCGTTCTGATCGTTGAGGTGGACTTCCACGCGCGTCACCTGATTCTTGTACTGCACGAGGGATTCCTCGATCTCCTGCGCCAGTCGCTCTGATGTGTCCTGGGCGATTCGCACGTGAGTGCCATGATTGATCTGAATTTGCATCTCGACTCCACTTGGCCGCTGCAGGCGGCTTCATTGTTACGATTCGGAGCATGCACGAGTTGTTCCATTCGCAGTGATGCCTCGGGCGACTCCTGATCTGAACCTTGGGCGGACGGCGCCGCAATCAAGGCGCGTATTTGTGCTTATACGAATACGCCATGGGGTCGGGCGAGTACATGCGTAAATGGTGCAGGAATTACGCGAAGGTCCCGGCAGACGCGGGAACGCCGGCGAGGAAGGCGAGAGTGCCGGCGCGTCCTGCGCCGACGCAATAGAAAAGGCGTCAGGCAGCCATCTGCTCGGGCATGTCGTCGAACGATGACGTGCCTTCCGTGTTCTGCGGGAGAGTTGACGTCGGTGTGGTCGCAGCGGAGCGACCCGAGAGGCTGAAGAAGCCGATGGCGGCCAGCAGCTGCTGCGTCTGTTGATCCATCGACTTGGCGGCTGCTGCCGCTTCCTCGACCAGCGCGGCGTTGCGCTGCGTGACTTCGTCGATCTGCGCCACTGCGCGATTGACCTGATCGATGCCCGTGGACTGTTCTTCGCTGGCGGCCGAAATCTCGGCCACGATATCCGTGACTTTCTTGACGCTGTCCATGATCTCGCCGATGGCGCGACCGGATTCGTCGACGAGCGCCGTGCCGGCCTGCACCTTGTCCACCGATTCGCCGATCAGCCCCTTGATCTCGCGCGCTGCGGTCGCGCTGCGCTGTGCCAGGTTGCGGACTTCCGAGGCGACGACCGCAAACCCGCGGCCCTGCTCGCCGGCACGCGCCGCTTCGACGGCGGCATTCAATGCCAGCAGGTTGGTCTGGAAGGCGATTTCGTCGATGACACTGATGATGTCGGAGATCTTGCGGCTGGATGCGTTGATCTCGTTCATGGCATTCACGGCACGCTCGACGACCGAGCCGCCCTTGTCTGCCTGGCCGCGCGCGCTGGCGGCGAGCTGATTCGCTTCGCGCGCATTGTCGGCATTCTGTTTCACGGTGGCCGCCATCTGTTCCATGCTGGAGGCGGTTTCTTCCAGGGCAGCCGCCTGTTCCTGCGTGCGCTGGCTCAGATCGTCATTGCCCTGCGAGAGTTCGCGCGCTGCGGTGCCGACCTCCTCGGAGGTGCCGTACACGGTTTCGACGATTTCGCTCAGCTTGCGATCCATGCCCTGCAATGCCGCCATGAGTTCGCCGAGTTCGTCGTGATTGGTGATGCGGATCTCCCGTCCGAGTTCGCCGCGGGCGATGCGCCTGATCGTGGCTGCGAGCTGTGCGATGCCGCGCGCGATCGAGCGGACCAGCAGGAACGCCACCGCGGTGCCGATGAGGACCGAGACCGACAGGATGGCGAGTCCCAGGCTGTTGGAGCGCGAGATGGCCGCGGCGGCCGTGACTTCTGCCAGATCGCTGCTGTCCTCGATCAGGCTGCTGACGTCGGACATGCGGCCTTCCAGATCCGTGAAGGCCGTCTGGAATTCAGGCAGCAGGCTCTGCGCGTGCGCCTTGTCGGTGTTGGTGGCGGCGACGATGGTTTCTGCACTCGCAATGTACTTTTCGAGAATCGGGCGCAACTCGTCCAGCGCGGCACGCGTCTCGCCTTCCGCCTGCTGGTGGTTGGCATCGATCATCAGGCGAAGCATTTCCGCATGCTGCTGCACGCCGGCGGTCGCGGCATCGCGATCTTCCTGCGATTCGGCCAGCAGTGCAGTCAGCACGTCGCCGCGCAGCGCGTCATGCATCATGTCGCCTTCGATGTGATTGCGCAGCGCATGACCGGTGAGGATCACGCTGTCCAGCGAGGCATTCACGACCGACATTCCATGACGGCTGGTGATGCCCAGTACGGCCATGAGAATCAGCATGAGTCCGACCAGGCCGATGAGCCGGGACTTGATCGTCAGTTGCATGGGAAAACGCTCCACCCTGATTGAGGGACATGCCCCTTTGACGTCCTATCGGCCGCTCTGCAGGAAACTTGTTCCAGCGCCGGCGAATCAGGGTTTCCCCTAGCTGCAAGGGTGTTCAGTCCGGGGACTACGGCGCCGATTGAGTGGACATGTCATCGGTCACTCATGCCGCTCGCCTGTCGATCGCTGCCGCCTGTTTTCTCGGTGCAACCGCAGCCGTGGCGCAGGACGACACGGACTGTGACGTATGCACGAATGGCAGCCTGTTGCAGGTCGCGTCCACCTATACGGGCGAGATGTGGCGCCAGGTGTCCGGCGGCATCGCCACCGGCGAGCGCTATCTCGACAACCTCGAACTGACGGCAATGGTCGATGGCGGGCAGTGGCTCGGGCTCGACGGGCTGCAGCTGTTCGGCTACGTCCTCTACAACAATGGTCATGTGCTGTCGGATGAGCTGACCGGCGCGATGCAGGGCGTCAGCAACATCGAAGCCACGCGCGCGGTCCGGCTCTACGAGCTGTGGTCGCAGTGGCAGTTCGGCAGCGGCGCGCAGTCGGTGCGTTTCGGTCTCTACGATCTGAACTCGGAGTTCGACAGCATCGAGACTGCCGGTCTGTTCATCAATCCATCGCATGGCATCGGTCCGGATTTCGCGCAGTCGGGACGCAACGGTCCGTCGATCTTTCCAGTGACAAGTCTCGCCGTGCGTGCGCAGAAGACGGTCGGCGCATGGACGCTGCAGGCGGCGGCGCTCGATGGCGTGCCCGGCGATCCGGACGATCCCGATCGCGCTGTCATCAAACTGTCGAGCGATGAAGGCGCGCTGCTGGTCGGTGAGATGAACTATCGCGCGCAGTCCGGACTGCGCACCGCCGCAGGCTACTGGCACTACACGGCCGATTTCGACGATCTGCTGGCCACCACGGCGGCCGGCGCGCCGCTGCAGCGCGACGACAACGCCGGCTTCTATGCGTTGGTGGAAACGCCGGTGTTCTTCGCTGACGCGGCCGGGCAGGGGCTTGCCCTGTTCGTGCGCGCCGGCGCTGCCGAATCCCGCATCAATCCCATCGCGCGCTACTTCGGCGCCGGTGTCGTCTACAGCGGGTTGTTCGCCGACGGTCGCGATCAGGTCGGTGCGGCCATCGCCGTTGCTGCGCTGGGCGACTCATGGCGTCGTGCTCAGGCGGACGCCGGTTTCGCCACGGACGCCCGCGAATACAACTGCGAACTGACCTACCGCTTCGATGTCACCGAGTGGCTGTCGATTCAGTCCGATGCCCAGTACATACGCAATCCAGGGATGGATCCTGAGCTGGAATCGGGGTGGGTCGTCGGCCTGCGCTTTGAGGTTCGGGGCGCGTGGGAGAAATAATCCGGATAAGGAGAATGGCCGCAAAGAGGCGCAAAACGCGCAAGGGCAGGAAGGGATTTCTCGACTTTGGAGTCAGAGCCTCTTCGGTGCTTGGTCTGTTTTTCATTTGCGTCCTTTTGCGCCTTTTTGCGGCCAATCTTTTTCCGCTCTGTTCTTCGTTGTTTCGGGATGGGATATATCCATCGAAATCCGGACACTTCTCTTGCCGCCTCTGCGATCTCTCACTAGCGTCCAGCAGGGTTTGCATCCTGCGGTGACCGGTCGTTGCCGCGATGCCGAGACAGTCATCCATCGACGACAAGGGGCAACAACATGAACATGACTCGTCGCGACTTCGCAGCGGGCACGATCTTTCTTGCCGGAGCGGTGCATCTCGCGCCGGCTCTGGGCGCAGCAGGCGAGCCGATCGTCGAGACCGCCCACGGCAAAGTGCGCGGCGCGCTGAAGGATGGCGTCTACTCGTTCAGGGGCGTGCCCTACGGCGCCTCGACCGCCGGCGCGAATCGTTTCATGCCGCCGCAGAAGCCGGCGTCCTGGAGCGGTGTGCGCGATTGCCTGGAGTGGGGACCGCTCGCGCCGCAGGGCGCATCGAGCATGAATCCTGCCGGCGGCATGGGCCGCGATTTCGCTACCTTTTTCGGTACGCAGCCGGACGCGCCGTCCGAGCGCAGCGAAGACTGCCTGGTGCTCAACATCTTCACGCCCGGTCTCGATCGTCAGAAACGGCCCGTGATGGTCTGGATCCACGGCGGCGGTTTCAGCATCGGCGGCGGCGCCGGCGCGCGCGCCAACGGCACGAATCTCGCGAAGCGGCAGGACGTCGTCACGGTCTCGCTGCATCACCGTCTCGGCGTGCTCGGCTACACGCATCTCGGCGAATTCGATTCTGCGTTCGCACGCTCCGGCAATGTCGGCCAGCTCGATCTGATCGCGGCGCTCGAATGGGTACGCGACAACATCGAAGCCTTCGGCGGCGATCCGCAGCGCGTCATGGTGCACGGCGAATCCGGTGGCGGCGGCAAGATCGGCACCCTGCTCGGCATGCCGACGGCGAGCGGCCTGTTCCAGCGCGCGATCCTGCAAAGCGGCACCGCGAATCGTCTGCCGACGCCGGACAAAGCCGCCGAGTGGGCCGACAGACTATTGAAGGAACTGCAGATCCCGCGCGACCAGGTGCGCAAGCTGCAGGAACTGCCGGTGGATCAGCTCGTCGCCGCCGGCTCGAAGCTGGAACTCGCGAGCCGCATGGGTCCGCGCGGCGGCTTCGTGCCGACCATGGGCACGGTCGATCTGCCCATCGCACCGCTCGATGCGGTGGCGAACGGTTCGGCACGCATTCCGGTCATGCTCGGCTGCACGAAACACGAGATGGCGCTGATGCTGCTGGGGATGGGCGTCGATCCCAGCAAACTCACCGAGGAACAGCTGCAGGGGCGCGCCGGCATGGTGCTCGGCGAACAGTCGGCCGAACTGCTGAAAGGCTATCGCGAACTGCATCCGGACTATTCGCCCGGCGACCTGCTGGTGCGCGCGTGGTCGGACAGCATGCGCATGGGCGCGATCGAGATGGCGGAGGCACATATCAAGGGCGGCGGCGCGCCGACCTACATGTATCTGTTCACCTGGGAAACGCCGGCGCTGCCGCATCTGAAAGCCGCGCACGGCATCGACGGCACGTTCTACTTCGACAACACCGAGAGCGTGGAGATGGCGCAGGGCAATCCGCAGGCGCAGGCACTGGCGAAGAAGGCCAGCACTGCGTGGGCGAACTTCGCGCGCAACGGCAAGCCATCGGCGCCCGATCTGCCGGCCTGGCCGCAGTACACGATCGACAAGCGCGAGACCATGATTCTCTCGGATACGCCGCACATCGAGAGCGATCCGCTGAAGGAGGATCGGTTGCTGCGGGTGAGGCTTGGTGTGGTCTGAAGGAGAAACGGAGGCCGCAAAAGACCGCATAAAAGAAGTGAAAGGGTCAGAAGAGGAAATCTGATCCAGCCCATTTTCTTTTATGCGGTCCTTTGCGACTCTTCAGATCCGGCTGTCTTAGTCCGTTCGCGCTGAGTCCTGAGCCTGACGAAGGGTCGAAGCGTCTGTAAATCAAGACAAGAATCCTTCGACGGGCTCAGGACGAACGGAAAGAGACTTACGGGACATCACACTAGATACTCACGAACGGCAACAGGATCGCCGACGGGTACACCGCCGAGTGATGAATCGACTGCGTCGCCACATGAAGTTGCGTGGCGGTCGCGATCGGTTCATCGCCGCCAGGATTTCTCGCCCAGCGCGGAAACGCACCGCTCGACACCTGCACGCGCAGACGATGTCCCGACGCCATGCGATACGCCGTCGGCCAGAACTGCACCTTCACGAGCTGCGGTGCGCCCGAGCCGTCGATGCGCACGCGCTGCAGGCCGTCGCAGATGTTCTTCGATACACCCTTCGCATCGACATCGCACAGGCGCACGAAGAAGTCGGCGCTGCGTGCGGTGGATGACACATACAGTTCGGCCGTCACCGGGCCGATGATGTCGCGCTGCTGTGCCAGCGATGCGGACGTGTAGATGATGACGTCGGCACGCGCTTCCAGCCGCGTGTTGTCGACGGAGAAGGGCACCATGTCGAGCGCGGGACCGCCGACCGACGGTGTCGGGTCGGCGGGATCGTAGCGATAGGTGTCTGGCGGCGAGTCGGGCGAGGTGTGTTCTGCCAGCTTGCGGTCCGGCTGCAGATGCCAGCGTTCTATGCGCGCCTCGCGCGGCGGCCACTCATCGAAGTAGCGCCAGTCGTCCGTGCCGATGACCTGCAGTTTCACCGGCTTTTCCGTCGTAGTCGCCGGTTTGCCGCGCAGCTCACGATCAAACAGCACCAGCGACTCGTGGATGCCCGCGTGGCCCATGCCGAAATCCTGATGACGCCAGGGGCCGATGGTGATGCGTGCATCGCATCCCGACTGGCGCAGCGCAGCGAAGTCGTCCATCTGGAAGGGCAGGAAGATGTCGTACCAGCCCGCGGCCATGGTGATGGCTCGCCTGACCTGGGGAATGGTGCGGCGATGGCTCATCGGCGCCCACCACGGATCGCGGCTCGAATCGTGCTGCATCCAGTCCTGCCAGAATTCGATGCGGTTGCCGGCGACCTTTTCATCCAGGCTGCCGAGCGGCAGCAGGTGCCACTGCGCCGCGCTGATCGGCGGGCGCTTGGTCAGGCGCTGCAGAATGAGGCGCAACATGGCGTTGGGCATCTTCATCAGGTTGACCATGTTCGTCCAGGTCAGTGCGTTCTCCAGCGCGAAGGAGTCGCCCATGTAAGTCATGAGAGAAAAATCGGAGAGGGTCGCCTGCATGCCCATGGCCTTCACTTCCGGACCGGCTGCGGCTGCGACCGCCCACTGCGTATAGCCGAGATAACTCGGGCCGTAGGTGCCGATCGCGCCGCCGTACCAGGGCTGCTGCTTGATCCATTCGATGGTGGCGAGGCCGTCGCGCTGCTCGTCGTGATGCGGATCGAATTTTCCGGTGGACGCGAACGTGCCGCGACAGCTTTGCATGACGACGTTGTAGCCGCTGGCGGCGAGCGGATACGCCATGCCTGCGGCGAGGAGCGCGCTGATGCCATAGGGCGAGCGGATCATGATGGCCGGCGCCGGGGTATCGGGGCTGCCAAGATAGAGATCGGTCGCCAGCTCGGCGCCGTCGGGCATCCGCACCTTGATGTTTTTCCGGATCGTCACCTGGTGGGTCTGCGTGACGCCAAGTTTTTTCAGCATCATGCGGAAGAAGAACTTCATGCGAAGGCTCCTGCGCCGAACGGTTTGTTATGAGTTATAGGCGATCCGCAGTATCGCGACGCCGTTCAGGAGCTGCAAGCAAGCAGGGAAGCCACGACAGACAAAATCGGGCCAGAAGGACGGCGACAGGCCGTCCCTGGATATTTCACACGGAGTGCACGGAGTCGGGCGGCAGAAAACAGCTTGTCCTCTCCGTGCTCTCCGTGAACTCCGTGTGAAATTCTTCGGTCACGCGCCGTCGGGAATCTCCGCTTCGACGAGCTGCGCGAGCAGGGCGAGCGATTCCTGCCATCCCAGATAGCAGGCTTCTGCCGGAATGGCGGCGGGAATCCCTTCCTGCGTAATGTTGAGTTCGACGCCCACCGACACGGGTGTGATCGAGATGGTCGTGATCATCTCGCCGGGCAGGTTGGTGTCGTCGAAGCGATCGGTATGACGAATGCGCTGGTTCGGGACGAGTTCGAGATACTTGCCGCCGAAGGAATGCGAGCTGCCGGTGGAGAAGTTGGTGAAGGACATCTTGTAGGTGCCGCCGACCTTCGCGTCGATGGCGTGCACCTTGCCTGTGAAGCCGTGCGGCGGCAACCACTTCACCATGGCTTCGGGGTCGAGAAAGGCGCGGTAGACGCGCTCGGCCTTGGAACGCAGAACGCGATGCAGTCGTACGGTGTTGGTCGTCATGAGTTCATCCTCCACTTGGAAACGTCAGAATGCGGTGTCGATGCAAGGACGACGCAGCTTGCATGAATCCGACAGGGTCTCTTCGGAGGGGGCCACGATGCCGTGAGCGCCGGGTCCGAGGGGCTTTGCTGGAACGCCGTGAACCCATCCATGGGGGCTCCGCGCGCGCATCCCTGCGCGCGACGGTCCAGCAAAGCCCCTCGGACCCGACGCTCACTACAGCTGTGGCGTCGTTAAATGCAGTGAAGAGAAGATGAGGATGAAGAGCGAAGGGGGTGGGACCGGATCGCTTTAGGAGTTCTTTACCCGAACGCACATAAAGACCCGAACGCACATAAAGTGAAGCCCCGTCGCGAAAGGCGGGGCTTCGGGCTGGATC
>CAYWHG010000172.1:0-9300 GCA_964457865.1 uncultured Steroidobacter sp.
TGGCCATCGGCATCGTGGTCGACGACGCCATCGTGGTGCTGGAGAACGTCGAGCGACTGATGCGCGAGAGGAAGCTGTCGCCGCTGGCTGCAGCCACTGAAGCGATGCACGAAGTATCGAGCGCCATCATCGCCATCGTGCTGGTGCTGTGCGCAGTGTTCATCCCTGTCGCCTTCCTCACCGGCATTGCCGGACAGCTCTACCGGCAGTTCGCCGTCACACTCGCCATCGCGGTCGTCATTTCGGGATTCGTCGCGCTGACCCTGACGCCCATGCTGTGTGCCGTACTGCTGCGCGAGGCGGACCACGATTCGAAATGGTTCCGCTGGTTCAACCGCGGCTTCGATGCAACCACGCGCCGCTTCCTCTGGGGTGTCAATGGCGCCCTCTCCCATCGCACGCGCTCGCTGCTGATTTTCGGCGGCGTTCTGCTGATCATCGGCTTCCTGTTCTGGAGAATCCCGGGCAGCTTCGTGCCGCCCGAAGATCAGGGCTATCTGTTCGGCAACGTGCAGCTGCCTGACGGCGCCTCGCTGCAACGAACGGATCAGGCCACCGCGAAATTCCAGCGGATGATCCAGGACAAGGAAGCGCTGGACTACGTCATCATCATCAACGGCATGGATCTCATGGGCGGCGGCAACAAGACCAGCGCGGCCACGATCTTCATGCCGCTCAAACCGTGGGACGAACGCGACATCACCGCCGAAAAGCTGGGAGAAGAGATCGGCGGCGAAGCGGCCACGCTGCGCGAAGCGCGCTTCAACATCATGAACCCGCCGTCGATCCGCGGACTTGGCACCGCCGGCGGCTTCGAGGTGTACGTGCAGTCGCGTGCCGGCGCCTCGCCCGCCCAGCTGGCGCAGGTATTGGAGCAGTTCCAGTCGGGACTCGCGGCTCATCCGCAGTTGCATGACATCAAGACCTTCTTCCGGCCGAACGTGCCGCAGCTGCGTGTCGAAGTGGATCGGGAGAAAGCCCTGTCGCTGGGCGTGCCGGTCAGCGACGTCTTCGACGCATTGCAGTCGACGATGGGTTCGCTGTACGTCAACGACTTCAATGTGTACGGCCGCACGTTCCGGGTGCAGATGCAGGCCGAAGCCCCCTTCCGCAACGATCCCGAAGACCTGGGCAATGTCTACGTGCGCTCGCAGAGCAGCGGCCAAATGCTGCCGCTCAAGGCGGTGATGCAGGTGACCGAAATGAAGGGCCCGGAACAGCTCGAACGCTTCAACGGCTTCATCGCCGCGAAGGTGGTCGGCGCCGGCCGGCCCGGCGTCAGTTCGGGCGATGCCATTCGTGCCGTGGAAGAAGTCGCCGCGGCGTCGTTGCCCGACAGCTACCAGATCGCGTGGACCGGCCAGGCATATCAGGAAAAACGCACCGGCACGGCTTCCGTGTACGCCTTCGCGTTCGCGATCGTCATGGTGTTCCTGATTCTCGCGGCACTTTACGGTCGCTGGCTGCTGCCCATCTCCGTTCTGCTCGCCGTGCCCTTCGCGGTGCTGGGCGGTCTGGGCTTCGTGGCCCTGCGCGGCATGGAGAACGACATCTACTTCCAGATCGGACTGGTGGTCCTCATCGGCCTGTCGGCCAAGAACGCCATCCTGATCGTGGAATTCGCCCAGCGCGCCTACCTGGACGGCAAATCCGCGCTCGATGCCGCACTGGAAGCGGCACGCCTCAGATTCCGGCCGATCGTCATGACGTCGCTCGCCTTCGTGCTCGGCGTCGTACCGCTCGTCGTCGCCACCGGCGCCGGCGCGGCGGCGCGCCGCTCCATGGGCACCGGCGTCTTCGGCGGCATGCTGATCGCGACATTCATTGCGCCCGTATTCATTCCGCTCTTTTTCGTGCTCGTGGCGCGGCGTCGCAAGGCGGCCCGTGACCAGACCGCATCGACGGCGGGCGAACACGCATGAGCGCGACGGCACGCAACACGCGCGCGCAGCAGCTCGCGGCGCGACGCGAGCAGTTTCTTGCCGCGGCCGAGCGCATGTTCCTCAAGGACGGTTTCGCGAAGACCAGCGTCAATGCCATCGTGCGCGAAGCCGGCGGTTCGCTGGCCACGCTGTATGCCGAGTTCGGCACCAAGGAATCGCTGTTCGAATCGGTGCTGAGTCAGCGCGCTGCGCGATTCTTCCCGGACGCGCGGCCACGACCGGTGAGCGGCCAGTGCGATGCGGAGACCGAGCTGAAGCGGCTCGCCACCCACATGCTGCGACGCATGCTCTCGGAGGACGCGCTGGCCGTGTATCGCATCTGCGTATACGAGGCCCCGCGGTTTCCCGGTCTGCAAAAGGCCGTGCTCGAGGCCGGCATTCCCAGCCTGCTGCAGGGGACGGCGCGCCACATCATCGATCTCGCCGCCGCTCATTCCCTGCACATCGACGATCCCGACCTCGCAGCATCGCAGTTCGTCGCACTGGTGCAGGGCCAACTCGTCCTGAAGGCCGCCTGCGGCGCGCACATCGAACCGCGTACCCGCGATCAGCAGGTCGCCACCGCAGTACGTGCGTTTCTCAGACTCTATCCGGCCTGCGGCGGCAAGCGGGACTGAAGGGATTTCACACAGAGATCACAGAGAGCGGAAGAAGAAATTCTCCACGGGGGACACGGGGAGCACGGGGACAAGAAAATCTTCTGTTCCGATCCCCGTGTTCCCCGTGTCCCCCGTGGAGATCTTCTTCTTACTCTGTGATCTCTGTGTGAAACTCCGACTCCGATTCGCCGGCGCGCTCCCACCGATCATGCCCCTGCTGACCCTTCGAAACGCCGAGCTGGCCTACGGCCTGCATCCCCTGCTCGACCGCGCCAACTTTGCCGTGCAGGACGGGGAGCGCATCGGGCTGATCGGCCGCAATGGCACCGGCAAGTCGACGCTGCTGAAAATCATTTCGCGGCAGGCGGCGCTCGACGACGGCGAACTGGCGACCGAGGATGGCCTGCGCGTCGTCACGGTGGAACAGGAACCGGAGCTGCCGGCGGCGGCCTCGCTGCGCGAGAGCCTGGTGATCCGCGGCGGGTTCGATGCGATCCATGACGAGCGCGAGCGCTGGCGTCTGGAAGCGCGGCTCGACGAATTCCTGCATCGTTTTCTGGTCATGCCGGAGCGCGCACCGCAGACGACCTCCGGCGGCGAACGCAAGCGCGCCGCCCTCGCACTCGCCCTGGCACTGCAGCCCGATCTGCTGCTGCTGGACGAACCGACCAACCATCTCGACATCGATGGCATCGCGGGCCTCGAAGAACTGCTCCTCAAGGGGCCGACGACCATCGTCATCACGCACGACCGCGCATTCCTCGATCGCGTCGTGACCCGCATCGTCGAACTCGATCGCGGTCTGCTGCGTTCCTATCCGGGAAATTTCGCCGCGTACGAGACGCGCAAGAGCGAACAGCTCGCCGCCGAGGAAGTCGTCAATCGCAAGTTCGACAAGTTCTGGGCGCAGGAGGAAGTCTGGATCCGCCGGGGCATCGAGGCGCGACGTACCCGCAACGAAGGTCGCGTGCGACGGCTCGAAGGCCTGCGGGTCGATCGCGCGGCACGGCGCGAACGTCTCGGCGACGTCAAGCTGACGCTCGATTCCGGCGAACGCTCCGGCAAGCTGGTGGCCGAACTGGAAAACGTCGGCAAGGCCTTCGGCGAACGCACGATCGTGCGCGATCTGTCGCTGCGGATCATGCGCGGCGATCGTCTCGGTCTCATCGGCCCCAACGGCGCCGGCAAGTCGACGCTGATCAAGCTGTTCCTCGGCCGGCTGCAGCCGGACACCGGCACCGTGAAGCTCGGCACGAACCTGCAGGTCGCGTACTTCGACCAGATGCGCGAACAGCTCGATCCCGACAAGTCGGTAGTCGAAACCATCAATCCGGGATCGGACTGGATCGAGATCGGCACCGAGCGCAAGCACGTCATGACCTATCTCGCGGATTTCCTGTTTCCGCCGCAGCGCGCGAACTCGCCGGTGAAGGCGCTCTCCGGCGGCGAGCGCAACCGCCTGCTGCTGGCGCGACAGTTCGCACGACCTGCGAACGTGCTGGTGATGGACGAACCGACCAACGACCTCGATATCGAATCGCTGGAGCTGCTCGAGAACACGCTGCAGACCTATCCCGGCACTCTGCTGCTGGTCAGTCACGATCGCGCCTTCCTCGACAATGTCGTCACCCAGACGCTGGTCGCCGAAGGCAATGGCAAGTGGCAGGAATACGTCGGCGGCTACAGCGACTGGCTGGCGCAGCGACGCGCGCCGACGGCAGCCGTCCCGAAAGCCCGTGTCGAAACGAAGCCCGACGCGCCGCGACCGCCCGCGCCCGCCAAGCTCGGCTACAAGGAAGCCCGCGAGCTGGAACTGCTGCCGAAGGAAATCGAACAGCTGGAACAGGAACAGCAGACCCTGACCGCCCGCATGAGCAGCGCCGACTATCACCGCCAGGGCCCCGACCAGATCAAGGCCGACCGCAAGCGGGCCGAAGACATCGAAGCGCTGCTGCTGCAGAAGTTCGATCGCTGGGAGGTGCTGGAGGCGCGGCGGGGATAAGAGGCGGATTTCACACAGAGACCGGAAGAAGAAACTCTCCACGGGGAACACGGAGAACACGGGGATAAGAAATCTTCTGTTCCGATCCCCGTGATCCCCGTGTCCTCCGTGGAGATCTTCTTACTCTGTGCCCTCCGTGCCCTCCGTGTGAAACTCTTCTCCCCGCAACAGTTGCTTACAAACTGCGTCACTCCCTGAAATCCGTGCCGCGGCGGCTCTGATATAAGACGGGCATGACGGAACGTCCCCACATCCTGGTCGTCGATGACGACCGCGAGATCCGCAGCCTGCTGTGCGACTACCTGGAGAAGAACGGTTATCGCACGACGGCCGTGGCCGACGGCAAGGGCTTGCGGCGGACGATGGAGCATTCGCACATCGACCTGATCGTGCTCGATCTGATGCTGCCCGGCGATGACGGCCTGACGCTGTGCCGCGAGATCCGCGGCAAGTCGCAGGTGCCGATCAT
The DNA here is from genome assembly GCA_964457865.1 of uncultured Steroidobacter sp. GTDB lineage: Bacteria > Pseudomonadota > Gammaproteobacteria > Steroidobacterales > Steroidobacteraceae > Steroidobacter. Next base: position 5,014 of record CAYWHG010000172.1, read on the forward strand.
CATGCTGACCGCGCTCGGCGAGGACATCGACCGCATCGTCGGCATGGAAGTCGGCGCCGACGACTATCTCGGCAAGCCGTTCAATCCGCGTGAGCTGCTGGTGCGGATTCGTGCCGTGCTGCGCCGTGCTGTGCATGCACCGCGCGATCCCCAGCCGGGCGACGTGCGCGCCTATCGCTTCGCGGACTGGCGCCTCGACGTGACCTCGCGAACGCTCACGCGAAACGACGGCACGAACGTGCCGCTCACCGGCGCCGAATTCCGCCTGCTCGCCGTGCTGCTCGCGCATCCACATCGCGTCCTGAGCCGCGTCCAGCTCGCGGAGCTGACCCAGGGCCGTGACATCGATCCGTTCGACCGCAGCATCGACGTGCGCGTCAGTCGCCTGCGCCAGGCGCTCGGCGACGGCGGCCGTTCGCCGCAGATCATCAAGACCATCTACGGCGAGGGTTACCTGATCGGCGTCGAGGTGACGCAGGAATGAAACTGCTGCCGCAGTCGTTGTTCGGGCGCCTGCTCGCAGGACTGCTCGCAGTGGTCGGCGTGGCGCTGCTGGCCGTGGTGGCGCTCATCGTGCGCGAACGCCGCGACGTGGCGCTGTGGACCAGCACCGCGTGGGATGCGGCGGACAACATTGCTGCCGCGAGCACCGAACTGACGCCGCTCGACAACGATGAACGCAGGGCGCGTGTCGATGCCTATCGCGAGCAACTGCGACCGCTCGCAGAGCGGCGCCCGCCGCAACCGCCGCGGCCTCGCAAGGAAGTGCTGCGACTGCAGCACGCCTTCGCGGAAAAGATCCGCGCGCAGCTCGGACCCGACTACCGCGTCACAGTGACGAACGCGCGCGGCCGCTGGCGCGAGGTCATTCCCCTGCTGGGCAACCTGCGGCCGCCACCCGAAGGTGGACCCGATGGCGGTGGGCCGGAAGGCGGCGGACCGCCCGGCTTTCGTTCGCCCGACAACTGGTATGACGTGACCGTCAGGCTGCCGGACGGCGACCAGATCATCTTCCGCACGCTCGCGCCGCAGCCCGGCCCGCCGCTGCCGAAGCAGATCTTCATCAATCTCGGCCTGCTGACTGCCCTGCTCGCCTTCGTGCTGTATCTGATGACGCGCAATATCACGCGCCCGCTGTCGGACCTCGCGCGCGCCGCCGATGCCGTGGGACGCGGCGAGCATCAGCTGCTGCCGGAACGCGGCGCGAAGGAACTGCGCGATGCCACGCATGCCTTCAACACCATGCAGGAACGCCTGCGCCGCTACCTCGACAGTCGCACCCGCGTGGTCGCGGCGATGTCGCACGACCTGCGCACGCCGCTGACCCGGCTGCGGCTGCGTGCCGAAGCGCTCGACGATGACAGCGAGCGCAACCGTTTCGTGGCGGACATCGACGAAATGAGCCGCATGGTGGCCGGCGCACTGAACCTGTTCAAGGGACTGAACGACGAGGAGCCGGCGAAAAAAGTCATCGTCGATGATCTGCTCGCCGCGATTCAGCAGGAGTTCGCCGAACTCGGCGTGCGCTTCGCCATCGAGGGACATTCGGATGCGCCGATTCTCGGCAAGGAGCAGAGTCTGAAGCGCTGCCTGTCGAACCTGCTCAACAATGCCGTGAAGTACGGCGGCTCGAACGTCATCGCACATGTCAGCGACGGCGACGAACTGATCATCGCGATCCGGGATGAAGGGCCTGGCATTCCGCCCGAAGACATCGAGCGCGTGTTCGAACCGTTCTATCGTGTCGAAGCTTCGCGCAACCGCGACACGGGCGGCACCGGACTGGGCCTGAGCATTGCGCGCGATATCGCGCAGGCGCACGGCGGATCGATCGTCCTGCGCAATCGCGCGGAGGGCGGTGTGGAAGCCATCGTGAGATTGCCGCGAGCGAAGACCGGCGCTGCGCAAGGTATCTGACGACCGCAGCACCTTTCCAACACCCTCTCTGTCCCTCCCCCGCTGGCGCGGAAGAGGGGACGCTCTTTTCAGCATCGCGGTACCTCCGGCAGCAGCGCAGCTGCTCTTACAGTTGGTAACCATTCATTACCGGGCCCGCAACGACTCCACACTAGATTGCATCGCGTGTTCTTTCGTCCCCTGAGGATCGCTCCATGAAAACACGCATCACGATTGCAGCCATCGCGCTGCTGGCCGCAGGCAGCGCGCTTGCCCAGCCTCCCGGCCCACCGCCTGGACGCGGCGGCCCCGACCTCGACCGCATGGCCCTCCTGCTCGACCTGGACGAAGGCCAGAAGGCTGCGGTGAAGCAGGTGTTCGACGAACAGCGCACACAGCGCAAGGCGGAATTCGACAAGGCGAAGGACAGCCAGGCGCGTCCGTCCCGCGAAGACATGCGCGCGAAGCGCGAGCAGATGAAGAATGAGACCGTCGAGAAGCTGCGTCCGATTCTGAGCGACATCCAGCTGACCAAGTTCGAGGCGCTGATGGCGGAACAGCCCCGGATGCCGCCCCACGAGCGCAAGGCCAAGTCCCAGTAGTCCATTCCCGGTGTCGCCGCGGGACGGTCCGAACCGGGCCGTCCCGACCTTTCCTGACATACCGAAAACCAGAAAAATCTCTGGTCGGATCTGCCGACCGGGGTACTATCCCCTTCGCTTTCCGGCTTTCCTCGACTTCCCTGGAGTCCTCTGGAGCCGCAAGAAGCATACGTCCAACTCTAAAACAAATTGCGGCCAGCATCGGCCGTACGACGGGGACACCGGTGAACGAACCGCACGGGACAGCCACGCCTTCCGGCAGCAACGAGCCTTATCCGACACCACGCCAGTCCTGGTACATGGTCTTCGTGCTGATGATCTTCTATGTCTTCTCGTTCATCGACCGGCAGATCATTTCCCTGCTGGTCGAACCGATCAAACGGGACCTGCAGATCACCGACACGCAGATCGGCCTGCTGCAGGGCTTCTCCTTCGCGCTGTTCTACTGCTTCCTGGGTGTGCCGATCGGCTGGCTCGCCGATCGCAAGAACCGCAAGAAGATCATCGCCGTCGGCGTAGTCGTCTGGTCGCTGATGGCCACGCTCTGTGGACTGGCGAAGAACTTCGGACAACTGTTCATGGCGCGCGTCGGCGTCGGCATCGGCGAGGCCTCCCTCTCTCCGGCCGCGTATTCCATGGTCACCGATGCCTTCCCGAAGGATCGCCTCGGACGCGCCTTCAGCATCTACAACCTCGGCATTCCCATCGGCAGCGGCATTGCACTGCTCGTCGGCGGGCTGGTGGTCGGCGCCGTCCTGGAAGAAGGCAAGACCTTCGTGCTGCCGCTGCTCGGCGAGGTTCGTGCGTGGCAGTTCGTGTTCATCGTCACGGGTGCACCGGGGTTGCTGCTGCCGCTGCTGCTATTGAGCGTGCGCGAACCGGCGCGTCGCGGGTTGATCAAGACCGCAACCAACGAAACGGCCGCGGTCCCGCTCAGCGACGTTTTCAAGTTCATGTGGAAGAACGGACACTTCTACAGCCTGCACTTCGTCGCACTCGCGCTCCTCGCCGTGCTCGGCTACGCCGTCGGCGCGTGGCTGCCGACCGTGATCTCGCGAACCTATGCGGTGCCCGCTGCCGATGTCGGGAAAGTGCTGGGAATTTCCGTCCTGTCGGTCAACGTGCTCGGCATCCTGTTTTTCGGCCGCATCTGCGACCGGCTGACCGCACGCGGCGTCACTGACGCACCCATCGTCGTGTGCATCATCGTGGCGATCCTGATCGCCATCACCAGCGCCTTTCCCGCCTTCATGCCCAACGTCACGATCGCCTATGTCGCGATGTGCATCGCCGGCTTTCCGTTCCACGGCTATGTCGCCATGGGTCCGATGGCGGTCAATCAGGTAACACCCAACCAGATGCGCGCACAGGTGTCGTCCGTGTACCTGTTCGTGAATGCGCTGCTGGGCATGGGTGTCGGTCCCGCGCTGGTACCCCTGATCAGCGACTACATCCTCAAGGATCCGATGCAGATCCGCTGGGCCCTGTCGATCGTCGTGTTCTGTTCCGGCACGCTGGCGGCATTGCTGCTGTGGCTGGAACGCAAACCCTTCCGCGAGCGCGTCGCGGCATCGGCTCAGTGGCATTGAGAACTGGAACGGAGTAACCGCATAGAACGCAAAGAACGCACAAAAAGATCAGAAGGAAGAATGGCCGCAAAAGGCGCAAAGGACGCAAAAAAATCCGCGAAAAGAATCAGAAAACAGACCTGATTTTCTCTTTTGCGCCTTTTGCGCCTTTTGCGGCTATTTCTTCTTCTCTCTTTGCGTTCTATGCGTTCTATGCGGTT
>CAYWHG010000173.1:0-1874 GCA_964457865.1 uncultured Steroidobacter sp.
ATACCAGCGGGAACTTCCGTTACGGCAACGAGGACTACACGCTGATCAGTGCGCGGATCTCCTGGACGCCCGACGCATTCGATGTATTGACGCTCACCGCCTTCGGCGAAAACCTCGGTGATGCCCGCTACTACTTCTATCGCAGCGGCAACGCCTTCGGCGACTATCATGTGCTCGGACAGCCTCGCACCTGGGGTGTGAGTGCCGATTTCAGGTTTTAGGGCTGCAGTGGCGTCAGCGCGGAAGAATCGAAGATTTCCACGGGGAACACGGGGAAACACGGGGTGGAAGAATGCTTCTTGTGGTCTCTTCTCGCCCCGTGTTTCCCCGTGTTCCCCGTGGAGATTCTTTGTCTTTGTTCTTTGATTTCAGGTGATGAAGATGGCAGTGAAGTCCGACGAGCCGCAGGCGCCAAGCGAGTTGCAGCAGCTCACACAGCGAGCACTGGCACGCGACGCGTCGCTTTCCGCAATCGAGTTCGAACGGCGCTGGTTCGCCTGGGGCGAGCTGCGCGCAGTCGCCGACCGCGTCAATGCACTGCTGGACGCGAGTGGCGTCGATGCACGTACGCCGATCGCCTTCGTGCCGCGCAATCGGCCCTCGGCGATTGCGACCCTGCTCGGATTGGTGGCTGCGGGTCGCTCCATCCGCATGCTCTATGCATTCCAGTCGGCCACGGCGCTCGCGCGTGATGTGGGGCGCATCAAGCCGGCCGCGCTGATCGCGGCGGCCGAAGATTTCTCCGACGAACTGCTCGCCGCGCTGCGCTCTGAGGGGAGCGCAGCCATCGCGCTCAGGGAAATGGATGCAACGGCGGTGCCGGGCTACGAACGCACCTCGCGGCCGAACGATCTGCAGACCCCGCCGCAGCCCCAGATCGAAATCCTCACCAGCGGTACGACTGGGCCGCCGAAGCAGTTCGCAATCAGCTACGACCTGGTCGCGCAGCACATGGTCGGTCGCACCGTGATTCCCTCCGGCGCGGACGCCGATCTGTCGCAGATGCCGCCGACCCTGTTCTTCATGCCGCTCGGCAACATCTCCGGCATCTACTCCACGTTGCCGACGCTGCTGAAGGGCCAGCGCGCCGTGCTGATCGAACGCTTCAATGTGGCCGCGTGGCACGACCACGCGATCCGTTATCGCCCGACCGTCAGCGGCCTGCCGCCCGCGGGCGTGCAGATGGTGCTGGATGCGAACATTCCGCATGAAGACCTGTCGAGCATCCGTGTGATCGGCACCGGTGCGGCGCCGCTCGATCCCACCGTGCATCGCGCGTTCGAAGAACGCTATGGCATTCCGATCCTGCTGTCATACGGCGCGACGGAATTCGGCGGCCCGGTGACGGCAATGACGGCGGATCTGTATGCGCAGTGGGGCGCACAGAAACTCGGCAGCGTCGGACGCGCCTTGCCCGGCGCACAGTTGCGCGTGAAGGATCCGGAAACCGGTGAAGTGCTGCCGCCGGGCCAGGAAGGCATTCTCGAAGTGATCTCGCCGCGCATCGGACCGGACTGGATCCGCACCGCCGATATCGCCGTGATCGATGAAGACGGATTCATGTTCCATCGCGGCCGCGCCGACGGCGCCATCATGCGCGGCGGTTTCAAGCTCCTGCCGGAAACCATCGAACGTGCACTGCTGCTGCATGAATCGATCGCCGCCGCCGCCGTCGTCGGTGTGACCGATCGACGCCTCGGCCAGGTCCCCGGCGCCGTCATCGAGTTCAAACCCGGTGTCGCGTCCTTGAGTGTCGCCGCGATCGAAGCCCACCTGCGCGAGCACGTGCTGTCCACGCACATTCCCGTGTTCTGGCGTTTCGTCGACACATTGCCGAAGACACCGTCATTCAAGATCGACCGACCGGCAGTGCG
>CAYWHG010000173.1:1974-9150 GCA_964457865.1 uncultured Steroidobacter sp.
GGTGCGAGCCGCAAGGTGTTCATGAAGAAGCGGGCGCCGGTCGATGAAACGGCTGTCGCATGGGAGGACGGGCACGGCTTCACGCTGAAGATTCACGATGGCGACAAACCGGCGGCGCCGTTCAAGTGGGCGACGTATCAGTACCGGATCGATGATGCACCGGGCGGACATACGGCGGTACGCATGGTGTTCGCGTATGAAATGGGGCTCGGCCTGTTCGGACGCATTCTCGACAGACTGGTCGTGCGGCCGTCGATCGAGCGTTCGAATGTGGCGGTCGCTGCCAACATGAAGACGTACTATGAGACCGGGCAGCCGGCCAATCCGGTCTGAACCGTCGCGCACTGTTCTTCCCGAGGAATCGAAACATCTTGACCCGCAACGCTGCGTCCGCGACGGCCGAATGGCGCGCCCACTGGCCGATGGCGGCAGCGGCGTTGTCGGGCATGTCGTTTGCCACGATTTCCCTGTCTTCCATGGGCCTGTTCATGGAACCGCTGACGCACGAGTTCGGCTGGACCCGTGCGCAGGTTGCCTACGGACTCACCATCGTCTCGCTGTTCGCGGTGCCACTGTCGCCGTTCGTCGGTGCGCTCATCGATCGCTGGGGTTCGCGACGACTCGCCATTCCCGGAATCATTCTTGCCGCCTGTGCCTTCGCCTCGTTCAGTCTTGCGACGGGTTCCGTGCAGCAGTGGCTGATGCTGTGGGTGTTCTATGCGATGGTGGCGATCGCCATCAAGACGACCGTGTGGACGGCGGCCGTTTCCAGTGTGTTCGTTGCGAGTCGCGGGCTCGCGCTGGCCGTCGTGCTCTCGGGCGCCGCGTTCTCGCAGACGGTCACGCCGCTGGTCGCGCAGTGGCTCATCGACGGTTACGGATGGCGCAGCGCCTATCTGTGGATGGGACTTGGCTGGGGCGGCTTCGTGCTGGTGCTGATCCTGCTGTTCTTTTTCGATGCGCGCGACTACGAGCGCGGGCGCGTGCATCGCTCCGCGGTCAGCGCCGTGCCGGCGGTTCTTGCCGGGCTTACGCTGGCGCAGGGCATGCGCAATCCCGCGTTGCTGCGCATCGCAGCGGCCTTGCTGCTGTCCACATTCCTCGGTGTCGGCATCACCGTGCACAAGGTGCCGATCCTGACGGAGGCGGGAATCACCCGGCAGCACGCCGCACAGCTTGCAGCCGCGGCCGGTGTCGCGGGTCTTTGCGGCAAGCTGTTCACGGGCTGGTTGCTGGATCGCTGGCGCAGCGGCTGGATCGGCGGCATCTGCCTGTCGCTGCCGGCGCTCGCCTGTGCACTGCTGCTCGAACCGCTGCGGTCGCCGGCATCGATCGTCGCTTCGATGGTCATCTTCGGCTACTCGGCCGGTGCGTACCTGCACATCTGCACGTACCTCACGACGCGCTACGGCGGGCTGCTCAGCTTCGGCAAGATCTTCGGCATCATGGCCAGCCTCATGGCGCTGGGCAGCGGCGTCGGGCCGGTGGTCGTCGGTTCGGTGTACGACCACTTCGGCAGCTACGCGCCGCTGCTCATGTGCGGCATTCCGATCGGGCTGATGTGCGGATTGCTGGTGGTCGGCCTCGGTCCGTATCCGGACTGGAAGGTGAGTGCGGCAGTCGAACCTCAGCCCGCCAGCTGACTGCCGCACCTCGAGAGTTCAGGCCGCCCGGGACTCGCCCATCAATTCCTGCTTGCGCGCCTGCATCTGTTCGCCGAGCTCGACCAGATCCAGATTCGTGTCGCGCGCCTCGGCAAACATGCCGTCGCGCTGTTCCTCCTCCTTGACGTGGTGCTTGATCATTTCCGACAGCACCGACACCTTGGCATCGAAGTAGTCGTCTGACGGACGCGATTCCTCGATTTCCGCCATCAGCTTCTTCGCCCCATCGTGTTCGACGACGGCCTCATGGTGCATATCCTTGTCCTTCGTCGCCGCGATGAACGCCGGGTAGAAGATTTCCTCTTCGATCTGCATGTGGACGCGCAATGCCTGGCAGATGCTGTCCGCCAGCATCTGTTTGCGCTGGCTGCTGCGGGCCTTCTCGAACTGTTCGAACCATTCCTCGACCTGCCGATGATCGGCCTTGAGCAAGGCAATGGCGTCCTTCGGCGCATGGCTCTTGCGGCGCGCGGCGGACTTCTTTGCGGTACGGGTGGGCATGATCGACTCCTGCTGGCGATGGCTGGCTGTGGCTACTAAAGCCATCAACGCCCGATGCAGTTCCGTGTCGAGTGGCATCTGACGCGGTGCTCAATTGACGTGTGCTGCCCGGGCGCAGATTCTTTGCGTCTCGCGGTTGCAGGAAGTGAACGATGGCAGGCGGCGACGACGTGAACGGTGGCCGGATCCTTGTTCAGGCGCTGCAGGCGCAGGGCGTGAGCCGGATCTATTGTGTACCGGGCGAGAGCTACCTGCCGGTGCTGGACGCACTGCACGACGCACCGCAGATCGCCGTGGTCAGCGCCCGACACGAAGGCGCCGCGGCAAACATGGCCGAAGCCGACGGCAAGCTCACCGGTCGGCCCGGCATCTGTTTCGTGACCCGCGGCCCCGGTGCCACGCACGCGGCCATCGGTGTACACACCGCCTTCCAGGATTCGACGCCGATGATCCTGTTCATCGGCCAGGTCGCGAGTCGCGCCCGCGACCGCGAAGGTTTCCAGGAAGTCGATTTCCGCGCGATGTTCGCTCCGCTCGCCAAATGGGTCGCGGAAATCGACGACACGGCGCGTATTCCAGAGTACGTCGCACGTGCGTACCGGGTGGCGATGTCGGGCCGTCCGGGGCCGGTGGTGCTCTCGCTGCCTGAAGACATGCTGTCCGCGACGCTCGCCACGATGCCTGTCATTCCCGCGCGGATCGACGGTACTGTCGCGGCGCCCGCGCCAGCCGATCTGCGTTGCCTCGTCGCGATGCTCGAAGCCGCGGCGCGACCGCTGCTGATCGTCGGCGGCACCGGCTGGAGCGACAGCGGCCGTGCCGGCCTGCTGCGGTTCGCGCAGAAGAACGCACTGCCGCTGCTGGCGAGTTTCCGTCGCCAGGACCTGATCGACAATCGGCACGAGAACTACTGCGGGCACCTCGGCCTCGGCGTCAATGCGACGCTCGCCGACAGCGTGAAGAACGCAGACCTCGTGGTCGCCATCGGGTCGCGACTCGGCGAGAACACCACGAATGGCTACACGCTGCTCACACCGCCGGTGCCGCAGCAGAAGCTGGTGCACGTGCATCCCGATCCGAACGAGCCCGGTCGCGTGTATCAGCCGGCACTCGCCATCGGCTGCAGCCTCGGAGAATTCGGCGATGCGGTCGCGGAGCTGACGATCGGCGGCGCGGCGCGGCGCCGCGACTGGCTGCGACAGGCGCGCGATGCCTACGTGAAATTCAGTACGCCGCCGTCGCCTGCCGCCGGCGATTACGTCGACATGTCGGCAGTCGTGGGCTGGCTGAACGAGCATCTGCCCGACGACGCCGTCGTGACGAACGGCGCCGGCAACTATGCGATCTGGGTGCATCGCTTCTTTCGTTATCGACGGGCACGCACGCAACTCGCGCCGACCAGCGGGGCGATGGGCTACGGTGTGCCCGCAGCCATCGCGGCGAAACTGCGCCATCCCGATCGCGAAGTCGTCGCCTTTGCCGGTGACGGCTGCTTCCTGATGTATCCGCAGGAACTCGCTACTGCCGCGCAACACGGCGCCGATCTAGTCGTCATCATTGCCAACAACGGCAGCTACGGCACGATCCGCATGCATCAGGAACGGCGTTTCCCCGGGCGTGTTGTCGCTACCGATCTGGTGAACCCGGATTTTGTCGCCTTCGCACGCAGCTGCGGTGCATTCGCTGAGCGGGTCGAGACGACCTCGGCATTTCCCGATGCCTACCGCCGTGCCGCCGCCGCGGGCCGGCCTGCGGTGCTGGACCTGCGGGTCGATCCGGCGCAGTCCACCCCGGCGTTCCGGCTGGAGAAGAGGCCGCAAAAGACCGCATAGAGGAGAGGAAGTTCTTCTTCCCACCCAATGCATTCTTTTATGGTCTTTGGCGGCCTCTTCATTCCCTGAAAACGGCTCAGCGCGCCTGCTACCGGAACCTGTAATTCAACTGCAGTCCGAACGTATTGGCATAGCTGCTGAAGTCCGCCTGCGTGGTCGTGCCGCTGCCCGTGCATTCGGGCAGCACGCATTCGGTGTTGTCCATGCTCGAGTCCTTGATGTCGACGTACGTGTACGCGGCGTCGAGTGCCCAGCCATTGGTGAAGCTCCAGTTCGCGCCGATCGAGTACCAGGTACGGTCGCTGTCGGGAAGACTGGCGATGCGTCGTTCCGCATCGGGCACGGGTGATTCGTCGAAGGCGATGCCGCCGCGCAAGGTCAGCGGCAGGCCTTCGAAGCGATAGCTCGCGCCGGCCGAGTAGCGATCGGTGGCATGCCAGTCCTGCTCGATCACTGCATCGGGCAGCGCCGTGTCGAACCCGAGTCGCAGTTCGTCGAACTTGTCGTGCCAGGTGTGAGTCCAGTCGGCGGTGATGGCGAAGCGGCCGATCTGCTTGAACATGTTCACCGAGAGTGAGTCGGGCGTATCGACTTTGACGATGCCGTTGCCGTCGGTGAAGCCCTGATGATCCAGTCCCTGCTGGATCGCGGTGTCCCAGGCGGCGTTGACCGTCGGACCGACCGTGGGCAGGTTGGCGAACACGGCGTTGGCGAAGCTGTCGGGCCGCTTCCACTTCGCGTCGCCTTCGAGTTTCTGCTCGATGCTGGAGCGGTAGGCGAGGCCGAAGCGCAGCGTGTCATCGACCTGCCACAGCAGGCCGACGTTGAAGCCGAAACCCCAGTCGTCGCCTTCATAGCTCAGACCGCCGTCGTATGCCGGCTGACTCATCATCGCCAGCGCCGCCTGCTGCAACTGCGTCTGCGTCAGCACGACGTGTTGGGCTGCCAGCGCCTGCGCAAACGCGGGGAGGTTCGAAGAAGCCAGCGTGCCGAAGTCGGCGGCCTTGCGGAATTTCGCGTCCATGTACTGCACGGACACGCCAAGTCCGATCGAGAAGCGATCGTTGACCTTGTATGCGACCTGCGGATTGAACGTGATGGTCTTCATGTCCAGTTCGATGCCGTTGTAGCGACCGATCCAGTCCGACTGGTACTCGGTGCGATCGCCGAAGGGCACGAACAGACCGAGGCCGCCGTACAGACGATCGTTGAACTGATGCGACCAGTAGGCCTGCGGCACGGGCACGGGATCCGCGGGACCATCGCCACCGGGACCGTAGATCGTCATGCCTTCCGCATTGAACGACTGCGCATTGTTCACGCCGATGTGCGGATCGACTGTCACGAGCGCTGCCGAAATGTTGTCGCCGGGCAGCAGGACCAGCGCTGCCGGGTTGTAGAAGAGAACGGTCGCGTCGGCCGCTTCGGCGGCATTCGAGTTCGCCAGGCCCTGCGAACTCACGCTCTGCGTGCCGAAGTGATAGCCCGAGGCGAACACCGACACGGGCAGCAACGCCAGCGCACCGGTCTGCAGCAGGCGAATGGCATGGGTGATTTGTTTCGTTGGCATGTCTGGCATGTGCGTGTGGGGAGACTGCCGACGCTGGCCGCGCAGCAGCTCGCGGAAAGAAGCATGCAATGTAATGCAACTTGGATTGCGGCGACCTTTGCGGAAAGCCGAGATGACGGATGCGGCGCTGTGGTCGCTCAGTACGCTGCTGGAAAACCTGCTGCGGATCGTCCGGATACGAACCGCCACGACTTACCGGATACAACTGTCATCATGAGATTGAAACTGCGTTCGCCCTTGCTGGTCCTCGTTTCCCTGCTGATCGTTGCTGCGTGCAGCGACGACGATGTGGAGTCGCTGAATCCGACACCGCCACCGTCGCCAACGCCGCCGTTTGCGCAGATCGTGGTCTTCGGCGACAGCCTGTCGGACGGCGGCACCTACAATCCGACCACAGCGGACGCCGATCCCGCGAACGACAGTGCGACGGGCCTGATCTTCAGTACCAAGCCAGGCTCAACATGGGCAGGCTATATCGCCGCCAATCTCGGTCTGCAGCTCATGCCCAATCAGCAAGTGAATTTTGGCATCGTCGGCAATGGCGGCGCAGTGCTGGAACTCGGTGGACTCAACTATGCGGAAGGCGGCGCGACGCTGCTGGTCGATGCGCCGAACGGCGGCGTCGTGATGCAGACCATTCCCGGCGTCGGGACCGTGCCGGTGCAGACGGCGACCGCGCGCTCCGTCGCCACGCAGATCAACGACTACTACGCCGAACACAATGGTCAGTTCAACGATCAGCAACTGGTATTGATCCAGGGCGGCGCGAACGATTTCTTCGCCTTCCTGCGCCAGGTCGCCGCGAATCCTTCGCTGGCGGCGAATGCACCGACGGTGATTGCGAATACCGCCACGGCGATGGTGACGCAGATCGGTCAACTGCAGGCGGGCGGTGCGGCGCACATCCTCTACGCCAATCTGCCCGATCTCGGCGTGACGCCGCAATTTGCAGGCACGCCGCTCGCCGGACTCGCGACGACACTGGCGACGAACTACAACGCAGCCGTGGCTTCGGCGCTGGCGGGATCCGGTGTCGCGATCTTCGATGCTGCCGCGCTGATCCACGCCGTCATGGCGGCGCCGGCGACCTATGGATTTACCAACGTCAGCGCGCCGGCCTGCAACAGCTACACGACTCCGGGTGACCCGTCGACACTCTCGGCGCTCATCTGTTCGCCTGCGACGCTGGTCTCGGCCAATGCGGATGTGACGTATGTGTTCGCCGACGGCGTGCATCCGACGGCGCGGGCTCATGCGCTCTGGGCCGATCAGGTCACAGCAACGTTGCCGTCGCTGTGACCTGCGGAGGCATCGATCACTTCAGATCGAAGCGATCCAGGTTCATCACCTTGCCCCAGGCCGCCGCGAAGTCGTCGACGAACTGCTGCTTCGCATCCGAGCTGCCGTAGACCTCGGCCAGCGCACGCAGCTGCGAGTTCGAGCCGAACACCAGGTCGACGCGCGTGCCGGTCCATTTCACGGCGCCGGTCTTGCGGTCGCGTCCTTCGAATACTTCCTTCGCGTCCGAGGTCGCCTTCCACTCCGTGCCCATGTCCAGCAGGTTGACGAAGAAATCATTGGTCAGCGTTTCGGGCTTCTGCGTGAACAC
>CAYWHG010000174.1:0-9074 GCA_964457865.1 uncultured Steroidobacter sp.
TGTTCCCCGTGTCCCCCGTGGAGATTCTCCGAACTCTCCTTACTTATCCTTTCTCCGCCGGCTCCTCCACAGCCGGCCTGATGCGGGCGGTCTTAACTGCGTTGTCGACGGCCTGCAGGATTTCGATCGACAGCGGGCCGATCCTGAGCGACGTGCCCGGCTCGGGAATGTGTTCCAGGTATTCGAGGATCAGCCCGTTCAGCGTGCGCGGCCCGGTGACGGGCAATGACCAGCCCAGTGTGCGGTTCAGCACGCGCACGTTGACCGCACCGTTCACCACATAGCTGCCGTCGGCATCGCGATGGATGTCGCGATGCAGGGTGCCCGGATCGCTGGTGAATTCGCCGACGATTTCTTCGAGGATGTCTTCGAGCGTGACGAGGCCGCGGATGTCGCCGTATTCGTCGACCACCAGGGCGATGCGGCGCCGGTCGCGCTGGAAGTTCTGCAGTTGCACGTCGAGCGTCGTGCCGCCGGGGACGAAGTACGCTTCGCGCTCGCGGGCAATGCTGAGCAGGATTTCGCGCGACAGTGCGCCGCGCGCCAGTGCATGCGCCACCTTCTTCATGTGCAGCATGCCGACGACGTTGTCGAGATTGCCTTCGCACACCGGCAGGCGTGTGTGCGGCGTGGTGCGCAGCAGATCGAGGATCGAATCCCAGTCGTCGTTGATGTCCACGCTCGAAATCTCGCTGCGCGGGATCATGATGTCTTCCACCGTCGCCGATTGCAGTTCCAGGATGCGCGCCAGCATGCGCTGATGCGTGTGCGCAGCCGCGAAACCAGACGGTTGATCGGCCGGATCGGTGCTCAGTCCCCGTCCTGCAGCGGATGTCACGCCGATCGCCCGCAGCAAGCCGTTCGACAGCGTCTCGATCAGCCATGTCAGCGGTTGCAGCGCGCGGAAGATGCCGGTGCAGAGCCACGAGACCGGCAGCGCAATGCGTTCGGGGAAGCGCGCGCCGAAACCCCGCGGCACGAGGTCGCCGACGATCATGATCAGAAAGGTGAGGCAGGCGATGCCGAGGGCGAACATCAGCGTCACACCTGTGCGCACGGCGACGACGCCGGCAATGGCCGCGGCGCTGACGTGCAGCGCCGTGCGGCACAGCAGGAATGTCATGGCGACCCGGTCCGACTGCGCCAGCAGGAGTTCGATACGGCGTGCCTTGCGGTTGCCGATGCGCGCGAGATTGCGCAGGCGATAGCGGTTCAGATTCAGGAAGGCGGATTCGACGGCGGACACGAGCGCCGATAGTGCAATCAGCACCAGGATCGTGAGCGCCGGAGCGGCCCAGATGAAGGGCCAGTCGATACTGTCAGGTTCCAAGTTCGTACGACCTCAACCCCAGTGACGTCCGAGAATGGATTCGAGGACGAGTTTGGAGCCGAAGTAGGCCAGGACCAGCAAGGCGAAGCCGGCCAGCGTCCAGCGCACGGCCGTGCGACCGCGCCAGCCGAAGCGCCAGCGGCCGAACAGGAGAATGGCGAAGACGATCCAGGCCAGGCAGGAAAGAATCGTCTTGCGCGACAGGTTCTGAGCGAACAGGTCCTCGACGAAGATAAAGCCGCTGAACAGCGCGAGCGTGAGGATGGCGAAGCCTGCGCCGATGGCCTGGAAGGTCGCCGCTTCCAGTGCCTCGACCGAGGGCAGGATCGACAGCCAGCCCAGCGGCTGACGACTGCGCAGGCGGCGATCCAGCAGCGCCAGCGCGATGGCCAGAACCGCTGCAGTGGCAAGCAGGGCGTAGGCGATCGTCGAGAGAACGATGTGCGCCGCGAGTTCCCAGTTGTGTTCCCGAAGCGCGAACGTGCGCGCGCCTTCGTCGGTGGTCGCGGCGAAGATGCCGACCGCCGCCAGCAGCACGGCACCGATGCCGGCGAAACGGGGACGCTGCCAGGAAACCACGAGGGCGATCACGGCCATGATCAGGCCGATCAGGGAAGCCGTTTCCGCCACCGACAGCGCCAGTTGCGGGGCCGAGAACATGGCCTGCCAGAGAAAGACGGCATGCACGATGACAGCGAGCACGCCCAGCGTCAGCCCGGTGATCCGCTGACCGCGCGCGGTATGACGTTCCGCACGATACACACTGGAAGCCAGCCAGACGGCGCAGGCCAGGTAACAGGCGAGCACGACGATGGAAAGCACGGGGAGCGTAGTTCTCTTGCTTAAGGCTACGGCCGACAGGCTACAGGCTGCGACCGGAAGAATGAAGGTGCGGCTGTCTGGTCGCCGCCGCCCGCAGGCTGTAGCCTGTTGGCCATTCCCCGTTTCTCCCCGGATTTACCGATGTTCGACAAACTGACCGAACGCCTGCAGGGCGTCATGGAAGGCCTGCGCGGTCGCGGGCGTCTGACCGAGGAGAACATCGGCGACACGCTGCGCCAGGTGCGCATGGCGCTGCTCGAGGCCGACGTCGCCCTGCCGGTGGTGAAGACGTTCATCGAGTCCATCCGCGGCAAGGTCGTCGGGATGGAGATCGAGAAGAGCCTGACGCCGGGTCAGTCGCTGATCAAGGTCATCCATGACGAACTGATCGCGCTGATGGGCGCGGGCGTGCGTCCCATCAATCTGCGGGCGCAGCCGCCGGTCGTGATTCTGCTGGCGGGCCTGCAGGGCGCCGGTAAAACGACATCTGCCGGCAAGCTCGCCAAGTGGATCAAGGAGAGCGAGAAGAAGAAGGTGCTGCTGGCGAGCACGGACGTCTACCGGCCCGCCGCGATCCTGCAGCTCGAACGGCTCGCGGCGCAGCTCGACGTCGCCTTCTATCCATCCGATCCGAAGAAGCCGGCCCTGACGCTGGCGCGCGAGGCGCTGGCCGAAGCGAAACAGTCGCTGTACGACGTGCTCATCGTCGACACCGCCGGTCGCCTGCACGTCGACGACGAAATGATGAGCGAGATCCGCGACATCAGCGCCGCGGTGAATCCGACGGAAACGCTGTTCGTGGTCGACAGCATGGCCGGCCAGGACGCCGTCAATGCGGCGCGTGCCTTCGGCGACGCGCTGAATCTCACCGGCGTCGTGCTCACCAAGACCGACGGCGATGCGCGCGGCGGCGCGGCCCTGTCGGTCCGCCAGATCACGGGTCAGCCGATTCTTTTCATGGGCATGGGCGAAAAGACCGACGCGCTGGAAGTGTTCCAGGCCGAGCGGGTCGCCTCGCGCATCCTCGGCATGGGCGACGTGCTGGCCCTGGTCGAGAACGTCCAGAAGACCGTCGATCGCGAGCAGGCCGAGAAGCTGGCCCGCAAGATGAAGTCCGGCAAGGACTTCGACCTGGAGGACCTGCACGACCAGCTGCTGCAGGTCGAGCGCATGGGTGGCCTGAGTTCCCTGATGGACAAGCTGCCGGCCCACCTGACGGCAAAAGCCGGGCAGCTCCCCCAGGGCAACGACAAGGAGATCAAGCGCCAGGTCGCCATCATCCGTTCCATGACGCCGCGGGAGAGGCGACACCCGAAGAACATCGACGCCTCCCGCAAGCGCCGCATTGCTGCCGGGTCGGGAGTCCATGTCTCCGAGATCAACAAGCTCCTGAAAAATTACCTTCAAATGCAGAAGGTTATGAAGAGCATGAGCAAGGGCGGCGGGCTGGCGAAGATGATGCGGGCGTTTGGGGGGAGGATGCCGGGGATGTAGCTACGGCTGCTGGCAACTGGCTTCTGGCCGCTGGCCAGAATTTGGACGGGCTCTTCTGGCCAGTCGCCAGCAGCCTAACCCTTTCCCTTCCCCCGGCTTTTCAGTACCATTCGCGCCCTTTTCCGGGGCTCACGCCCTCATCCATGGATTTCCGAGGCTTTATCAATGGTTACGATCCGGCTCACGCGCCGTGGCGCGAAGAAGCAGCCCTTCTATCACATCGTCGTTACGGACAGCCGTAAGCGTCAGGGCTGCATGGCTCTCGAGCAGATCGGCTATTTCAATCCGATCGCGACGGGCAAGCAGCAGCGTCTGCAGCTCGATCTGGGCCGCATCGATTACTGGCTCGACAAAGGCGCCAAGCCTTCCGATCGCGTTGCTGAACTCGTTTCCAAGCATCGCAAGCAGGCTGTCGCAGCCTGAATTCCTGAATTGCGCTCTACCCCTTGCCCGTGCATCCGTAGGTCGTGACGACGCCGGCGCAAGCCTCCGACCGGATCGTCATTCTCGGGAAGATCGCTGGGACATTCGGGGTCAAGGGCTGGGTCAAGATCAGGTCGTATACCGAGCCGGTAGAGAACATCCTCGGATACGAAGTGTGGCAAGTCGGCAGGCCAGATCAGTGGCGGCCGGTCATCGTTGAAGAAGCGCGAGTCACCGACAAGGGTGTGCTCGCCAAGCTGGAAGGACTGGAGACGCCCGAAGAGGCCCGGTTGCAGACCGGCCTCGACATCGGTGTGTGGCGCAGTGAAATGCCGCCGCCCGAGCCGGGTGAGTACTACCTGAGCGACCTGGAAGGCATCGACGCGGTGTCGGCGTCGGGCGAACCGCTCGGCAAGGTCGATCACTTCCGCACGACGCCCGGCGGCACGGTGCTCATCGTCCGCGGCGAGCAGGAACACTGGATTCCGTTCGTGAAGGACAGGATCGTGAAGGTCGAGCTGGATGCGAAGCGCATCGTGCTCGACTGGTCGGCCGATTGGTGAGCGGACCCCCCTCACCCTTAGCCCTCTCCCGGCGACCGGGAGAGGGGAAGTCGGCTGAAGCCGTTTTTGGTTGGGAGTGGGAATGCGCATCGAAGTGGTGACGCTGTTCCCGGAGTTCATCGCCGAGGCCGTGCAGGTTGGTGTACTGGGTCGGGCGATTGAACGCGGTCAGGTGAGCGTCGCGGCGAGCAACCCGCGCGAGTTCGCCGAGGACGCGCACAAGACGGTCGACGATCGGCCGTACGGTGGCGGGCCGGGCATGGTCCTGAAGGTCGAGCCGACGCGCACAGCCCTGCGGGCAGCGCGAGCGAGGCTCCCCGAAGGCAGCCGCCGGATCTATCTGGCGGCGGACGGCGAAACGCTGACGCAGGGCAAGGCCCGCGAGTTGTCGCAGCTGCCGGGTCTGCTGTTGCTGGCAGGTCGTTACGAAGGCGTGGATGAGCGCCTGCTGACGACCGAGGTCGACGAGTGCATCTCGATCGGCGACTACGTGGTGTCGGGTGGTGAGTTGCCCGCGCTAGTGCTGATCGACGCGATCGTGCGATTGCTGCCGGGCGTGCTGGGCGACGAGGAGTCCGCGCAACAGGATTCGTACGTTGCCGGACTGCTCGACTGGCCGCACTACACGCGGCCGGAAGTGTTCGAGGATCGCGCGGTGCCGCAGGTGTTGCTGAGCGGCAATCATGCCGCGATCCAGCGCTGGCGGACGAAGCAGGCGCTGGGACGGACGTGGCAGCGCAGGCCGGACCTGCTGGCGAAGCTGCAGATGACGAAGGAGCAGCGCAGGCTGCTGGATGAATTCGTCGCGGAACATGAGGCGGAACGCGCTGGGCGTGGACCGCAGGATCCAGGGTAAAAGGTTTTCAATTTCGGAATCGGTGCAATCATGGCCAACATCATCGAAACGCTCGAGCGTGAAGCTAGTGACAAGAAGATCCCGGACTTCTCCCCGGGCGACACCGTCGTGGTGGAAGTGAAGGTGAAGGAAGGCGACCGCGAGCGCGTGCAGGCCTACGAAGGCGTCGTGATCGCCCGTCGCAACCGCGGCCTGAACTCCTCGTTCACCGTGCGCAAGATTTCCCACGGCGAAGGCGTGGAACGCGTGTTCCAGGCTTACAGCCCCGCCATCGGTTCGATCAGCGTGAAGCGCCGCGGCAACGTCCGCCGCGCCAAGCTGTACTACCTGCGCGACCTGACCGGCAAGGCAGCGCGCATCGAAGAAAAGGTCTAAGACCGCTTCTTCACCGCACCGGAAAGGCGCGACGGCATATCGGCCGTCGCGCCTTTTTTTTGGTTCCGGCCGCGGATGTCAGGCTAAAGCCTGACCCACAAGAAGAACGCTTCTTTCTGTGGGTCAGGCTTCAGCCTGACATTCTTCAGGCCGGCTGTGACCGAAGGGAATCCCGCAGGAAAGCCGGCCCCACAGGCGATGGCGACGATCCGCGGCCGGCGCGTACACTGGGGCGAACCCAGTTTGGAGTCCTCATGCCCGGACCCTCGCGCCCGATCCTGGCGTTCTTGCGAGCCTTCCTGCTCTTGGCCGTTGCCGGTGCGGCCTGCGCCAGTCCCGCCACCGACAAGGTGATCTCCAACGTCCGCCTGCCGCCGGGCTTCAAGCTCGAGGTTTACGCGGACGACGTGCCGTTCGCGCGTTCCATGGCGCTTGGCAGCAAGGGCACCCTGTTCATCGGCACCCGCAAGGGCGTCGTCTATGCCGTCAGCGGCACGCCGGGCAGCGGCGCGAAGCCGACGACCCGCACGATCGCGCAGAAACTGAATCAGCCGAACGGCGTCGCCTTCCGCGACGGCGCGCTGTACGTGGCCGAAATCAGTCGCGTCATTCGCTACGACGGCATCGAGTCTTCGCTGGACAGCATCCCCGCGCCGAAGGTCGTGCGCGACGATTTTCCGAAGGACGGCCATCACGGCTGGAAGTACATGGCCTTCGGGCCCGACGGCAAGCTCTATGTGCCGATCGGCGCGCCGTGCAATGTCTGCGATCAGTCGGGCTACGCGGTCATCACCCGCATGAATCCGGACGGTTCGGATCGCGAGGTGTTTGCCCGCGGCATCCGCAACACGGTCGGCTTCACCTGGCATCCGGTCACGCGCGAACTCTGGTTCAGCGACAACGGCCGCGATCACCTCGGCGACGACGCGCCGCCGTGCGAACTCAATGTAGCGCCGCGCGCTGGACTCGACTTCGGTTTCCCGTACTGCCACGGCAGGGACATCAAGGATCCGGAATTCTCCAGGCTGGGTGACTGCAGCCGGATGACGCCGCCGGTACAACTGCTGGACGCGCATGTCGCGCCGCTGGCGGTGAAGTTCTACACCGGCACCGCGTTTCCCGAGCGCTACCGCAACCTCGTCTTCATCGCCGAGCATGGCTCGTGGAACCGGTCGGAAAAGAGCGGCTACCGCATCACCACCGTACAGCTGGACGGCAACCAGGCCGTCGGCTACGAGCCGTTTGCGACCGGTTTTCATCGCGGCAACGATGTCTATGGTCGCCCGGTGGATCTGCTGCTACTCGAAGACGGTTCCTTTCTTGTTTCAGACGATCAGGCCGGTGCGATCTACCGCCTGAGTTATGCCGTGAA
Organism: uncultured Steroidobacter sp.; assembly: GCA_964457865.1. Lineage (GTDB taxonomy): Bacteria > Pseudomonadota > Gammaproteobacteria > Steroidobacterales > Steroidobacteraceae > Steroidobacter. The sequence continues at coordinate 7,236 of CAYWHG010000174.1, forward strand.
GGATTGACGACCGACCATGAAGACAATCACTGCGATCTTCGGTTTTCTATGGCGCCTGCTGGATGGGATGCGCAAGGTGATGCACTTCATCGTCCTGCTGGTTATTTTCATCGTGCTGCTGGCGGTACTGTCGCCGCGCATCCCCATCGTGCCGCAGTCGGCCGCGCTGGTCGTGGCGCCGCAAGGGGTGCTGGTGGAGCAATTGTCGGGCGATCCGCTCGAACGCGCGCTCGCCGCGGCTTACGGAACGGGCCGGGCCGAGACGCTGGTGCGCGATGTCGTCGAGTCCATCGAAGCGGCGAAGAAGGACGACCGCATCAAGGCGCTGGTGCTCGATCTCGGCTCGATGCAGGGCGGCGGTATCGCCAAGCTGGAAGAAGTGGCCGCCGCGGTGCGTGACTTCCGCGCCACTGGTAAGCGCGTCATTGCGATCGGCGAAGGCTACGACCAGGCGCAGTACTACGTGGCCGCCAATGCCGACGACATTTTTCTCGATCCGCAGGGGCTCGTGCTCATCGAAGGCTTCGGCTATTTCCGCACGTTCCTGAAGGGTGCGATCGACAAGCTCGCGGTCGACGTGAACATCTTCCGCGCGGGCAAGTTCAAGTCCTACACCGATCAGTTCAGCCGCACCGACATGGCCGAGAGCGAGCGCGAAGAGAGCATGGCCTGGCTCAATTCGCTGTGGACGCAGTATCAGTCGGCGGTGACGCAGGCGCGTGGACTCGAAGCGAATGCCATCGACGCCTATGTCAGCGAGCTGGCGCCGGCGGCGCGCGCGACCAAGGGCGATCTCGCCGCCGTGGCGATGGAGCGCCAGCTGGTCACCGAGCTCAAGTCGCGCCACGAGGCCGAGGAATATCTCAAGACGCTGGTCGGCGAAGACAAGGAGGATCACGGCTACCAGGGCATCGCGCACTGGGACTACCTCAGCGCCGTGCGCGCGGCGCATGCACTGCAGATCAAGAGCGATCATATCGGCGTCGTCGTGGCCTCGGGCGAGATTCTCGATGGCGTGCAGCCGCCGGGCACCATCGGTTCCGATTCTGCCGTGCGCCTGCTGCGGCAGGCTCGCTACGACGATTCGATCAAGGCGGTGGTGCTGCGGATCGACAGCCCCGGCGGCAGCATGCTGGCGTCGGAAGTCATTCGCCGCGAGATCGTTGCGCTGCGCGATGCCGGCAAGCCGGTGATCGCGTCCATGAGCAGCATGGCCGCTTCCGGCGGTTACTACATCGCGATGGATGCCGATGAGATCTGGGCCCACCCGGCGACGCTCACCGGTTCCATCGGCGTATTCGCGGTGGTTCCGACGTTCCAGCGCACGCTGGAAAAAATCGGTGTTTCCACCGACGGCGTCGGCACGACACGGCTGGCCGGTGCCCTGAGCGTCGAGCGCACATTGAAGGACGAGGCGAAGGAGATCCTGCAGCTGTCTGTCGAGCACGCCTACGGCACGTTCATCGGCCATGTGGCTGCAGCCCGCGAAAAGTCCATCGAGGAAATCGACGGCATCGCGCAGGGGCGGGTGTGGGCCGGCAACGATGCCGCGGGCGTCGGTCTCGTCGACAAGCTCGGTTCCTATCGCGATGCGCTGGATGCCGCCGCGGCGCGTGCCGGACTCGACGGCAAGAACTACAAGGTCGAGTACATCGAGCCGCCGCTGGGCTGGCGTCAGGCGCTGGCGATGCAGACGCAGGTACTCGCTGCGCGCATCACCTCATCGCTGGTGCCGAAGAACGAGCTGTTGTTGTCCGCGCGCAAGATGTTGTCGCCGATCGAGACAGAGCTGGCGCGTCTGGCGCGCTTCAGCGATCCGACGCAGGTGTATTACTACTG